>JAKBBN010000107.1 GCA_021808485.1 Planctomycetota bacterium | reverse complement strand
GGCTCGGCTAGGGAATGCGGCACCTCATTGTCTTTATGCGCTCGGTGATGTGTCTAGGGGGATGATAAATGATGCAAATAAACCGGATAAGAAGCGACCGTTCAACGGTAAGCCGCCTATGGAAAGCGAGGAGGAGCTATGGGAGCGGTTGAAAGATGAGGCCGATTTTAACGGCCTGATTCACCAACTGGTTTACGCTCGCACTATCAGATTAACACCTGCCCCGTATTTCAGCGAAGTCGGCGCCTTGGTGAATGGTCTCGCCGATGGCGATGTTGACCTGCTGATTGATAAAACCTACCGGCAAAATATTGCCGTCGTCACTCGCTGCCTGTTGCAGTCGCGATTAGTCTCGAGGATTCTTGCAGTTCGCTGTGCAGACGATTAAAGTAATATACAATAGTAATCGTAAAGTGGCAGCCGCGTAAAAAGGTTGTTGCAGGTTCTACTGTTTTGTACCGTTTTGGCTTTTTGATACCGCAAAAACACGCGAAAAGCGAAGAGAAAAGAAGATGATTTGCAAAGCGATTTTAATGCGGTAAAATCATGAATTATAAGGGTTTTCTGGGCTGTTCGGCCCGAAATTTGGGCTTATTCCCAAGCTGGACGTCGCCGGTTCGAATCCGGTCGCCCGCTTGTCAGATTTTCCCCAGAGCCGCTTTAAGATCGTTCCAGACCAAGCGTCGGTTCTCTTCCGTGTACGCTCGCAGTAAAAATGCGGGATGATAGGTCGGCATCACCGGAATTCCACGGTAGTCCTGCCAATGGCCGCGCAACGCGGACAAATTCCCCGTCACACCCAGCAGGTGGCGCACGGCACTGGCGCCCAACGTTACAAGTACTCTTGGCCGAATGATCTCGATTTGCCGGTGCAACCACGGAATGCCCAGGGCCGCTTCCGAAACGGATGGGGGGCGATCCTTAAACCGCGATCCGACGGGATCCCAGTCGGCGCTGCGCAACTTTACAATATTGGCAATGTAAACTTTTTCCCGTGTCAACCCGATGGCAACAATCATTTTATCCAGCAATTGTCCGGACCGGCCCACAAAAGGGCGCCCCAGCCGGTCCTCATCCGTTCCCGGGCCTTCTCCGATGAACATCATGCCCGCGTTGGAATCCCCCTCTCCGAACACCACCCGCGTGGCGCTTTGCGAAACGTACGGCGCAAGTCCGGCGCACGCCTCAGCCTCCAACGCGGCAAGCTGCCGGGCTTTTTCCGCCGCTGAAAGCTCGGGCAAACCCGTTATTTTTCCGTCGGGGATCGACGGCAGCACGGCAACCTGCGGAATCGCGTTGCTTGCGGCATGATCCGCGGGATTTGAAGCGGTTGGCGCGGATGAGCCGGGGCGGCGCGGCATACTGGACTCCGGGGATGCGGCAACCGGGCTTCGTCCCGACGGAGCCTGGCGCTGCGCAAAATTCCGCACATCGGCCGCCGGTTCGCCGGCATCGCGCCGCGGCGCCGCGGATGGCGCGGCAACCGGAATGCGGCGAGCGTCCGCGGACGCTTTGAGCACATCCGCCGGCAACGGCAGTTCCGCCGCGCCAAATGCCGCATCCATGCGGCACCATACTCTCAAGGCATGAACGGCGGATTGCTGATTCATGGCGTAGGACAACCCTTGATGTTCCGGCAAACCGGCGATACCCAAAGCCGCGGCGGCTATCGCCGACGGTTTACCGCGTAAACGCGCGGCAAACAGCCGGAAATTATTGTGACTGGCGAACCTGGCGTTGGCGCGGATCCAGATGAAGCGGCCCATAAACCTGCTCATAGCGCTGCACGGCATGGCTCAATTGCAGTGCCAATCGCTTGGCGGAAAAAAAGCTCATGACCACGCGGGTGTTCAGATCAATGACCGCCATGGAAGGATTATCACCGCTTTGCATATTCACGCCGAAATCAACGCAAATCTCTTCATGGGTGCCGGCCAACCGGGCGAAATTGCTGTAAACGGTTTCCAGCTTGTTCTCCCGGAACTGAACATTTACCTGGCCGCCGGGGTTGCCGCGGCCGTCATTTGTCGTAACTTCTTGTGGAATTTCATCCGCCATTGTTGGTCTCCTGTCGGGTGTTAATCTGAATTATTTCAGGCCTTGTATCAGGCCCAAGAAGGATACCCGCAGTAAGAGCGATTGTCACGGCACCACTATCGCCTGCGGCTGGCGGGCGGCAACCGCGGTCCGGGCGGCCATGGCGACCTTGAACGTGGGGAAAAAACCGCTTTGCACCAGGTACATGGGGCGATTATGCAGATTTTGGGTTACCACCACGGCGTAGATGCCGTTGGATCGCAGGACCCGCACCTGATTCCAGGCCGCGGTCGAAAGGCTGTACGCGCCATATTGAATGGCAAAATGCGTCTGACCGAATCGTTGGCGGGCAATCAGTGCGGCGGTGGTTCCCGGAGCGGATTGTTCGATGGCGGAAAAAGTCGTGTTGGCCGCCGCCCAGTCACCGACATTTTGCTGGCTGATGCCCAATTGCATCAAACCGGAAATCGGCAGGCCCACCGCCGGATCCGCCGTCGCCGCACGCTGATAATAGGTGATGGCCGACGCGAACCGCCCACGGGCATAGGCAATATCCCCCAGCGCGGCGGAACTTTTGGAAATAACCTGCGGGCGACTGCTGTGGGCGATTGCCGCCATATAATCCGTTTTGGCCGCCGGCACATGGCCCTGCGCCTCCTGCGCCAGACCGGCCAGATAATATGCTTCATCTATATTCGGGCTTGTGGAATCCGCCTGAATAAAGGCGGTTGCGGTATTGTGAGCGGCGGCATAGTCATGCAATTGATATTCCCGGTATCCCGCCGCCAAATTCACCTGTCCCACGGCTGCGGTAGACTGGCAACCGGCGAAAAAAGCGCAGCCGCCCAACGCAGCAAGTGCGATGAGAATACAATTGAACGGCAAACGCAACCTGGTCACAGTGAGCCTCCTTGCCGGCAACAACCAACCCCGCCTCCATACGCAGTGTTGCATGTTGCCGGCGGCCAGTCAAGCCGGAAAATATTTTTCGCGGCATGCCCCCCGACGGACGGAGGGAGGCAGGTTGCTACGGCAAAAAGCGGATCGCCGTTCATTTTGCGGGCACACATCGGTTAACGGCGGTATACTGCAATTCGTTGAAATGGAGATTTGCTTGGCTGATCGTCTTTCTGAATACATTATCGACTGTCTGGCCGCGGCGGACGGCGGACCGATGGCCGTTGCCGAACTGAAGCGCCGGCTGGCAATGACCATCGCCGGAGATGAAGCGTTCCGTGCCGCAATCAATCAACTCATATCCACGGACATGCTGCTGCCTGTGGATGCCGGGAAGTCCGTTCGCCTGCCGATCAACGCCGACAGTCTCCTGGGGATTTTTCACAGCACCAGCCGCGGATTCGGATTCGTAGTACCGGTGAAAGTCGATCAACTCGGAGACCTGTTTATTCCCGCCCCGGACACGCTGGAGGCACTCAACGGCGACATGGTTATTGCGCGAATTATGGCGACGGACAAAAGCGGCGCGGAAAAGCGGCGGCGCGTGGGGCGGATCGTCCGGATCATCCGGAGGGGCACCAGCCGGTGTGTCGGAACGCTCAAGCGGGATCTGCAGGGCTGGGTGGTGATGCCCGACGGATCCACCTTCAAACAACCGATACTGGTGCAGGACGCGGGCGCGAAAAATGCCGCCGAGGGGGACAAAGTTACCGTGGAACTCGTGGAATACCCCACGGCCGGCCAACCGGCGCACGGCGTGATCACCGAGGTGCTGGGCCCGCATGGGCAGCCCGATGTGGAGTTGGCTTCGGTGTTGCGGCAATTTGATCTACCCAGCGAGTTTCCGCCGGCCGTTGTGGACCAGGCGCGGAGCGCGGCGGGGTCATTTTCAGCACATAGCGCCTTGGCGGACGGCGCCCGCCGCGAGGATATCCGCCATCTTCTGACTCTGACGATAGACCCGGATGACGCCAGAGATTTTGACGATGCCATCACACTGCGGGTTCTGGATCAGCCGGAAACGCCGGAAGAACACATTGAGCATCTGCTTTCACCTGCGGAGGCGGATCGTCCCGGACCGGCGCTTTACGAACTCGGCGTGCATATTGCGGATGTGTCGCATTTTGTGCCGGTGGACAGCGCTCTGGACCTTCAGGCCCGGCTGCGGGGCAACAGCGTTTATTTTCCGCGCCATGTGGTTCCCATGCTTCCGGAAATTTTATCCAACGGTGTTTGCTCATTGCAGGAAAATCAGCCGCGGCTGACAAAAAGTGCGTTTATCCGTTATGACCGTCAGGGCCGCGTGGTGTCTTACCGGGTGGCCAATACGCTTATTCAATCGGACAGACGACTAACCTACAAGCAGGCCCAGGCGATTATTGATGACATGAAGGGAGACTCCGCCCCATACAGCAAAGGGCTGCTGGATTCACCGCCCAATCCGCATGTGCCCCATGCAAATCCGGAAATGCGTGAATTGTTGCTGAATATGGACCGCCTGGCCCGGGCCATTCAGCGCCGCCGGCTGGATCAAGGCATGATCGTGCTGGACCTGCCGGAAGTTGAACTGGTGATGGATCACGATGGATATGTGAAAGACGCCCATCCCGAGGACGATTCCTTCACCCACAAAATAATTGAAATGTTCATGGTGGAAGCCAATGAGGCCGTGGCCCGGTTCCTGACGGAGAACGGCCGGAGCGTTTTGCGGCGCATCCACCCGGATCCGGATATGGACGCCGCGGAACAGGTTCGCCATTTTGTGCAGGTGGCCGGCAAGCAGTTGCCGGCGCGCATCGACCGGCATGTCATCCAGGAACTGCTGGATTCAGTCCGGGGCACTCCCATTGCCTATGCGGTGCATTTAAGCATTCTCAAAACGTTCAGCACGGCCGAATATTCACCGCTGCCGCTGGGACATTATGCGTTGGCGAGCGAAAATTACGCCCACTTCACCTCCCCTATCCGGCGCTATGCAGACTTAGTGATCCACCGCAGTTTGAACAGCGTGTTGACAAGCTCGCGGAAAAAAAGCCGCCCGGAAAAAAAAGCCCCGCCGCCGCCGTCGCTGGAACAGGCCGGCATCGTGGACCTTTCACCCGAAGTTTTCGCCCTGATGCCGCGCCAACTCGGCGATACTCCGGACGACGCCATGCTTACGCGGCTGGCCGGGCATTTATCCTTTACCGAGCGCCGCGCGCAGGATGCGGAGCGGGAATTAAGATCCGTGAAGGTGCTGCAGCTACTTGCGGAGCATATCGGCGATGTCATAGACGGCGTGGTAACCGGGGTCAACAGCTTCGGCGTGTTTGTCCAGTCCACGCGATTTCTGGTGGAAGGAATGATACGCATTGCCGATCTGCCCGACGATTTCTGGATTTTTGATGACCGTTCCGCCTCGCTGCGCGGCCAGCGTTCGGGCCGGCGCATCTGTCTGGGGGATGCGGCCAAGGTGCAGATTGTGTCCGTGAACATACCGGCGAGGAAGATGGACCTGCGAATTCTGGAGCACAGTTCCACCATCCGCGGCCAAAAAGCCCTGACACGATTTGAACCTGCCCGGCGGCCCAAAAACCAGCAATGGGAAAGTGCCGTTGGGAAACGACGCAGCAAACAGCCCCACCAAAGAGGCCAGGGACATAAAAGCGAAAATACCGCATCGGATCAGCAGCGAGCCAAACGCACGGAAAGAAAGCGCAAGGATCGCCGGATACGCCGCCGCAGGCGATAATTTTTACCGCCTCATTTTCAATTCAAGCGCGGTGTGCCGGCCGCAGACAATGAATAGGGCGGCCGCACTTCGAATTAAGTGCGCGTGCCGCGCCGTCGCCGCGGCTACAATACAGGGCTGGAAGATTGTCGGAGAAACCAATGCAGACGGGAATTTCCATCCTACGCCGCGGTCAAAGGGCCTGGATAAATCGCCGCACGATTGTGACACTGGCGGCGATGTTGCCCCTGATTTCGGTTGTTCATGCCGGCAATGCCGCCATAGCCGGGGCTGCCGCGCCGAGTGCAACGCACATCCGACAAGCCCTGCTGGTGAAAGCCAAAACGGAATTGACGCAGGGGAAATGGGCTGCGGCATTTCGGGATTTTTTTACGCTGGCAAAGGCCGCACCGGCCGACACATGGACCACGCAGGAATTCATCGCCCTGGCCCGGCAGCAGCACCGGCCCGGCAGAGTGATACGGTTTCTGGCGAATGCCGCGGCGGCCGGCGCCCTTTCCGCGGCAACTGCAAAACAGGACCTGCAAATATTGGTCGGTCCATATTCCAGTCACCGTCAGTTTGATGCATTGGTAAAAGATACGTTACGCGGCCGCCGGTTTGCCGTCCGGTCGCTGTTATCCCCGCAAACCGGTCCGTCGGCCGCGGATATAAAACGCCGGGAAAGGCTGGAATGGTGCTACTTCCTTCTGGGCCGGGCCGCCACCGATGCCGGCCGGCAAAGAGCCGCGATTGGATTTGGGGTTGCCGCCGCCCAACTCAATGCGCACGTGCCGGGCGCCAACCAATTCGTTGCATGGCAGTTGTTACAATCCCACGACTTCTCCGGTGCGGAGGCGGCGCTGCACCAGGGCATCCATCACTTGTCCAAGCATCTGGACCGCTATCTGGTGCAACTGACCATTTACCTTGCCGACGACCGCACTACCGCCGCCCTGCGACTTGCGGCCCACTACAGGCGGATGCATCCGCACCGGCTCCTGGGCTATTGGCTGCTGGCCCGGGTATATCATGAACGGGGACAGCAGGGGAAGGAGGCCGGGGAGTTGATCGCCATTTTGCGATATTTCCCCGATTTTTCCCTGGCCTATCGCAGTCTGCTGCATATTGCCAAGGAAAAAAAGAACGCCGGTCTGGTCCGACGGCTTGAGCTTGCATACTGTCGGCAGTTTCCCGGTGATTTACATGCCGTGATTTACAGGGCGGATATGGCGCGGCACGCCGGAAAATTGGCCAAAGCCGGTCAAATTTTGAATGCCGCGATTGCCCGGCATTCCGGAAATGTATCCCTGGCGATGGCATTATGGCACATTGATAATGCCGCCCATCAGCCCGCGCAAGCGTCCCGGGACATCGCCCGCGCACTGCGGTATTCGCCGGACAATCCGCAACTGATTTCCGCCTGCCTTGCCGGCCTGTTGGCGTCGCATGAACCGGGCCGCGCGGCGGCGTTTATAAAAGCCTATGCTCTCCGGCAACTCAGATCCGAAACGCGCCAATCCATTTATGTCAAATTTTTGATCAAGCAGCACTACCTTTCGGCGGCGGTACGCTGGGTGAATAATTTGCGTCGGCTCATGCCGCACCGGCGATGGGTCATGCGAATGCGGATACAACTTTTCGAGCTTCAGCATAAGCAAACCCTGGCCATCGCGATGGCCAGGGAATTGGCACAGGCCCCCCAACCGCGGGTACGGGACATACTTGCACTGGCAACATTGGAATATAACCGTGGAAAACTGCGGATATATTCCGATCTTATGCGGAAGGCATTCCGCATAGAGCCTGATAACGCGCTCATCAATAACGACCTGGCATATTTCCAGGCACAGAAACGGGAGAACCTGCCGCAATGCCTGGCGATGGCCAAACGGGCGGTACGGGCGTATCCGGACGACACCGCCTCGCGTGACACGCTGGGATGGGTTTATTACCAGCTGCGCCATTATCACCGGGCGTTGCGGGAATTCCGCCTCGCCATTCTGCTTCCGCATGGCGATAATGCCGCGGAATTCCTGCATGTGGGTGACACACTTTACAAACTCAGGCACAACGGCAGCGCGTTGCGGAGTTGGATCCATGGAGCCGAATTGTTGCACAAAATAAAGCGGCTTACATCTCGTGATCGCCGCCTGCTTGATCAATTACAAAAGCGAATTACTCGCGAGAAAAAATTCCAGGCTTTGGACCATTTGCATAACGGCCAGGCGATGTAACGCCTCAGCACGCGGTTGCGTGTACCGCCACCGTGACAGGTTAAAAAAGAACGCTCATACCGCAGTCAATTCCGCAGTACGAGCGTTTGATTTTCAGCTTGACTGGTTCGCCCGCTTGTGCCAATTCAACGGCACGGATGGCGGTGTAAAGCCGCAGGATCGCGCGACCAACACCGGATATCACGTCGCACGCATATCACCGCTGGTTCGCCGGCAATTGGGGAAAAATCCGCGCCAATCCGCCAGGCGCCCTGTGCATCATCCCGGTCGACACACCAACCGGACGCCTGCCTCAGCCGCGGCTTGTATTCGAGCGGAAGAGGCAAATCGCGAAGGTGACGATGGGACGGTCAAAAAAAAGGCCGGCGCTACCGCAAACTTACTTGGCCATGTCCTTGAGAGCCTTAAGAGGCCGCACTTTGATGACGCGGCGGGCGGGCTTGGCTTTGAACATAACCTCTTCCTTGGTGAAGGGGTTAATACCCTTACGGGCCTTGGTGGCCGGCTTGTTGATAACGGTAATTTTCATCAAGCCCGGAACCACAAAAAGACCAGGACCTTTTTTGCCGACATTCTTGCCGATCAGTCCGGACATCGCTTCCAGAACCGATGCGACCTGTTTGCGCGAAAGTTCCGTCTCCGCGGAAATGGCCGAAAGAATTTCACTCTTCGTTGGTGCTTTGTCTGCCATTAGCAAATCCTTTATGTAAGAACAAAGAAAACCAGAAACTGCGAGTATCATAATAGGAATTACACAGGATACAAGCCCACCCGTAAAAAAAATACGGCTTTTTAAGCAGTTTAACGACTGTTAATCGTAGATATACGACCATGCACCGGGGGTTATGGGCCCTCTCCGGTCGGCTCAGACCTCCAACAGAAGCCTGGCGGGGTCCTCCAGGGATTCCTTCATATGGACAAGGAATGTAACAGCCTGCTGGCCGTCAATAAGCCGATGATCGTAACTTAACGCCAGATACATCATCGGGCGGATGACGATCTGGTCATCGACGACCACGGCCCGCTTTTCAATTTTATGCAGACCCAGAATGGCGCTCTGCGGAGGGTTAAGAATGGGCGTGGAAAGCAGCGACCCGAACACGCCGCCATTGGTAATGGTGAATGTGCCGCCCCCGAGTTCTTCCAGTGATATTTTTCCTTCACGCGCGCGAACCGCGAGCCGTTTTATTTCCGCCTCGATTTGCGCCATGGACAGCTTGTCAGCATTGCGTACAACAGGCACTACCAGGCCTTTTTCCGTGGCTACGGCAATTCCCAGATGCATATGCTTTTTGTACACGATGGTCCGCTGCTGAATCTGGGCGTTTACCACCGGCACCGCTTTGGCCGCGGCACAGGCCGCGCGGGCAAAAAACGAGAGAAACCCCAGCCCGACGCTGTGCATTTTCTCAAAGCGTTCCTTATATTTCTCCCGCAATCCCATCACCGCGGACATGTCCACCTCGTTAAAGGTGGTGAGAATTG
>JAKBBN010000106.1 GCA_021808485.1 Planctomycetota bacterium | reverse complement strand
CGACTCACCCATCTGCTGCTGACGCACGGCCACTGGGATCACACCAGTGATCACCATGTGGTGACGGAGGCATTTCCCGAAGCCAAGGTGCTGATCCACCGTTTGGATGAACCGAAGCTGCTCCATCCGGGCAGCAAGCTTTTTCAACTGCCATATACAATTCCACCGCGCCACGCGGATGGTTATCTGGATGATGGCCAAATCATCAATGTCGGCGACTTGCAACTGCAGGTCATTTTTACGCCCGGGCATTCACCGGGTCACGTGGTTTTGTATTGTGCACAGGAAAAGTTGCTGCTGGCCGGGGATCTATTGTTTGCCGGTTCCATCGGCCGTACCGACCTGCCGGATGCGAGCACCACGGCGATGAAATCTTCGCTCCAACGGGTGATGGAATTGCCGGACGAAACATCCGTTCGACCGGGACATGGCCCGGCCACCACAATTGGGGAAGAGCGCCGGACAAATCCATTCCTGCAAATGGTTTAACGCGCTACCGGATAGTCGATTCTTTTTTAACCGGCAGAATCCGCAGCAGATCGCGCGCCGGCGACTCGCCGATAATATCCTGAACGATGATCTCAATGGCTTGCCGTTGTACCCGCCATACGAATAAGCCCGCTACCTGACTCAGGGGAACCCAGCGGTGTGCATCGTGCTCTGAATTCCGTTTTATTTTTGCATTTCCGCCTACCCTGGCGGCGAATACCGGCAGCAGAGTGACCCGGTCACGGGAACGGTGGTAAAAGCCTTCCAGATATTCCACCTGGTGCAGTTGAACCGCGGAAAGACCGGTTTCTTCACGCAATTCCCGTTGGGCCGCGTCAATGGCGCTTTCATTTTGTTTGATGCCACCGTATACCGTTTGCCAGGACAGGGCATAGTCGCCGGAACTTATCGACCGGTGAAGTTGCAAAAACTCCGGCCCGGCCCTGTTTATGCGATACACGTACACGGCAACTCGATTGGCTTTTACGCGGGCCATGGATGACCTTTCTATTCAGGTTGTGCGGCCGTCAGCGGTGAACCGGACGCAACAGTCCGTGTGTATCACGCTTGATCAGGCCGCGTATCTGCAAAAATGTAATTTCGGCAATCACGACACCTGCCGGGAGTTCACAGGTTTCGCAGATATCGTCCGGAGCCATCGCCTGTTTTTTCAGCGCGGTTAGAATTGTACGTTGTACGCCGGTGAGCTGGTTATCAGGCGGCGCCGGCTCAGCCGAACCGCCGCCGGAGGATTGTTTCATATCCGGCTGGGGAGCCTCTTCAATTTTCGGTTCCACCGGTGCTGGAGATCGGCGGCCGGCGGCGGGAAACATGCCGGCCGGTGCGGCTGATTCGCCGGCGGCTTCGCCAAGCAGTTCCCGATGTCCCAGACCTTCGAGTATGTCGGTGACATTTTCCACCAGGCGGGCGGATCCCATTTTTATCAGATGATGCGTGCCGCTGCTTGCCGGTGAATCAATGCGACCGGGAACGGCAAATACCTCGCGGCCGTAATCGTCAGCGGCAAGCCGGGCTGTGATAAGGGAGCCGCTTCGCAGATTGGCCTCCACTACAAGAATGCCCAGTGACATGCCCGTGATAATGCGATTCCGCGGCGGAAAATTTTCCGGCAACGGCGGTTCCCCGGGGGGCAATTCGCTGATAACCGCACCGCGATCTTCCCGGACAATGCGGTCATACAGGTCCAGATTTTCCGGTGGATAGCAATGTTCCAGCCCGCAGCCCTGCACAATGATGGTTCTTCCGCCGGCGCGGAGTGCGCCGGTATGGCCGGCGGTGTCTATTCCACGGGCTCCGCCGCTGATGACGGTAACGCCAAGTTCCGCCAGTGCCGCGGCGAACTTATCGCTTTGCTCCCGACCGTAGAGTGTACATCGGCGCGATCCCACGATGCCTACGGCCAGAGCATCCTGCCGCAGCAACCGACCACGCAAGTATAAGATTACCGGGGGATCCGGAATTTGGAGCAGGCCGGGCGGCCACTCCGCGTCCGCCGGGCAAATGATCCGAATTTGGCGTTGCCCGGCTTCTTCAATAATTTTTTCGGCGTCTGCATTTTTTAAACCGTCGGCAATTGCACGGGCCCGCGCCGGGCCAATACCGTCAACGGCTGCAAAATCCTGATATGAGGCGCTGAGCAGTTTTTCAGCGCCGCCAACGGACTCCACCAACCGCCGGGCCAGGACGGGGCCAATCTGCGGGCAGCGCGAAAGGGCCACCCAGGCGTGCAGTGTTTTTAATGATTGTGCGGAATTCCCGCCGGACTCCGCGGTATCACTTTCGGTTGAGCCGGACCCCAAAGCGGCTTCGCGATGATCGGCATTTTGCTGGTTCATGGGAATTCTCACTGCTGTTGCGTCGAAATGAACTCCAGGGCGGAACGTATTTCTCCGACGTCCACATCAGTGAACACCTCGGCCCGGCCGATGCAGGTGGGAAGAATAAACCGCATTTGCCCCTGCTGCACTTTTTTATCGCTGCGCATGGCGTCAATAACCACCGGAACAGGCGCGATATTCCGCTGGGCGCTGGTTCGCCGCACGGGCAGGCCGGCACGCCGAATCAGTGTTTCAAGCCGGGCGAGGTCGCGTGGAGCGAATTTACCGCGGTTCGCGGCAAGTTTTCCGGCGGCCGCCATTCCCATCGCCACCGCCTGACCGTGGGGCAACCCCTGATAGCCCGCGGTTGTTTCCAGTGCGTGGCCAAAAGTATGCCCGAAGTTTAATAGGGCGCGAACACCATGTTCCAGCGGATCGGACATTACCACATCCGCCTTGATTCTCACATTCCACGCCACCAGCCGGTTCAGCGCTTCGGGCTCTCCGGCCAGAATTGCTTCCAGATTCTGTTCCAGCCAGGAAAACAGATCGGCATCTTGAATCACGGCGTGTTTGATGCATTCAGCCAATCCACATTGAATTTCGAGCGGGGGCAACGTGCTCAACAAAGCTGTGTCGGACATTACCATGTGTGGATGATGGAAGGCGCCAATCAGGTTTTTGCCGGCGGGGTGGTCCACGCCGACTTTGCCGCCCACGCTGGCGTCAACGGCAGCGAGCAGGGTCGTCGGAACCTGAATAAACGCAACACCACGAAGCAGGGTTGCCGCAACAAATCCCGCCATATCACCCACCACGCCACCGCCAAGGGCGATGATCGGGCTGGAACGTTCAAGCCGAGCGTGCAGGAACACATCCAGCGCGGCCGAAACGGTAGCCAGCGTTTTGTTGGCTTCGCCGGCGGGAAACACGTGGCTGGTTACACGGTAGCCGGCATGTTCCATTGACTGTTCCGCAGTCTTTAAATAAAGCGCGGCCACATTGGAATCGGACATAATGCCGCAGGATGGAGCCGGGGTAAGGTTGCGTACCAAACGCCCCAACTGGCTGAAAATTCCATGGCCGATGTGGACGGTGTAACGGGTTTCATGGACGGGGGAAAGCTGAATTGTAATGTCAGGCATGGCAGGATTTTAACGAAATTTCTTTAACTGGCCAGTGTCCAATGTAACAAGATTCGAGCAGACCACCAAATTTGGTCTGTGCGGTCAAAAATTTGTTCAGCGATATGGGGCTATAAAAAGGCCTCGGTCGATCTAATTAGCTGGCCAATAAGTGTCCTTTGGCTGTTAATTTATATGTTTATGGATAATTTGAATTTGTTTAACGAATTGCCGTTATCCGGTATACTTACAAAATATTAACTTGCGATCCGCCATAAGGCTTGCCAATAAGGCTCCGGTCGCTAAGAATAGTCTTGGTAAGGGATCCCGATTCGGGTGAAGCTTCGCCGGCGCAGGTCGGCTTTCGACTCCATTGGGATTGCCTGCCTGATAAATGGGAGCAGTTCGCGTGTCGGAATCGGTGTCGACAACAGGGCTGTCATGCAGTGTTCTGGTGCTGAACCGGCTATACATGCCGATCAGGGTGGTCAATGCGCGCCGTGCTTTTATTCTGCTTTGTAAAAATCTGGCGGAAGTAATTTCCGTCGAAAACGGCACGCACTTTTGTTATGACATTGAATCCTGGACGGAAATCTCGCAGCTCAAGGCGCAATATGAACGCGAATCGCATGATTTTGTCCAGACAGTACGCTATGAAATTGCAGTTCCGCGAATCATCCGGTTATTGGGGTATGACCGCCTGCCCCGACAGGAAGTGAAACTTAACCGCCGGAATATTTATGCGCGGGATAACGGCACCTGCCAGTATTGCCGCAAAAAATTGCCGACCAGCGAACTTTCACTGGACCATGTGATTCCGCGTGCCTTGGGCGGCAAAACAGTTTGGGAAAATCTGGTCTGCTGCTGCGTGAAATGCAACGCACGCAAGGGCGGGCGTACACCCCATCAGGCGCATATGCAGTTGGCAAAATTGCCGGTCAAGCCCAAGCGGAATCCGGTAATTAATATTCGCCTGGGGTCAGACAAGTATTCGTCATGGAATCATTTTCTGGCTCATGCGTATTGGAGTGTGGAACTCAAATAACGCCATCGGGACATGACGCCTTGGACGGGCTGGGCCGGGTGCTCGGCCTTTTCGAAGCCGGTCTTCCGGCGTAATTGCACGCGGCAGAACAATACTCCTGCTGTCGGACTGACGGGACAATGCAACAGTGAAATTCGCCGAACCACCAACCATCGCCGCCTTTCCTGCCGCTACGGAAAGTGAAAACACCGCGAATTTCACCGATCCACTGCTTGAAGTTAACAATCTCAAGGTGCATTTTCCGATCCGTACCGGGTTTTTCAGCTCGGTGTCCGGTTATGTGCGCGCGGTTGACGGCATATCACTGCGAATCGCGCCGGGCGAAACATTGGGGCTTGTGGGTGAATCCGGCTGCGGAAAAACAACCGCGGGCAGGGCCATTTTGCGGTTGCTGCCGCCGGGATCGGCGGACATCAGCGGCCAGGTTCTATTTGACCGTAAAGACCTGTATGCCATGCGTGCCGGACCGCTGCGCGTACTTCGGCGGCAGATGCAGATTATCTTTCAGGACCCGGTCGGATCGTTGAATCCGCGGATGACGGTGGGATCAATGATTTCCGAACCGATGGCGGTGCACCGCCTGCTGCCGCGGGAAGAAATATCCGCGCGTGTCTCGGAACTTCTGGAACGGGTTGGTTTTACCGCGGACGCCGCCAACCGCTATCCGCATGAATTTTCCGGAGGGCAGCGCCAGCGCATCGGCATCGCCCGCGCATTGGGGTTGAATCCGCGGCTTATTGTGTGCGATGAACCGGTGTCGGCGCTGGATGTATCCATTCAGGCCCAGGTGCTGAATCTGCTTGCGGAATTGCAGAGGGAAATGAAACTGGCTTATCTATTTATCGCGCACAATCTGGCGGTGGTGGAACATTTTTCAGATCGCATTGCCGTCATGTATCTGGGCCGGATTGTGGAGACAGGCGCCTCCCGGCGGATTGTAAACTCGCCCATGCATCCCTATACCCGCGCGCTGCTTTCCGCGGTACCCGCGCCGGATCCACGCGGTGGGGGAAAACGCCTGGTGCTGGCCGGTGAAGTTCCCAGCCCGGCAAATCCGCCGGGCGGCTGTCCGTTTCACCCGCGATGTTCACTGGCTACGGAGCGATGCCGCGCCCAAATGCCGCCGATGGAGTCCAAAGGCGGAGATCCGGCGCATCAGGCGGCTTGCTGGGAAACATCCTGATTCGCGGCGTACTGATAATGGGATGTATGACGGCGGCACTCGGACCGGGGCTTCACGGCTATAATCCAGAATCGTGCGGTGGAGATGATGAGTTTTATCGAAGGCCATAAAAGTCAGGACGGGTGGAATGACCAATGGGCAGGACCAGAATATGCCGACGGGCGGCACGGCTGCAGAGATTGATTTTCGCACGCATGGCTTTGTACCTGGCGCCGGCACATTGGGCGTATCGCTGCTGGTGGGGGCGCTGTCAATTCTATTTGTATCCAGCCTGATCGGATTTTTCTTAGTCCGATCCAATTTTCATTATGCGGTATCCGTCCATCTTCCGTCCGGCCTCTGGCTTAGCACGTTGATTCTTCTGGCAAGCTCGCTGACCATGCACTGGGCCGCGGTTGCGATCAAGCGGGATCAACTGCCGGCACTGCGGCGGGGCTTGGCAATCACACTTGGGCTCGGACTCGTCTTCCTTTTCGTCCAGGGATTCAACTGGTTTGAGCTGTTGCATACGTTGCAGGCAAATTCGGCCGCCTTGAGCGCATTTCACGGACCGCCCGCATCAACGATGGGGGGCATTCCACACGGTGAAGGTCCGCTGATTGAAGCCCATGTATTGTTGGTGGTATTTTACGTTTTTACGGCGCTGCACGCGTTGCACGTGATTGGCGGTATTATTCCGCTGGCGGTGACAACCGTTAAAGCCCGCAGCACTGTTTATTCCCGCAATTATCATCCTGGTGTACGCTATTGTGCGATCTATTGGCATTTTTTGGATGCAGTCTGGATATTGATTTTTATCACACTACTGGCGACATTCTAAAAACTTTTTGCAAAATGACGCCGGAGGCGGCGAATCACCTTTTTTGCAATAATTGCTTTTCTGTGCCGAGCTCTGTCTAAATTCATGCTCTGGCCGCCGTTACGATTTCCACGCCGGCTGAACAGCCCAGCCGGTCGGCACCGGCTTCCAGCATGGCCAGTGCCGCAGGCAAATCACGTATGCCACCGGAGGCTTTAACCCGCATTCCATAGCTGTGCTTCTTCAACCATTGCACCGCCTGCACCGTAGCTCCCCCGGCTGCGTGGAAACCGGTACTGGTTTTTACAAAATCCGCGCCCGCCTTCGCCGCGGCCTCACAAGCTGTGGCGATTTGCGATTCATTAAGCAGCGCCGTTTCAAGAATAACCTTAATGACGATTCGTGGATCCTGCTGGCGTGCGGCGACAACAACTTGCAGGATATCATCCTGGGTTTGTGCGGCATTGCGGGCAAGTAGTGCGGGAATAAAAGCGACCATGTCCAATTCCGTCGCACCGGCCCGGATGCAGGCCGCGGCTTCCGCCGCTTTGGAGGAACTAAACATCGCACCGAGTGGAAATCCAATGCAGGCGCAAATAGCCGGTATGCCGCCGGCCGCAGCCGCTGCGTTCGACGGGGCGGTTTGCAGCAATTCCGCGGCCAGGGGAATCCAGTGCGGATTAATACACACTGCGGCAAATTGATATTCCACCGCCTGGGCGACGAGCCGGCGAATCTGCAAATCCGCAGCTTCCGGCTTAAGAACGGTATGATCAATGCGATGGGCAATCTCTTGTGGGGTCATGTGCGGACTCATTTATCGTAATGTTTGCGGCGGCAAAATCCGGATCAGGCATGAACGGGCTCGGCAGTCGCATTTGTTTTGACGGCGTGACGCGCGTAATCCATGCCGCCGCAGGTTGTTCGGACCTTGTCCATGAAAATATAAAACACCGGCGTGACAAACAGTGTGAGGAATTGCGAAAACAGCAGACCGCCCACAACGGCCAATCCCAGCGGCCGTCGCGTGTCCGCCCCTATTCCGGTTCCCACGGCGATAGGCAGTGTGCCGAACAGTGCGGCCATGGTGGTCATCATGATGGGGCGAAAACGGATGGAACACGCCTCATAAATAGCTTCCACCGGAGACAGCCCGCGCTTCCGCTGCCCGTCAATGGCGAAATCCACCATCATGATGCCGTTCTTTTTTACCAGTCCGATCAGCAGAATAATGCCGACAAAGGCGTACAAGTCCAGAATTTTGTGAAAAATCATCAGCGTCAGGATCGCACCAAGACCGGCAAACGGCAGGGCGGTGAGAATGGTGATGGGATGGATAAAGCTTTCATATAAAATTCCCAGCACAATATAAATAACCACCACGGACACCAGCAGCAAAACACCCATATTCACCACCGCCTCATGGAATATCTGTGCGGCGCCCTGAAAACTGGTAAGAATCTGCGGCGGAAGGGTGGCCTTGGCGAGATTCTGAATTTCTCCCACCGCCTTGCTCAGTGAATAATTCGGCGCCACGTTAAACGAAATAGTGACGGACGGCAGTTCGCCGGTTTGGTTGATAATCAACGGCCCCAAACTTTTGGTGACATGCGTAACCGCGCTTAACGGCACCAGTGTGCCGCCGGCGCCCGTAACGTAAAGGAGCGAGAGATCGGCGGGGTTCCGCTGGTATTTGGGCTCCGTTTCCAGGATGACTTCATATTGCGCCTGTGGATCATAAATTGTGGATATCTGCTGGGAGCCAAACGCATAACCCAGGGTATTCTCGATTTCCGCGTTGGATACTCCAAGCGCCTCGGCGCGGTTTTCATCGGGTATGACATTAATCTGCGGGCTGGCGACCAGCAGATCGCTGTTGACTTCCTGCAGCCCCGGTAACGCCCGCATTTTTTCCGTGAGGATCGGTGCGTATTTGAACAACGCCGTGGTGTCCGGCGAGACCAGCGTAAACTGATATTCCGCCTTGGTAAGTTGGCCGTTCACATTAACCGGCGGCACATTCTGCATAAATGCCCGAATGCCGACGACTTTGGCGAATTTCGGCCGCAACTCCGCAATAACCTGATCCGTGGACAGCGGGCGGTCCTGGCGCGGCTTTAAATGCAGGAACATAATGCCGCCGTTGGTGGCGCCGAACGGTCCACCGCCCGCCAGGGACATGAACACCTGCACGTTGGGGTCTTTTGCGGCAATGCCGGCCAAAGCCAGCTGATGCTTGACCAGGGAATGAAATGAAATGCTTTGCGCCGCCTGGGTAGCCACAAGAATGCGGCCGCTGTCGCCGGCGGGAATAAATCCTTCCGGCAATTTCACCAGCAGATAAATGGTGAGAACCAGCACAGCCGCGGAAGCGAGCAGCACCAGCAGCCTTACTTTCAACACGCCGCGCAGGATAAACAGATAAACTTTAAGGCTTACGTCAAACAGCCGTTCCATGAAACGGTAAAGAAAATGATGGCCGCGTTCGTGCGGGTTGCGCAGGAATCTGGCGCACAGCATGGGGGTGAGCGTAAGGGAAATAAGACCGGAAAGCAGGATGGATGCGGCGATGGTGATGGCGAATTCATTCAACAGCCGGCCGATGATGCCGCTCAGGAAAAGAATGGGAATAAAAACAGCCACCAGCGAAATGGTCATGGAAACGATTGTGAAGCCGATCTCGCGTGAAGCGTTGAGCGTGGCCTGCAGCGGCGGTTCGCCCATCTCCATATGCCGGTACGAGTTTTCCAGCATGACCACCGCGTCATCCACGATAAAACCGACGGCCAGTGTAAGAGCCAGGAGTGAAAAATAATCGATGGTAAAATGCAGTTCGTACATGACGGCAAATGTGCCCAATATGGCCAGCGGCATCGCCAAGCTGGGAATAATTGTGGCCCTTATGGTGCGCAGAAAGCAGAAGATGACAAACGTAACCAGCACCAGGGCCAGTACCAGCGTGAACTTCACATCCGCCACGCCCGCGCGAATGTCCTGGCTGGAGTCATAGATTATTTTAAGCTGCACGGAGGCGGGAATGCTGGCCTGCAATTTGGGAAGCAGTTTTTCCACACTGTTAACCACAGCAATGGTATTGGACC
>JAKBBN010000105.1 GCA_021808485.1 Planctomycetota bacterium | reverse complement strand
GCAGGACCCATCCACTCCCGGCAATTCGCCGCCGGAAATATTGATTTCCAGATTATCAAGCCCCAGTCCATGAACCGCGGACATGCAATGCTCAATTGTTTCAATGGAATCCGCACCATTCCGCAGCGTGCTGCGGCGGGAGCGTTTGGTGATGTGCTCCACTAGGGCCGGAATGCGCACCGGACGCCCCAGATCCATACGGACGAACACAATGCCGTGGCCGACAGGAGCAGGTTTAAAGGTAACAGTGGAAGCCTCTCCGGTAAAAAGCCCGCGACCGGTGATGGCAGCTTCATTGGCGATGGTTTTTTGCGCTGGATTCAAGCTCGGTTATCCGTTCTTCGAGTTTGCGGACAGTCTGTTGCAGGGCCGGCAGGCGGTTCGTGGCCCGCATTTGGCTGAAAAATTCTTTTCCGGGCCGCGCCGGACTGCCCACCACGCGCGACCCGTCAGGCAGGTCATCCGCCACGGCACTGCCGCCCGCAACCTGCACGCCGACACCGATTGTCTGATGGTCGGAAATCACCGAACCGCCGCCCACAATCAGGTAATCTCCGGCCTGCACCGACCCGCCAACCGCTACATGGGCCACAAGGATGCAGTGGTTTCCAAGCTGGGCATTATGGCCGACCTGCACCAGATTATCCAGTTTACAACCGCGACCAATTACCGTGTTTGAGAATTTTCCACGGTCCACTGCCGTATTCGCACCCAGTTCGCAATCGTCACCGATTACGACTCCCCCGATCTGGGGAATTTTCAGGTGCCTTCCTTTATCAAACCGGTAGCCGAACCCGTCCGCCCCGATCACGCAACCGGGGTGCAGCACCACGCGACTGCCGATTTCGCAACCATCCCGCACCACCACCTGCGGCCAGAACATGCTGTCCGCCCCGATTTTTACCCCCCGGCCGATATAGCATTGGGCCATGATCACACTGTCACGGCCGATCCGCGCATCGGCTTCTATCACCGTCTGCGGACCGATGCGAACACCCGCCGCAAGCTGCGCGGATGGGTCCACCACGGCACTTGGATGAATCCCCGGAGGAGGCAGCGGCAGCGGCGGAGCAAGTTTTTCCAGGATTTTGGCAACGGCAATATCCGCGTCCGGTACGCGGATCAGCACCTGATCCGGACGCCTGTCAACGGATATCCCCTCCGATACCAGGGCCCCACCGGCACGGCTTGCCGCCAGCCGCCGGCCGTACACTGCCTTGCCAATAAACGTAAGCTGCGCCGGCCCGGCCCGGTCCATGGTTTCCATGCCTTCAAACGCGGGTTCCCCGGCATGGGAATCTTCGATGCGGCCGCCGCACCATTCGGCAGCGTCCTTTGCACTGAATTTCATAAGCAGCGCTCCGGAAGCGGGTTAACTTGAACAGTGCCGGCTTTTATTGACCATGCTTTTTCTGATAGTCCCGGTTCATCAAGCGGATAATGTTATTGGTTATATCAATGGAATCGCTGGAATACAGAACTTTGCGCGTTGATGTTTCTTCAATCAGATCGGCACTCTTGGGCAGATCGTATTGCGGAGTATCGGTCGCCAGCACAATTGTAATATGATGAGCGGTGGCGTATTTCGCCACGGCTTGATTGATCTGGCGATACGCGTTTTCCGCCACCAACCGCTCCTGCTCACGAAAACGAATTTCCTGATATTGCTGGTACACCTGCAGCGCCACCTCCGCCTTTAAAAGCAATTTGCGTTGACGGAGGTATTCCTCCGATCCTCGTTTAAACGATATGGTGGCGTTCGGATCCAGCGGTGCGGCGAGTTGCCGCAGCGCTTTGCGCTTCGCGGCCAGCTGCAAATGCATGGACTTTTGCTCCGCGGCGAACTTCCTGCTTGATGAGGCATACACGTCCAGATGCTGCGTCAGCACGCCAAGATTGACAGTGGCAATCCGCGGACCATTTCCCATGGGCATAACACCGGCGGCAAAGGCCAGGGCCCCACCCACCGCAACGGCCGCGGCCGCCAGCAGCAGCGAGCCTGTGTTGATCGTGCGGGAACCAATCGTCATCAATTTCATCGGGGATACTCCAGTTAACCGTATTTAGTAGTCCTACACCCGGCGGCATACGGCGCCCGCCGCAATCCGGCGGAAGCTGCCAAGCCGACCGCAAACATCCGGGAAATCACATCGGCAGCCCGAAGGCGAAGCTGATGTATTCCACATGGTCATTGTGGCCGCGCTGAATCGGATACGCAAGGTCAATGCCCAGCGGCAATCTTCCAAGGAACGGAATAACCACGCGCACGCCCACACCGGCATCCACCCGGATAATGCCCAGATGCACGTTCGGCTCCACGTCGCCGGCATCGACAAACACAACACCGCGAAGAATATTTTCGTAAATCGGCGTGTTTATTTCCGCCGTCGATACAGTCATAAAATTACCACCCACGCCGTCCAGCAGCGGCCCCGCGCGCGGCGTGACACCCTCATACGTAAAGCCGCGCAGGGATCCAATGCCGCCGGCATAGAACCGTTCGAAAAATACCGAATGACCCAGCGGAATGAAACCCAGCTGACTGTGAAACATGAATATGGTTTTGCGGTTGAACAAGTCGCGATAGATCGTGTGGTAATAGGTAAACGAGGCATTGATCTTGGAAAAATTATATTGGCCCCCCAACGCGCCGTACTGTTCCCATGACGCGCCGACATCAATTCCACGCGACGGAAAAATGGAACTGTCCGTATTGTTGAATTCAATTCCCGGCGTCACGCTGGTCAGCGGGTGCGTGCCCTGCGCCGCCAGAATTTCCGGCGCGGCTACATCCAACGGCGGATAATCGACGATGCTGTTGACGTTCACCTCTTCACCGCGAAACGAGATGGATAAACTCAGGTGATTCGTTATCCGGCGGCCGAACGTGATCCGGTCTCCAAGACGATTGAGATTATAACTGTTGTACGCCTCGGTAAAATAGTAACCACTGTTGCGGAAACTGTAGGGCGAATCCCATAAATAAGGCTCGGCGAAAGTGACCTTGTACAATTGATACACGGTGCCCGGTTCCAGCAGAATTTGAAAATACTGCCCGTTACCCTTAAAAGCCTGCCCCCGCAGGAATTCCCCCAGGGAGTGCGGGAAAGCGGTGAGATCAAAATTCCGCTGTGACAGGCTTACCTGCCCGATTAAACCGGCATCCGTCGAAACGCCCGCCCCGACCAAAAAGCGGCCCGTCTGTCCCTGATCCAGGCTCACCAGTGCATTGCGCGTCGCCGGGTTGTGGCCGATGGGCGTAATATTGGCATGTGAAAACAGGCCGAGGTCCTGCAAATGCTTCACGGATCGCCGCACCGCCACGGTGTCATACCGGTGGCCGGGATACAGGCGGATAGCGCGGCGGGCGACATGGTCCTGCACGTCGGCATTGCCCCGGATGACGACCTGCCCCACGCGAAACGTCCCGCCCTCGGAAATGTTGAATAACAGATTCACCACCCCGGGTTTGGCTGAAAATGCGTAGGTGGGCGTCACCTTGCTGTAGACGTATCCGGCTTTGCCGTAGAAATCGGCAAGAATTTTCTGCCCGGACTCAATCAGGCTCTGATCGTAATACATGCCGCGGCCGATTTTTATCATCGGCAGCAACCGCGCGGACGGATACGCATGGTTCCCGTGCACCGCCACCCCGCCGATGCGATAACGCACGCCGGAATGAATGATGAACTGCACCGCCACCCGCGAAAAATCCGGCGTGTATTTGAGAATGTAAGACGTGCGGCAATCCAGATAGCCCTTCTTCACCCACAGGCGGCGCAATTCACCAAGATCGGAATTAATGTCCGAGTGGCTCAGCACACCCTGCCTGATCGGAATAAGCCAGAAAAGCTTCCAGCGGGATTTCGTCTGCAGCTTGAAATGCAGGTACCATTGCGGATAAAGATTATCTCCGATGAACTGCACATTGCTGATGTAGGTTCGCGGCCCTTCCACAATGTCATATTCCACCGTGCCCGCCGCCAGCAATTTCTTATTCAGCGTCACCGCACAGAATTGAAAGCCGCGGTCATGATACATCCGCTCAATGGCTTTGATGTCGGTATTGAAGATAAACGGGTCTTCCGAACCGCCCGGCTGGGCCAGCACCAGCCGCCGGAGCGTGCGGCCGCGGACATGGCGGTTTCCCTTGATCACAACACGATTAATCGTGGCTCGCTCCTTGACCACGTAGCGCACAACAACTTCATGATTTTTCGTGGGAATGATGTCCGCCCGCACGGATGAAAATTTGCCCAGTGACGCTATGGAACGCACATCCACATCCACCTGTGCGCGGGAATAATCTTCGCCCGGGGTCACGCGTATCTGATTCATGATAAGCGTGCGATCCGCGGGAGTGTTGCCCACAAGTTCCACCCGCGCTACCGGTTCTCCGGCCAGCGGCCCATTGGGTTCATTGCCCGCCAACTGCGCGGCCGTCGGAACGGATGCGGGTTTGTGGGCCTTGGCCGGCGGCGGCGGAGCCACGGTGGATGCCGCTCCGGCCGCACCACACGAGAGCATTGCTGCGGCAATGGCTGCCGCCAGCTGGCGGTTTATGAATGCAATCCGTGACGATGTTGACCTAGCGTGCGCCATGACCCTTCCTGACAACCGCAGGCCGATGCGCCCGCACTATTCGGAACAGACCCGGATTCCACCGGAAAATCATTTTTCCGGCGGCATGCGGGCAACCAAAGTTTTGGGTAGTCTAGCCGCTATGCGGACAGTTGTGAACCCACCGGACCCCGGCCGGTTTCGCCGGATATCTGAAACGAATTGCCGCCGGGCGCGGAATCGCGGCATGAGCGGTTAACCGGCGTGCGGAAAGCCGGTCCGCGGCCGCCGATAGCGGCCGAGCCGCCGGGTAAACGGAGGCCGGTTTTCCCCACAAAGACCCCACAACGCAAAATTTAATCAGCCGCCGGGCGGCCGTGTTATCGGCACGGAATACAATTCAGTTTCCGCTACCATTGGAAAAACACCCGGTGATATACCATAACAAAGCCTATCATGACCGCGCTGCTCAAGGCCAGTGAAAAACAGGCCTGCCATAGCGCCCCACCCGTTGCACCGCGCGGTAGACACAAATGCCTCAATAAAACCGCCAGGCCCAGGACGGCTGCAAGACCTACCAATGCCGCCGCACCAAAAAATGCAATCTCGCCCGCGCGAATCCGATCACCCGGCTGCGGACCGGATCCCGTAACAATTCCATTAACAAACACCGTCGCCCCAACGAACAATACCGCCGCTGCGATCGATAAAATGACCAAGGCCTCGGCTCGCCAAACCACGTGGAAGATTCCTTTCGGCATTTTCATCCTCAGAACACGAAAAAAAACCGGCGCGACGGGGAACACTCGCTCCCCACGCGGACGGCAGCGGCTTCGGCACGCCGTGTGTAAAGCCCGCCAACGCGGCCGTCTTCGCCACCACCCGGTCTTCGGACGCCCCCTTCCGGCAACCCACATCCCCAAAACTCAGGCAATTACCCTTCGGACCGAAAAAGAGCCACCTCCAGTCGTCGTAGCCTTCGGCAAAGCCCTTTGCATTGGCGTGCCGCCCTGATGCCCTGCAAATATAGAGGGTTCCATCCGTGTCCGCGCACCGGATGATTCTGGAACAATATGGACCGTCATTCGGAAAAACCGTCAGGATGGCCGCAATCCGTAAGGCGCACGATCCCTGCCTACGCCGCGGGAATATTCCCACGGCGGTCTGAAACATTTCCTCCGCATCCATCGCTTTAAGATCCTTGAAGGCCGTTGCGGAAACGGATGCGGCGGTCCAGGGGGTCCAGCCCGCTTGTTCCAGAATATCGACCACGCGGCGCCGCCGTGCCGTTATATCCCGTCGAGCCGCCGCCACCCAGGGCGGCGACACCGCGGGCCACGCGCCTGTTACCGCGGCGTTGGAATGTGGGTGTGTCTCCGCGACACCGTAAAAGCGCGGCGGGACCGAATCGCCTGTGCCGCTGATGGTTAATTGTCCGCCCGAAGTCGGCACCGAAACGTACAAAAGGTGATTCGCTAAAAGCCAGTGCCTGCGCCGCAGGCGGACCGACGGTTGATTCGACGCCAAGTTTGCGGCAGGGTGATCCCAGCTCAACCGGGCGATCCGGTGCAGCGGCCAAGCGGAAGCCGGACCGCTCCATTTCACCACAATATTCTTCGGGTAGCGGGGGAATTTTAAATCGGTCGGCCAACCAATTTCCAATGTCCCCGAGGCGACGGGCAACCTGAAGCGCATTCCAAATGCGATGACATGCACGCTTGGACCATAATCGGCGGCCATCGCAACCATTTTGGACCAAGGGACTGATTCAGGCACAACCTTCAACTTTTCCGATCCGCGGGACGCCGAAAGTCCGTACTGTTCGGAAAGAATTCGGAAGGGGCCGCGCTCAACCTGCCCGAGCCAACACAGGCAACATCCGAGCCACAAGGAAACCGCGGCAATCGGCGCCAGGACAACCATTGCGCGCAATCAACAACTTAACTCCGTTAGCCGCCATAGATCAACTCCCAGCCCGGCCGCGCCGAATACCACCGGCAGTTCCGCATCATTCTTCACCTGCGTAATAGTCGAAATTTCTTTGATCAATTCCACGATATGCTCTCCCGCGGCAATCGGCGCCCAGCTTTTCACCCATGGCAACCATTTCGCAGCCTCAAAAAAAACGTTGACTTTATGAACTATATCGGTCCAATCCCGCGGCCGCAAACGCTGGGCAGTCGCATGTGGATTTATGTTTGTGGGACAGACATTCCTGTCTGTGCCAAACTGCAGGCGTCAGTCTAAGTTTAGCCTTCACCCAACCCCGGCACATTCTACCCCGCCTGGTTCCACCCGCCGCAAACTTCGCCCCCGCCGGAGCTTTTCGTCTTCTCGCCGCACGCGGGAGCCATCAGGCCGCTTGCAGGCTACAAGAGAGCCAACACCTCGAAATTGGTAAACATGCACAACAAAAATAGCGCCACCTGCAAAACACCAAACACCACGGCGACCATGGCAATGTTTCTCGGCAGTTGGTGGCTCTCCCACGAGGGTTCTTCGCCCTTGCCCGGAGCCCTCGTGCCCCGCAGGTACCTGACCCCAAGAAAGATCGCCAGAAATGCCGGGAAATCGGAAAGCACAATGAAGGCAGCCATATCCGCCAGACAGAGAATCGCCGACAAAAGATCGCCCCAATTGCCCCCCGCCGCAAACCCCGGAATAAAATATGCCGCGCCGTAGCTCAACAAGTACGTCGTGCCACCTGGAACATACGCCATTGTGACCAGAAGAATCGCCAATATCGGCCTGAACCAGGGCTGCCGAGATACCCGGAATGGGCTTGTCATTTCGCTGCTAATTGCCAACCTCCCGCTTGCGGCGTGCAGGGCGACACGGTTTTACGCCGCATGCCGCCCGGCCCCCGCGCTGGGCGAGCCGGGCATCCACATTAATATATGGCCACCCAGGATCCAATCAACAACAGTTGCACGAGCCGAATAATTGCCAGGCAAATCGCCAAAGCACAGGCATACCAGGACCAAATCAGGATGACCCGCCCGCCAACCTCATTTGCCAGCCGAAAGCCATGGCGCCTGATGCTTAGAAGGCCCAGAATGGACGGGAAAAGGCTCGCCAGCGTCCAGGGGATGAAAAACCACGCAAACAGAACGTGTGCGAGCAATGGCCTCTTGTCGAGAATCAAGGCTTCGTAGTGCGCCATCAGCCAGCGGCCGAATGGCCGGTAGGCGTACCAAACGTCCAGGCCGAAAGGGATGTATCCAATGACCGCCAAACAGACCGCGGCAACTGCGTATCGCTGAATTTTTTTTCGCCCCCGGGCGACCGGGTCCGCGGTTGGGGTGTGAACCATGTCCGGTACCTCCATCTCGGCCCATCCCTCCACACCCATGCCCACCGGCGTCATCGGACGCATGAAGTGCAATCATCGGCACGGCGGAAAGCCACGGTGTCATAGCCGCATAAAAGCGATATCTACCATCACAATAGCCGATCACGCCGTAAAAACCCCGTCCATCATGGAGGCCGATAAGCTCCCGATTGACGGATCAGCACAGCCGCATTGTACCGTCGGCATACCGGCGGTATCCACCGCACCGGCACGAGCCTGACATTGCTGATCCACAACATAGGACAATAGATCCGGCAAAGCCGCACATTAATCTGGTGCGTTGGGCGGGCGACTATGAGGCCCAAGAGCACGACCGGGGCGCTGAAACAGGATCATCGCCCAGAACATCAGCAATGTGCCTGCCACCGCCGCCGACAATGAAACCGGCAACAAAGCTGGAATGCAACGATTGAAAAGTATGGCGAAAAAGACCGGAACTCCCGCCGCTGCAATGCCGAGAGACAAGACAATAAGCGCGGCATTCCCGATAGAACCGCCGCGAAAACAGACCCGTGTCATGCCCAGGCCGCCTATGGGCGTTTCTCCAATTTCCAGCATCCGGCCACCGGACTTGTCCCGCAGCAAGGCGGCAAGCAGCACCGCCAGAGCAATCGACCCAAAACATGCGGTTACCCCCAAAATCACGATCCAGGCACGGGCCTCCGCCAACCACCACCACTGCCCCCATAGCCGGACGGCGCGGATACTTGATCCCGGCACCAACAACCTTGTACCGGACAGGCTGCGGCTGACATCCCGTGAGCCCAGGTGAAACCACCCGATCCGAATCCAGGTTTGCCGGCTGCCCGGCAGACCGATGACATCAACGGCGTTAACCTTAATTAAGGGCCATTGAAGCTCGGTGCCGTTCAGACGCAGCACCGAGCAGCGCATGACCCGCCCAGCCGGCATGCTGAGGACAACTCCCATGTTGCCCGCGGCTAAACCCATGCCGCCCAGGAGCATGACAGCCCATAGCCCGCAGGCCGCAATCGGCCACAGACCCCGGCGAGCACCACGATCCCTTTCGGCACTTTTGTCCATAAACCGTCCGTATGAGCTTAATTCCGCCATCCTCAAACCACCCGGAGGCGGCTACAGCCCGCTGTAGTAAAGTCCCGAACCGATGGCCCACGCAGGCGCCGCCATTTTGGCAAATCCCCAAGCCAGAACGATAAAAGCCGTAATGTGCCAGAGCAGCCAAAAAACAGCGCCAATTCGATCGACGATCTTTTCGGACCTCACCACGCATCGCATCTGCTCGTAAATACCGCCCAACGTTAGAATCGCGGCGCCGGCGCATATCGCCGCCGCGATGCAAAGCAATTTCTGCGATACAGATGTCGGATCCAGACCGTCACCTCCCAATACGCCTCCGCCGAAAATGACAAAAATAAAAATGCCGACCCACTGGATAAGCACCCTCTCTTTGTTGCCTCCAAAACGCCTCATCGGCAAGTAAAGCGTGGCCATCATCTGATCCCTTATCTTTTAAGGATGCGTCGCAGCCAGCTCACCAAGCGGCTGGAATAACGCCGCGCCGGCCGGTCGCGGTTCTCCCGCGCCCATCACCAAAAATGCGGTGACAACGAAGGCTGGCCCCGCGGCAATCGGCGCCCGGCTTTTCACCCATGGCAACCATTTCGCAGCCTTAAAAAAACGTTGACTTTATGCACTATA
>JAKBBN010000104.1 GCA_021808485.1 Planctomycetota bacterium | reverse complement strand
GCTGGAATCTTTCAACGTTTCTTCCAGCAGGTCAAAGAATTTTTCATCGCCGCCCAACTCATTGCGGTCAAAAGCTATTTCCTTCCACTGTTTTGAAATGGTGTAGCCGCCTTCCTTGGCGGTAAAGTCGGCAAAAAAAATCAGGGGCAGTTCCACTTTGTCGTACTGCCCCGCCAAAGTCCCGGAAGCCGCGGCCTTGGCTTTCATGTCCGCCAGCAGGGATTTGATTTCAGCGCGAACGCTTGCCGCGTCAAGCTGCCCGCCCCCGCGCGCCGAGCGGTTCAGCCGGCACATGTACTGGAAAAATGGTTCGGTCAGTTCCGTAAGTGTCATTGCATTCAACCTGCCTGTTGTCGTCACGTTCTGCCCGCCGGCTGATATCAACCCGGCACGGTCATATACAGTGTTATCGCAAAATCACTGTTTTCCATTCCCAGCCAGCGCACGCCGACGGCCTTCTCCTCCTTGATCCGGTCCCACATGCGCTGGCTTTCCGTGCGCATGACTCGGAAATAACGCAGGCTGGCCTGGGCCGGCAATTCCACCGGCGGGTATCGCTCTTCCTGCAGCTTAAGACCGAAAATGCGCTTTCCGACCATGGTGGGTGCGGCCGCTTGAAACTGATCCTGATTTTCCACAAGCTTCGCCAGCGCCAGCGGATCTTCCCTTGTCCGTACCCCGATGTAGTACTCGTTGGGCTGTGTGAAATGCTCATCGGACAGCACCGCGCGATACATGGCGCCGTCCGCGGTAAAGTCCACCTTAAAGAATCGGGCCGTCACTGCGCCCCGCAGCAGCCCGCGAATTTTGACCGTCAGGTCCGCAAAAGCCAGATCGGGCCGGTCGTGGTCGTAATTCGCCGGGGATAATTGTGCGTCTTTATCCGGATACATGGAACCAAGTTCCGCCAGCAGTTCCCGCAATTCCAGATACATGTCAAACGGCGGCAGATTCACCAGTTTCAGCAGGTTGGTGATCCGCGCACTGGCACGGCTTATTGTGCGAAGCCGCAGGCACTGTTCAAACTGCGCCCCGCGCATGGTGTCAATGCTGAATCCGCCGCGGGTCACCTGCAACGCCAGTTCCGTGCGGCTGGCCTCAAGTTGATTGGCGAATTCCCGCAGCATGTCCCGCAAAACCGGTGAACCGCGCACCAACAGGCAGGGGGGAATATATCCCGGGTCCTGCCGCACGCCGCCCATCTGCTCTCCCACGCCGTGCATCACCCGGAGTATGGGCAGAACTTCCATATCCGTTGTATCTTCCCCCTCCAGCACCAGCCGTGCATTAATCCGCCGCACGCCGATGGTCCGTGGATTCTGCCCTGTGTTTTCATCGCTGCGCTGGATTTCCGCCGTCCGGTAAATGCTTTTTACCATCCAGTTGCCCGGATTGTCCCCGGTTACCGCATTGGCGCGATCCGGATTCCATAATGGAACCGCCAGATAAACCGTCAGCCCGCCCGTGCGTGATTCCATCGCCTGCTTGATGCTCACCGCCGGGATATCCGCAATTTCCGGACAGCGTACCTCCAGACCGCTGGGCATTACCGCCCACAGCCGGTCAAAGCGTACGATCTGGTTCTTGAGTGTTTCGCCGGACAATTCCGCTTCAATTAACCCATATCCAAAGGAATAAACCAATGAACGCAGGCCGTCCATCCGCTGGAATATATTCCGCTGCATCATCTGCAGATGGTGCTGCTGCAGGAACAAACCTTCGTTGAAATGAATCGAATCCATCAAAGCCCTTCGTCACAATGCCCGGTCGCCGGATCACACCTTCAAATCACGCTTTCCACAAATTCCCTTACGATTTCCCGAATTTCATGGTCAATGGCGGCCTCATCCAGGCTCTCCGTGGCCAACTCGCAATAGCGCTTCCAGCAGGAGACTTCGATCCCGGCAAACATTTTCTTCGGACCGCTGCGCACCGCCGCCTCAATTTCCGACGGCAGTAATTTCGTGGCAAACTGGTGGGCAAATTGACGGCCGGTCTGGCCGACCGCGGAGAGAAGTGCGGCGTTAATTTTGCGCAATCGTTCCAGTTCGCCGGCGATCTGCCCGCGCGGCACATCCGGATCGTCCGCCAGGAAGCGGCTCATCAACCGTTGCAGGGCGACACCGCGCCGCAACTGCGAGGCCGGCACGATTGTTTTCCACATGTTCCATGCAATTTGTTCGATGCTCATGGTTAATTCCGCAAGCATCTGCAGCAATTCCAGGCTGTGGCCCGCGTGCGGTTCCAGCCCGTCATCCAATTGTAAGCGGGAATGAAGTTTTGAAAGAGGTTCGGCCGGCCACGTCGGTCCCGTAGTCCCGCCCAGACCCGCGGCCGCCAATCGGGCGGTCAACGCCTCTTTTTGCGCCTGGGGCAGTCGGGCGGACAACTCGCATAGCCGCTGCACCAGAAACGCAGGGTCCTGGAGTTCCATGGCATCCGTCTTAGACGCCGTCATTTCGTGACTTTGACCGGCGGCATCCACCTTTTGCCGCGCCACCACATTGTCATCCCAGGATGGAAAATGTTCGGCCAATGCGGAAAGCAGTTCCGGCCGCTGGACCGGATTTATTTCCGCCAGAACACGTTTTATTTCATCGGAAATGAATTCCTGGCGGGATTGAGCGGATTGATCCGCCAAGTCCACTTGTATGGCCCGCAACCGATTGGCCAGTTGCGCAGCCTGTCGCGATATGGTCATCTCTGTTGCGGTCATGCGTTCCCCTTGGCATTTGTCCATGACCGGTATATTGCCCCGGCAGGCCCCGACACCCTCATTTCCAACAGCCTTTTCTACATGAAAATATAGGCGTAGCTAACGGGGAACACAAGCCATGCCCGGCCGTGATTGGTCCGTTGGGCAAAGCCGTCGAAGATTGCTTGCACATTTTAATTTGCGGCCGCCGGCCCTGTTTTGGCTGATAAGCGGGGCAAACCCGGAACGGTGCCAGCGTGCCTGAAAATGCGGCCTTACGTATGTTTTCGTAGTAGCGGATTGTTGCCCAGTGCGGCGGCGTTTATGGTTTTGCCGGAACAGGCAAAAGGTGCGGCATTCGGGGTTTATTCATCGCCAATTTCAGCCATGGCCCGAAGGGCTTCAACCCGGGCCAGCGCCGCTTTGCGCTTGCGGATCTGCAGATCGGTCTCCGCGGGCATGGCTTGAGCCTTGGCGTCCTCGGCGGAAATCAAATCCGGTGTAACGCTTGCTTCGGCAACCGCTTCATCGGTCAGAATGGTCAGTACATTGTCCTGCATTTGCACATATCCGCCCGTAATGGCAAAGCGGTATATGCCTTCGGGAGTGTTGAGTTTAAGCAGGCCTGGCTTCAATCGCTTGATGAAAGGCGCATGTTGATTAAGGACGCCCTGCAGGCCGTCATCCGCGGGAATCACCGCAAATGTGGTACCGGTCTCCAGTACAACGGATTCCGGTGTTACAATAGATGCCTGAAAGGTGGTTTCTGCCATGACGATCGGTTCCTCTCGCGTTAGTGACCAGCTCTTATGATACAGAAAATCATGATCCGATGCCACGGCGCCTGAAAATAACCCAATGTCAGCGGTCGGCGATAATAAAGACATCTTTAGGAGGCTTGTTAAATGCAAAAGACGGTTAATGAGGGCGTGGTTATCTGCTGTGATTTCTGCCATACGGAATGGGATGGGCAATCTGGCATGGTTGAGGGCCATCATGGCTCGGCTATTTGCCTGAGCTGCCTCGATCGGGCATTACGCGATAAGAAACGTACCGACGGGAAATACGCATGCACCCTGTGCCTGAGGGTGAATATGCCCGCGTCCATGGATCGGTGGAGTCATCCGGATCGGCCTGAGGTGCTGGTGTGCGAGGAGTGCCTTTATCAGGCCGCAAAGGCGATGAGCCGGGCCGCCCATGTGGACTGGCAATGGAAAGGGCCGGGCGCATGACCTCAGCCGTTGTACATAAAATAATTAACTCGATTGCATATTTTGTCGTTACTGCAATCTTCCGTCCGAAAATGCGCGAACCGGTTGGCCACCCCACGACCGGGGCATTGTGCACAGGCATTATTGAATAAAGAGGCTTTTCGCCCGAATTTCCGATAAAACCGTGCGGACTTCGGCACTGCGAGCGGGCTGAAAAATATCATCAAAATCAAGTAAGAATCACTTGAACAGAGGCGGGGGTTGTTGTAGGATGATTTCTAGATAGCTGCTCGTTCGGGTGCGTTTCTCGCAATTCTGCTTTTTCTTAAATGTCGCACCCGTGAAAGATATTTGGTTGGAGTGAATTTAGACCGGCATGATGCCGGTAGCGTGTACGCGAATGCTGGTATATCCGGGAGAGATGGCTAGGTTTGACTTGCAGGAGTTGGTTCAATGGAAACCCATTTTCCAAGATGTGTTCATTGTTTGGCGCCGATGCAGTCATCAGGCGTTGCGGAAACGCTTAAGAGTCTGTTGCATCGGCCGGTAACCTGTACGGCTTGCGGGAAAAAAGTTCATATTGCCGAAGCACAGGTTATGGGCGAAACATTTGGGGCGTGTGTCGGGCGATTTCATCAGAAATTGCGGCAGGCGGTGGAGGCGGCGCCCCGCTTGGATGCGCCGGAAGCAATGCGCGTGCTGGGTATTTCCAGTGCCTCGCGCGATGCACACCATATCCATAGTATGGATGAACTGTTTCGCATGGTGTCCCGGGCGTTTCGACAGCCGTTACGCCATGAGGCCACCGGGCATGAAACCCTGATTAAGATCGACATGCTGCATAAAAATGGCGCCACGCGCGCCGTCAAAATCCATGCCGCGCGGCATCAGGAATTATCACCCGAAGTATTGGCGCTGGTGGCGCGTGTGGGAACGCACGATTTCCTGTTATACGAAGTCCACGCTCCAGCCCCGACGACTCCGGTTGCTCACCATGCGCCGGCAACTCATCCAGGCATTGCTGCGGAACACGCGGGGCCGGATGTGGTGGGGGCATGACGCAATTCCAAATAACGGACGGTTGATTGGGCTGCCTCCCTTCGCCCAATTTATGCACTTTGTTCGCCATACGCGCCGCAGTTTATAAGCCGGGTTCGCTGGCGCATTGTCGGTAAGGATTCCGGTTGGCGCTTCGCCTGTACGGCGATGCCTGACGGCCGTATTACACTTGCCGCTTATAGAATGAAAAAAAATTGCCGCAGATGCTTGGAATTCAACCGGTTCCCTGCCGGCCCCACATTATTTCAACTCTGGATGTTCCCGCCGGCGAACCGCATAATGAAGCATACAATGCCGCGGGATCATGGGTGCTACGGATACTCAAGTTTTGGAATGCAATCCATTTTCATTGTTAGGCTGGGACGGAGCCATGTCCGCGGGCGGCATGCCGGCCGGCGTCGGGGATATCGTTGAAACCGATGGTGAACCGGTGGCGGGTTTGCCGGCGGCAACTATGCCGCGCTCTTTTTGGATGGCATCAAAGATTTCCTGCCGGTGAACAGGTACCGTGTTGGGAGCATTAATTCCCAGCCGGACTTTATCCCCGCGAATGTCAACCACCGTGATGACGATATTGTCACCAATCACGATGCTTTCATTGCGCTGTCTTGATAATACGAGCATCGTCTGACTCCTTGACTGCCATCCTCCTGACCTCCATTTTTGCACGGCACGCTGTTTGACGCTGTTCTATTATAGCCCGATTCCGGCGAAAGTTGGCTGTTGACCTGTCATTCAGGCCACCGCATGTACTGTCCGGCCCAGATCCAGCCCCTCACTCCAGCGATTGCGCCATGACAAAGCCGCGGCGGGTCGCGCGGGTGCCGCCGGCGCGGGAGTCGGTTCCACGGCATATTGCTCCGCAGGGTCGGTATGAAGCTGCAGTCCACGCCGCGAATGTTTGTTAATGACTATCGGCTCATCAATATTGACCACCAGATAATCGCCTGATCGCTCCAGCACCAAGTAGGCGTTAAGTTCGCCATTGCGGCTGGTGCGCATCAATTCCAGCACGTGACGATTGGCCGGCAGTTTGAAGCCAGGCACGCAGGAGGAAGGGTCCACCAGCCGAATCGCAAATTCGGCATTGTCCACGCTTTGCAGCCACACACCGGCATCGGCGGATTGCAGTTCAACCAGGATGAACCGGCCGGAATTGGCTTGGCCGCTGGAAATTCCCGCAATTTGCAGAATTTGATTATCCAGGATTTCCAGAGGCCCAAATCGCGCGGTGTTGATGACCATGGTTAACTCCTCAATTGTGCTTGTCCACCGTTTGCCGCAGATCCGATAAGATCGGTCATTCCATGGCAACTGTTTGCTGCGGCAGTCGGTCACAGATGGACCGGCGTATCCGCCAGACTATTCTTCGTGCAAAGGGACGTTGAAAGTCCAATAAAAGGGGCCGATATTATTTATATTCATATAAGCGAATAAAATTAACGCCCATATGCTTGGGTATTAAAGAGCGTGCCACGTGTCTGTGTTTCCCCAATCAATTTTACATATGCGCATTTGCGTATAACATATGTATCAATTAATCAAAATCCGCGTTTGATCGGAAGTAACGGCAGATGGAACATCGGCGGTGAATAACGACGCCTTGCTGCCAAGAATCCATCGGCGCGATTTGCGATGCCAAATAACCGGTAGGACATTTTATTCAAATGCCTGATTTGTCCGTCTTGCTATGCTTTTTGGATCTAATTTCGCGACGCCGTCAATCGCTCTTCGGCTTGGCCTTCTTGTAATACTTCCCTTTGCGAATGTCATCGGCTTTCATGGCGGCTACCTCTGCGGCAAGCTGCGCATCATCCGCGGACATGTCAGCGCTTTCCGCCGCATCTTTCCCAGTCACATGATGAGTTTCATCAATAGCGTGCCCCTTTCCGCCGCCGCCGGGTGATTCGACCGGCAGAATGACCGGCGGCCGCTCAACAAACGCCTCGCTTTTCGGGGATCGCTGCACCAGTTGCCACACCAGTTCCAGTAAAGGGCGCAAGCCCGTGCCGGTGGCGGCACTTACTGCGAGAATATGCTTGCCGGGAAGGCCATACCGCAGTTCATCAAGAGCTTCTGCAGCACCGGTAAGGTCCATTTTGTTGGCGATCAGAATTTCAGGTTTTCCGGCAAGGCGAGGGCTGTAGCGGAACAGTTCCTCCCGTATGGCCAGATAGGCGTCGATCGGCTTTTTTCCGTCCAGCGGCAGAATATCCACCAGATGAATCAATACACGCGTGCGTTCAATATGACGCAAAAAATCCTGCCCCAATCCGGCGCCTGCATGGGCGCCCTCAATCAGGCCGGGAATATCCGCCATTACCAGGCGGCGATCCGCATCCAATTCCGCAATGCCCAATTGCGGTTTTAAAGTCGTAAACGGGTAGTCCGCGATTTTGGGCCGGGCTGCGGACAATCGCGACAGCAACGTCGATTTACCGGCATTGGGCATGCCGATAAGGCCGACATCCGCGATGAGGCGCAACTGCAACTTCACCCGCCTCGAATGCCCGGGTTTGCCCGGCTCGGCGAAATCCGGGGCCTGCCGGACAGAGTTCATGAAATGAACGTTACCCCGCCCGCCTTTGCCCCCGGCGGCAATCAGAACTTTCCGCCCCGCGGGGGTCAGGTCCGCCACCAGCAGACCGGTGGTGCAGTCGTACACAAGCGTGCCGGGCGGCAGGCGAATGGTAAGGTCTTCGCCGCGGCGCCCATCTTTCTTTTTACCGGAGCCATGATCGCCGTGGCCCGCGTGCCAATGATGTTTGCTGACCATGTCCAGCAACGTGTCAACGCCTTCAACCGCTTGCAGATACACGCTCCCGCCATCCCCGCCGTCGCCGCCGTCCGGGCCGCCGTGCGGCTCAAATTTCTCCCGCCGCATGCCGGCGCAGCCGTTACCACCCCTGCCGCCAAAGAGTTCAATTTCTGCTTCATCAATAAACATTGCGTAACCTGTCATTATGTAGGGCGATGGCGGTGTAAGGACAATTCCAGCATTAAATCCGCATTCCTATACGACTGGAATTATATAACAGACCGTGCCGGCGGCGTAGTGGGCGTTCATATGTGCCGCAATCGATCCCGGTTGGTGCAAATCAACATGCACCGGCCATGCAAAAAAACGGGAACCCCGGCAATAGGTGAAAACCCTAGGGACGGCGGGGAAAAAACCGGATTAAGCCGTGGGAAAAAAATCGCATAATGCATTTCCGGCATTGACCGATTAAGCAGAGTGTGAATACTAGTGATAATGACTCTTGTGAAGTTCAGCGGTTTGCCGCTAACCATATTGTGAAGAGTTTCACAAGGTGGCGCGAATCAGAACCAATCACTCATGGCCTGCGGGCCGTGGTATAGCTGCACAAAGGAGTTGTTATGCGTGGTAAAAGCTGCGTAAAAGCTGGTGTTGTCGTACTTGGTATTGCCACAATTACAATCGGATTGACCGGAACGTTGAGTGCTGCCCGTCAAATGGCGGCTACCGGACACGTCAATGGTATTTTTCATCTCAGTTCATGGCGCGCCCCGGCAAGGGCGAAAAAAATAACAAACCCGATTCCGCTGACGGCTGCTTCCGTGCAGGCGGGGGAAGTTGTCTACACGCAGAATTGCCTGGCGTGTCACGGATCGGACGGCAAAGGCGACGGGCCTACCGGTGCATTTCTTTCGCCGCACCCGGCGAACTTCACCAAGGTCAGCGTCTGGAAACAGGGAGAAGGGGCTCTCTTTTGGAAGATCAGCCATGGGCACAGCCCCATGCCTGAATTTGCCGATTCATTGAGCCGCAAACAGCGGTGGAACGTCATTAATTATCTGCGGAAAAATTTTGATCCAGCCGGCGCGGGGAAGTAACCCGTCTTGACTGAGTCTTTGTTTTCACGGGAAAGGATTCATCATGAGACACAACAGGTTAATCACACTATGCGCCGGCATGGCGCTGGCGGCTCTGCCCGCAGCGGGGCTGTATGCCGCCCCCACCATGCAGCAAAAGTATGACGCAATCAAGGCCCAGATGGCCACGATGGCCAAACAGATGTCGGCCATGCAGCGGCAGATGGCCGCTTTGAAAAAGAAGCAGGCTTCCATGGCTGCGACCCGGCAAACCACGGATCAAAAGGCGATCGACCGGGCGATACATCGGCTTTATCGCAAAGTGATGAAACAGAGCCAGAAGATCAGTGCTTTGGAGCCGGGGAATTTACGGGTGCTCATCGCGGGCGACGTGAATTTTCAGTTTCAGCACAAGCAGGGGTCGGCATCCACTTTTTATGCGGACTCAAGCCCCATGATCCAAGTGCGGGTGGACAAACATATTTTCATTAATACCGCATTTGATTTTTATACAAATGCCGGCGGCGCGGGCGGATCCAATGCGGATATAGGCGCGGCCAATATCAATTACGAGCTCAATAACAACATCACCCTGGGCGGCGGTCTGATCAGCAGCCCCATTGGCGGCATTGTGGGCGTTTACAACCCCTCGCCGTGGAATCGCTGGGTGGTTGACGGTTCGCTGGAAGACAACCTGCTGCCGCCGAATGAACTCGGCGTGTGGACGCGCGGCGGAGTTCCAGTGCCCAACAACCTCGGCTACCTCACCTATTTCCTTTTTGTAAGCAACGGCCCGGCGCAAACGAGCGTTAACAGCAGCACCAACAGCGCCGGCGCCTACAACAGCTATACGTCGCTTAATTTCACCAATCCGGGGGCCCAAAACGGCAAGGCGGTCGG
>JAKBBN010000103.1 GCA_021808485.1 Planctomycetota bacterium | reverse complement strand
GACTGGGGTTGCCAAGATACAACCATCCAAATGGTCCGATGGCCACGTGCCAACCACGCAGGCTGATCAATTCTTCCAACGGCCATGTCTGAAGCTTGCCATGAAGTTTGAAGCGGGCCAGAATAAGCACGGGATCGCCGCGATTAATCGTAAAATCCGCCAGACTCGGAGCCCAGTCCATGGCGGAATGCAGTCCGATCTTCTTGAGATTTCGCCGCATCATCGTGCGCGTGGCAACAATCGAAAGCACAGTTTCGTGCAAAAAATTGCTGGGACGGCCGCATAAAGCCACGTCCAGCCAGTTCGTAAGGTGCTCATTCCAGAATGCCGCGGGGAGCGAAAGACTGTGGCGGGGGAGGCTGAGCTTGATTCTCGCCAGAGTCTCCATATCTTTATTGGCCTGATCAGATATCGTCCGGCCGGCGGATTCGGCATGATCGGCAGGAGGAGGGACTATTTTGGGGTTTCCTCCGGCGAGCAGAGCCAGCAGCAAAATGCCCGGCAAAGCCAGGGTTGCCACTGCGGAAAGCCCTTTGCCGGCATGGCCCATGTCCGGTTGGTTTTGATTCAAAGAACTGGCTCCTTTGAAAATGCGATGGACGGCGATTCGATAAAGCTGTGCCCGGCGCACTATTCCCAATAAAGTTCGCACAGGCCGCAGTCGCCAAATGACCGGCAGATTGCAAGGATGGCATCTGCGCGGCTAACGCCGGTCGTGCGATCATCTCCGGGGTTCCATGGTAATCCTCTGTTTGAATCGGTCAAGTTAAGTTGTTTTTTGGAAATAACGAGCGGATCTATCGCTTACCCTGTCCGGTTGCTGAATGAAGTTGTTTGAATTGATATGTCATTCGGAATTGATTTAATAAAGCGGCCTTTTTTAATATTACACATAATAGGGGTATAATATATGCCAATTGCGAGCGTGTTTTTCTCCATAATGTAATCAGCAGTGAAGGCAGGCTGGCACCGCGATCAGTTCATTACAAGGCTTGCCGTCGCGATCCGCAGGTTCCTGATGGCGGCGGGAGCGTTCGGATGCATGGTGCTTTAACACCGGGTTGACCCGATTTTCGAGGCGACCAGGATAATTTCCTCGCATTTCGGAGCCGTTTCCCGGGATCCTTGTTGATTGCGCCGCTCCGCGTTAATCTATTAGTTTCGCCTACTGATATGGAAGATGTTCTTCCATAATGGCGCGATTTCGGGGCCTTTCGTAATCCGGTTGCCCCTACTTTAACAAACATGGCGGGCCTTAGAATGCTTAGAATGCTTTTACCGTGTAACCGGATGCTGGAGAGTACATAATGCGTACCGATATTAAGGTCGCTCTGGTGGCGGTGCTGGTGGTGGTGCTGCTGGTTATCACGTATTTTGCATTTTCCCATCATTCCACCAAGCGAAGTTCGGAAGGTGTGCTTCCTTCACAGCAGCCGGGCCTGATGCCCGCAACGGATAATACTTCCGGAGCGTCCACGGCAACAACTCAAACATCCTCAAACCAGGCATCCGGCGGCACGGCATCGGCTATTATTCCACCTGCCGCATCCCAACCCGCGGCGAGTTCCCAATCCGCTCCCGGATTGGTACAGGTGAACCCGACCACCGGGCCGGCGGGAACCAACTTGACGGCAAGTACGCAGAACAGTGGGGCTGGTGGTGGAATGTCTTCCGGCAATGGTTTAACGACGGCTGACACCGGCGAAAATTCCGGCACCGCGGCTACGGACAATTCCGGCAGTGGCGGCAATTTGGGCGCCGGTAATCAAGGAAACGCGGGGAATAACGGAATTGCCTTATCCGGCAGCGGCACAGCGGACAACAGCGGTTCCTCCGGTGTCGCGATTCCAGGCACTTCTTCGGCGAGCGGGTCGCAAGGGCTTGGCGGGGGAAATAACAATGGCGGCTCCAGCGGGTCAATTTTGGGGGGACAATTGGCGCCGCATCGGCATTTTTCTTCACATACACCGCGGCGCGCAGCGATTTCCAGCCACGAGTATCGCATTCGCAAGGGAGACACCCTGGTGCGCATTGCCGTGCATATGTACGGCAGTGCACGGATGGTGAGGGCGCTGGAACGGGCCAATCCGGGCCTTGATCCGCGGCGGATGCGCGTGGGACAAATTATTCACCTGCCCCGGGCTTCGCGTGCATCGCATGTCTCCAGCGCAAACTCGTATCGCAGCCGTCGGCATCACACGGTAAGCCACAGCCGTGCGGGGTATACTGTGCGCGGCCGGGTATACGTGGTGCGTGCGGGGGACAGCTTGCGTGGTCTGGCACGGCGTTTCTACCGCACCAGTGCTTATTGGAAACTCATTTATCGCGCCAACCGTCGGATTATCGGGTCAAATCCAAATAACATTCGGGTAGGCGAGCGGCTTACGATTCCCGCCCATTGATGTGCGGGCTCTTTCTTTTTTGACCGGTGCGCCCGGACAGTAGATTCAAACAGGTTCGTGCGGATCAAGGATGGCATCCGGGCCTGTGGCGGGTAAAACGGAATCAACGATTATGCTGGATATGAAATTCATTCGCGACTGTCCGGAACAGGTTCGGGCCGGAGCGAAAGCGAAAAACATTTCGATTGATCTGGATGTGCTCCTGGAATTGGATTCCCGGCACCGGGGGCTGACTCAACAACTTCAAGAGCTTACCGCTGAACAAAACCGACTCTCCCGTGATTTAGGGCAGTTGATGGGGAGGATTAAGGCGGAAAAGGATGCGGTAAAAAAGGCAGAGCTGGAAGGCAAGGCGACGGAATTGCGGCAACGCCCGCTGGATATCAAACAACAAGCCGCGCAGATTGATGAACAAATTAAGCAGCTGGATCCGCTGATATCCGCCGAAATACTGAAACTTCCCCTGCCGCCGGACACCGATGTGCCGGTCGGAAGATCTTCGGACGACAATGTGGAATTGCGGCGATGGGGAACGGTTCGGACATTTGATTTTGCGCCGCAAAGCCATGTTGAAATCGGCCAGAGGCTGCGGCTTTTTGATCTTGAGCGCGGCGTGAAATTGGCCGGTTCGCGGAGCTATTTTTTAACCGGGACCGGCGCACTGTTGCACCAGGCCGTGTTGCGACTCGCCATGGATATCATGGTATTTGAAAAAAACTTTACGCCCGCGACGGTTCCCATTCTGGTGCGTGAGGCCGCCATGCGCGGCACGGGTTTTTTCCCCGCCGGGCGGGAGCAGGCGTATCGTGTGGGTGAAGCATTCGAACAGGGCGAGGATGAACGCTTTTTAACCGGGACCGGCGAAGTGGGCCTGACCGCATGGCGGATGGAAGAAATCCTGTCTGAAGACGAACTGCCGCTGAAACTGGTGACGCAAAGCACCTGTTTCCGTCGGGAGGCTGGAACCTATGGCAAGGACACCACCGGACTTTATCGAATCCATCAGTTTGATAAAGTGGAACAGGTGATTGTCTGCCGCAACGACCGGGAAGAGTCCATTCGCTGGCACAACTCGATACTGAGCAACAGTGAACAGGTGCTGCAACGCCTGAACCTGCCTTACCGGATCATGCAGTGCTGCACCGGCGATTTAGGCCCCAAAAATGCCTCCATGATGGATATTGAAACATGGATGCCTTCAAGAAATTCCTATGGTGAAACTCATTCCGCAAGCCGCCTGTATGACTTTCAGGCGCGCCGATGCAATTTGCGATACCGCGGCAAAGATGGAAAGGTGCATTATTGTCACACGCTGAACAACACGGTCATTGCCAGCCCGCGCATTTTAATTCCGATATTGGAGTTGTATCAAAACCAGGATGGTTCGGTGACTGTGCCCGAAGCCCTGATTGGCTACATGGGCGGCATGAAAACGATTGACCCGTAACTGACCGGCACTGCGGAAAACCACCGCACAACACGAAATGACAAGGGGTTGCCGGGTGTCAACGGGGGACCGGAATCCGACGGCGATCGGCGATCAGGCGGCACTGAAAATATTGCAATGTTCCATTTTGAATTGCTACACCAAGACACGTCAACTTCCGCCCGATTGGGCCGGGTGGTAACCGCACACGGCGCGTTTGACACGCCGGCTTTTATGGCCGTGGGCACGCGTGGAACGGTAAAAGGGGTGACGCCGGATATGCTGCGTGCGGCCGGCTGTCAGATCATATTGGGTAATACCTATCATTTAATGCTGCGGCCAGGATCGCAAATTGTGCGGGATTTAGGCGGATTGCAGCGGTTCAGCGGCTGGCACGGACCGATGCTGACAGATTCCGGCGGTTTTCAGGTGTATTCGCTGTCCGATCTGACCAGATTCACACCCGACGGGGTGGAGTTCCGCTCGCACGTAGACGGCCGGATGATTCACCTTGGCCCACGCGAATCCATGCAGGTCCAGATTAATCTTGGGGCCGATATTGCAATGGCGTTTGATGATTGCCCCCCGGCAGATTGTCCTGCGGAGCGTTTGGCGGCGTCATTGGAGCGCACGATTCGCTGGGCGGAAATATCCCGCCGGGAGCATGACCGGCTGAATATTGACCGCCAACAGGCATTGTTTGGCATTGTACAGGGCGGCACAGATGCCGACGAACGGCGGCGCTGCGCCGCGGCGCTGGTGAAGATGGATTTTGACGGGTACGCACTGGGGGGGCTTGCCGTGGGCGAAGGCCATCAGCGGATGGTGCAAACCATTGACTGCACCGCCCCCGTACTACCCGCGGGTAAACCGCGATATTTGATGGGTGTGGGCTACCCCGCCGATATTCTGGAAGCGGTAAAGCGGGGCGTGGACATGTTCGATTGCGTACTGCCCACGCGGAACGGCCGGAATGGCGTCGCGTTTACGATGCGCGGGGTGCTGCGGTTGCGCAATGCCCAATATACGGCTTCCAGCCTGCCGGTGGAGGATGGCTGTGACTGCATATGTTGCCGGGGGTTTTCACGGGGGTATTTACGGCACTTGTTCACTGTAGGCGAGATGCTCGGGCCGATTCTATTGTCCGTGCACAATCTTCGATTCTTTCAACGGTGGATGCTTTACATCCGCGATGCAATCAGGGACAATCGCTTGTCTGGCCTGTCCGCGCCGGAACAGGTCGATTCCGACGTCCCCGAGCTTGCCGGAGAGTGAGTTCTCCGGCTCGGAGGCGGCTCAATTGGCGTCATTCGGGCGGCGCGGCGTGCAGCCGCGTGAAGGCAGAAAATGTTTTAGCCGGGTATGTGTGCGTATCCGAAACATTGACATGAAATACTGGCGATCCAGCGGCGAAATTGTATCTGATCGCCAGCGCTGGACGCCAAAGCGGAGTTTCCTTTATGCGTAAACAAATGTTGGCCACCTGGACGCAGCGGACGACGGCAGCGGCGTTATTTGCATTGTTCATCGCGGTCACGGCACCAGCCCCACTATTCGCCCAGAAGGCGGCAGCAAGCGGCACACCGACGGCGATCGCCGGTTCGGGACCGGTGGCTGGCACCGGGCCGGTGGCGGGTTCAGCACCCGCAGGCAGTGCGACCCCTGTGGCGCAGGCGACGGCCGTGAAAACGGCCGCCACCGCAGCGGCCGGCACGCAGGCTGCCGGTGCGGCCAGCCAACCGGTGCAGGCTCCGCCGGACCAGCAGTCGCCGAGTGCCTGGCAGTATGTATTTCTGGTAGTGGCCGGCATTGCCATTTTCTATATGCTTCTGGGCCGTCCGGCGCGCGAGGAAAAGAAGCGCAAAGCCATGATTTCCGCCCTTAAGCGGGGTGATCGCGTGGTGACCACCAGCGGTCTTTTGGCGTCCGTGGTGGAAATAAAGGATAACGAGGTCATTCTTAAGATTGATGAATCCGCCAACGTGAAGAGCCACTATACGCGTTCCAGTATTCTCAGCGTGATTGAAAAAGCGGACGCTGCGGACGATAAATAAACTTCGGGCCGCCGCCATGGCGGCGGCATAATTCTTGCGGGATTCCCTGGGTATGTACGGCCCGTCGTATGAGCGGCGCATCGGGCCGCGGCGCAAACGGATATCCCGCCATGATCATCACCGGTATTCACGCGGAGCGGTGGTGAAAATGTTCAAAGGAAGCGCATTAAACTGGTCTGTTTTGGAATTCTTGCAGCATGAAATCAAATCTCCTGACGCGATTTATCTTCATTTTTGCGGCAATCGGGCTGGCCGTTTTCTCCATCTATTGTTACGGCCTGAAGGGCGGAATTGACCTGTCCGGGGGAACGGACCTTATTTATCAGCTGAATATACCACGGCATTATGAGGGACATCCCAACCAGCTGGCGCAGCAGGTAATTTCCGTCTTGCGGCGCCGCGTGGACCCCAGCAATGTGGACAATCTGGTATGGCGTGTGCTGAGCGGAGAGCGGATCGAGATTCAGATGCCCCTGGCGGACGCGGCATCCCGCGCGGCCCAAAAACAGTATCAATCCATTGTTGACAAGTTGATGGCCAACAACATTATGCCGTCGCAGGTGCATGCGGCACTCGCGGCCCATGGGACGCAACGGGCTGCGGAGCTTGCTCAAATTGCCGGAAACAGTCCCGGGCGACTGAAGATATTGCGGCTGCTTTCCACGGAATATGACACGCTGCAGGCGGTCAATGCCAAAACCGCAAAGTACAATCCGGACAATGTACCTGATGCGCTGGTGGCGCAATCCGTACAGGCCCGATCCGCTTACGAAAAAACCTTTGCGAAGGTTCTGAGTTGGGATATTAATATCCGGCATCTGGCCAACCTGCTGTCCGTCAATGCCGCCGGCAACAATCCGCAGGCCAAACAGGCATTGCAGAATTTCATTGCCGCGCACCGGCACCGCAAGGCGCTCATCCTGCAGCTGGTGCAGGCCTACGGCAATCTGCAACAGCACAGCGGCGGCTTGAATAATCCGGCCGAGCTGGAGCGCATGCTGCGTGGTGCGGGAGTGCTGGATTTTCGAATTGCGGTCAACCCGACGAATCCCGGCGCGGCGGAGGCTCTTACACAGCTTGCGTCCAAAGGCCCGCACAGCGGTTTTACTCCGCCGCAGACGCGCTGGTTCCTGATTGACCCGCAAAACGGCAAGGACCTTCTGGAAGGCGGCTACGTGGTCGGTTCGTGGGAGGGCCGGCATTATATTCTGTTGCACGATAATTCATCGCAGGCACTGGTGCACGGAGAAGGCCGGCAGCACTGGAAAGTACAAAAGGCCTCTCTGGAAACGGATCCGTCCAACGGCGGCCTGATGGTGGCATTTAACCTGGACCCCGTAGGCGGCGCTTATATGCGGGAATTAACCGGCGCCAATAAAGGCCGTGATATGGCCATTCTGCTGGATGGCAAGGCCATTACCGCGCCGGTCATCAAGGGCACAATCGGACGATCCGGTCAGATTACGCTGGGCGCACCGAGTGATCAGCGCTCGGCCGCATCCATCCAGCAGGAAGCGCATAATCTGGTTCGTGTGCTGAATGCCGGATCACTGCCGGCCACATTGCAATCCCAGCCAATATCCGTACAAACCATCGGCGCGACACTGGGCGCGGACAACCTGCGTGCCGGACTGCGCAGTGCGGTAATTGCCGTCATTGTGGTTCTGGTTTTCATGTTCGCCTATTACACCATTACCGGCGCTTTTGCGGACATGGCTCTGATCATGAACCTGATTCTGCTGTTGGGCATAATGAGCGGTATCCACGCGACATTCACGCTTCCGGGCATTGCCGGCGTCGTTTTGACGCTGGGTATGGCGGTGGATGCCAATATTCTGATCAATGAGCGGATCCGCGAAGAACTGCACAAAGGCGCTTCGCTTTGGCTGGCCGTCAAACAGGGGTATGACCGCGTTTTCTGGACAATTTTTGATGCGAATCTTACCACGTCACTTACCAGCGTGGTGCTGATATTCGCCGGATCGGAGGATGTGAAGGGTTTCGGCGTGACGCTGCTGATCGGGCTGGCCGTGCATATGTTTACGGCCTTGTTCGTAACCCGGACGTTGATGATTGCCGCAATTCGCTGGGGGGTGATGAAAAAGATTGATGACCTGTCAATACAGGAATATTTCCGCGATCTGTTTACGGGCACCTGGCTTCGGGGCCGCTGGCCGTTCATGCGGGTTTTCACCCTTACGGATTTTGACTGGATCGCCAAGCGCTATTATTTCTGGATAGTTTCCGGCCTGGTGATGATACTGGGCATCACGGCGTTTATTGTGCGGGGCAATAAAAAGTACGATACGGAATTCAACGGCGGCACTCAGATTACGCTGCAACTTGCGACGGGGAAAACACTGCCGGTCGCTGATGTTCGCACCCGCATCCGGAAACTGGCGCAACAGGATCCGCAGCTTAAGGCACTGTCGCATGCCACGGTTTACGCCATGGGCACGAAGCATAATTCGTTTACGATTATCACCAGCATCGTGAATCCGTCGGCGGCAAAAATGAGCGCCAACGCCGTTCCGCCCGTGCAGTTTTTGTCGCACGCACTGGAAGCGGCATTTGCCGATGTGATTAAAGTGACGCGGCGCCTTAATTACGCCAACGCTTCGGTTTCATCCAAACAGATACAGCAACTGCTTGATGACGGCACCGTTGCGCCCATCGCCCATTCCAGCCTCCGGCAAGTGCTGCCGGGAATGCCCAATGTGGATGTCAGTGATTATCGCGGGGGTGTGGCACTGGTGCTGCGGAATATTGCCCCGGCGGTCAGCGTGCACGAAATAACCAGCCGCATTCAATCCATGAGTCAGGAACCGGATTTTGCCGCCTTGCAATATCGCCCGTTTAAGGTGATTCCCATCCGTTATGCGCCGGGTTTGTCAGTGGGGCATCATCCGCTTGTAACCGAAGCGGTGGTTGCGGCCGTGGATCAGAACCTGCTGTATGACGCCAACAAGCTTCAGACGGTATCACGATGGAAAGTTCGCGTGGCAGCGGCGGAATGGCGAATCGTGCGCACCGCACTGCAGACGTCCGGCGGGCTGGCGGGAGTCAACAGTTTTGCCCCTCAGGTGGCCAGTGAAGCGAGGTGGAATGCCATTACCTCCGTCTTGATATCCCTGCTTTTGATCGTGGCATACGTCTGGATCCGGTTCGGCGGCATCCGCTATGGATTCGGCGTCATATTTTCACTGTGCCATGATGCCATCGTGGCGGTGGCGGCGACGGTGCTGGCGGTTTACATTCACCACCTGGCGGTGGGCAAGCTGCTGCTTGTCGACAACTTCAAGATTAATATGACCATGATTGCGGCCTATCTGACGATTATCGGTTACAGCGTCAATGACACCATCGTGATTTTTGACCGGGTACGGGAAAATCGCGGCAGATCGCGGCAGCCGCTTACCCGCAAGCTGGTCAATGATTCAATCAACCAATGTTTCGGCCGGACAATCTGGACGACCTTTACGGTGTTTGCCGTCGTGTTTATTCTGTATGTCTGGGGTGGGCCGGGCGTTCATGGTTTTGCATTTGCCATGCTCATCGGCGTATTCACCGGAGCTTACAGCACATTGGCGATCGCTTCCCCAATGCTGTTGCATGTGAAGGACCCGGCGCCGGTTATGCAGCCGACGGCCATTGCGGCTGTCGATACGGCACGGAATTCATCCGGTGCAATAACACAGGCGGAATAAGCCATGAAGCTTCACATGAACACCGGCGGCCTCGCCGCCACCAACGGCTATCTTCTGGCGGATGAGCGGGCCGGCGCCGCTGTGATCATTGACGCTCCGCAAAACACCGTCAACCCGTTGCTTAACATTGTGCGACACCACAACTGGC
>JAKBBN010000022.1 GCA_021808485.1 Planctomycetota bacterium | reverse complement strand
CTTGGCGACTTCTAATCCACAATCGGTAATCGCCTTGTCATAATCCACCGGACGTATCCAGATTGGCCCCAACGGGTCACGGAGCATCTCCGGCATCGTCGTCAACCACACCATCGTCTTAATCGGCGGATCAATCATCAAAAGCCTTTCCGCCGCGTTATTTCTCCTCTCCGCCGTCGGAAAGATCACCAGCACCCGAAAGGGATAATTCGTAAACTCATCACGGCTCCCGCCCCGCGATTCGGCAAAACCGCCGCTCTGGTAATGGGAGCGGTATGCAGCGGCCCGCTCGGCCAGTATCCGCCCGACATGGAGCAGCGGGCAACCGACCTGGTGTTGCAGCAGGCTGAGGTATTGTGCAAGGGTTGGTCAGGAAACGGTTGACAATGCCGGCGGCGACATTCAGCACGGCCCGCATGTACGGCGACCTGCAGGGGATTATCGGAAAACAAGCGCTGCCCGGCGTGCAGGCGTTGATGGATCGGCAATATCTGGAAACTCCATTTTACGGCATATTGCGTATGACGGCATGGCTGCGTCGGCAAGGCTTGGCGGTGGGGACAACTACCGCGGGTAAAACAAAATTGCGTATGGCCGGGTGATGTGGCATTGCTTTGGCCGAAAACAAAAAAGCCCGCAGCTTTTACTGTGGGCTTGAGGTCTGTTGCAATCAGTCCATTGACCGGCCGGCCTGCGCCGGATCACTCTTCATCATCTTCCTCGTAGAAGATGTCCTCTTCATCTTCCATATCGTCGTCATCAAAATCGTCATCCATGTCATCATCGGAATCAAAATCGTCGTCTTCGTCGTCCTCATCGTCATCGTCCAGGTCATCATCTTCCTCTTCGTCTTCCTCCTCCATATCGTCCTCATCGTCCGCGTCACGGCGGCGCTTGGCGGAAAGTGCCACAGCCGTATCGGCCGCACCATCCACCCGCAGACCCGGAAATCCGCCCGGGTACGCCAATTCCGAGTCGCCAAGTGCCGACAGCGGCCAAACCGCCGCATCTTCTATCAGGGCTGCCTCGGCGGCAACACACCGGGCCGCCTGCATGACCGCATCATTCAATGCAACCTGGTGGGGGCAAAGCTGTTCACACGTCATAGTGCTTTTCTCCATTGCTCCGCTGATTTCACACGCGGCTTTTATCAACTATCGGTTCCGTACGCACGTTTCGTACACCCGTTCATACCGCGTCCACGACGACCGGACCACATCCGCCGCCATTCAGCCGGACGCCGGTAAAATACTTGGAATTTTGGACAAGTCAATCCCTCTGCGGGTAAATTACGCAGGTCAGGGCCGGCATCCTATATGACGACCCCCGCAGCGGGGCGTTTTCGGCTGTTTTATTGGAGACAATGCATATGAATCGGGAAATAAAAACGGCGGTATTTCCGGGAACTTTTGATCCGCCCACCCTGGGCCACATGGATGTCGTCATGCGCGGGCGCAAGTTGTTCGATCACCTCATCGTCGCTATCGGCAGAAATCCGGATAAAACCGAATTATTTCCGATTGCCGAGCGGCTCGAAATGATCCGGTCCCTGCTGGCCGATGCCGCCAATGTTTCGGTGGAAACCTATGACGGCCTGACCGTGGGGCTGGTGCAAAAGCGCGGCGCGGTGGCGATTGTCCGCGGTCTGCGCAACATGACGGATATGGACTATGAGTTTCAACTCGCCCTCACCAACCGCGCCGTGGCCCAGGTGGAAACCGTCTTTATTATGACCAATGAAAAATTCGGCTTTACCAGCAGCAGCCTGATTCGCCAGATAGCCGCCCTCGGCGGGGACCTTTCCAATCTCAGCGGCCTGCTTCCGCCGCTGGTTATCGATAAACTGCAGGAATACCGCCGATCGCGCAAAGGGCCGTTTGCCCAGGTACAAACCGCCTGAACGGCACGCCTCGCATCATGCGCCGCTCCTGGCCGATTCGGCTGATCCCGGCGCCGCGGGCGGCGGCGTGCCGCCGGCCCCGGCAACTTGACCGGCATTGGTATTTTGCCGCAACATACCCAGGGCCCCCAGCGAAAGCAAAGCCGTATATCCGCAATGTCGGCAGATTAAAGCCGCCAGCGGCATCGCCGTGGCGGGAAACTTTACTTCACCGGTTTTCTCGAAAACAGGCGCGGATACCGGAACATCATTAATCACCCATTGCGATTGCTTGCATAAAGGGCATTCCGGCTTGGGTACACGCTGCTGCAGGGCCTGCGCCACTGCAGGCACAAAGTTATCAAACGGGGCCATCAACAACTCCTTTTGCTCTGGAAAATTTCAATTTGTCAGTTCAAACCGCCGATCGGCGAATTTTCAGATTCCCCAGTGTTACCCGCAACACATAAAATTTGCAACCGCGCCGGCGTTTCGTCCGCGTTCAATCTCTCCGCCTCTCCGCGAAATTATCGGTTAATCGGTCGGTCGCACAATTGAAATTCGCCCTGCGGGGTCAGGCACGTCTCATAACCCGCCAACCGCCAACGATATACTGCCATGCCGAAAGGACCGTCACCACAACGGTAAGCCAAATTGCCGTATTTCGGACAACAATCAGCCCGTAAAGAATGGAGCTGCCTCGCAAAGGCAGTGCCGCGATAAAGCAGATCACCACACCGCCCACCGCCACCGACTGAAAGAACATCTTGAGCTTGCCCATCCAATTGGCGCGGAAGTCGATTCCCCGTGATTCCGCCAGTCCGCGAATTCCAGTCACCAGAAATTCGCGGGCTATCAGCACCACCGCCATCCATGGGGCTATCCCCGTTGGAGAATACAAATCCGGCCGGCCGCAGGCCGCCGCCGCCGCCGCGGGCACCACCGGTGAGCAAAAAAATACGAACGCGCCGCAGATAAGAATCTTGTCCGCAAACGGATCCACAACCCGCCCGAAGGCGCTTTCCACCTTCCAACTTCTCGCCAGGTAACCGTCCAGCACATCGCTTCCGGTTGCCAGTAAAAACAGCGCAAAACAGATCGCCATCAAACCGGTGAATTCCTCCGCCGGCACCCTCACATTGATCCCAATGAAAAACAGCGCCGTAATTACCAGCCGGCTCACTGTAATGAGATTGGGTACCTGTCGATACATATTTGTCCAGCACCTGTGGTCAGTTGACGGCCGGGGCGCTCCCCGCGCCCGGCTTTCCGGATCACCCCACCACCGGCAACGCGACCCGCGGCGGTGCGGCGCGGCTGACACCGGTCATCCGTCCCGTCAAATCGTAGCAGTCGAATTCCTCGATGGACACCTGCAGAATCTCGCCGGGACTCGCCTCGCATCCCTGAATAAAAACCTGCCCATCAATCTCCGGCGCCTGTCCGGCATGACGCCCCACCGCGGTGCGCGCCGTCTTATTCACCGAATCCACCAGCACATCCACCACCCGGCCGATCATCGCCTTGTTTTTCTTCCGCACAATGTCCTGTTGCGCCAGCATCAGTTCCTCCTTGCGCCGTGCGGAAACCTGATTCGCCACGCCGCACTCCGCCCACAATCGCCCCGCGGGCGTCTGCGGTTCCGGGGAATATTCAAAAACGCCGAGGCAGTCAAATTCAAAGTCTTTTACAAACGCCAGCAGTTCCCGGTGCTGTGCCTCCGTTTCACCCGGAAAACCGCTGATAAGCGTCGTGCGAACAGCCATGCCGGGAATCCATCGCCGCAGCTTTTCCAGCAGAATTTCAATCTCCCGGCGCGTTACCTTGCGGCGCATGGCATGCAGAATGTCATCATTGATATGCTGCAACGGCATATCAATGTACTTCACCAGATGCGGGGCATCGGCAATCGTGCGGATCATGTCATCGGCAAAACAGCTCGGATATGCATACATCAGTCGCAGCCAGCCGGCCCCGCGCAGCGTATCCAGGGCATTGAGCATGCCCGACAATCCCTGCCCCGGCCCGTCATAGCCGATGTCCGTTCCGTAGCTCGTCGTATCCTGACCGATCAAATTGAGTTCAAACGCACCATCATCAATCAGTTCCCGGGCTTCACGCAATATCTGTTCAACCGGTTTGCTGCGCATCCGGCCGCGGATGCTCGGAATCGTGCAGAACGTGCACCCCTGATTGCATCCCTCGGAAACCCGCAGGTAAGCATAATGCCGGGGAGTCAGGCGCAGCCGTGCATCATCCTGTTCTCGGTAGCCTGCCTTGCTGCGGTCATGACGCGAAATCATCTGTGTAACGGCATGAAACGTCCCCATGCTCCTGTCCGCGTCACGCAGGTTATTCGCCGGTCCACGAACCGCCCGGACAATATTTTCCCGGTCAAATACACCCACCAGCGCGTCAATACCCGGCGCATCCTCCAGCAGCCGGGATTTATCCCGCTGCACCAGGCACCCGGCCACCACAACCCGCACCGGACGGCCTGTGCGCGCCGCCTTTTCTTTGGTCTCCAGGGCCTCGTGAATGACCGACAGCCCCTCCTGCCGGCTTGCTTCCAGAAAACCGCATGTATTAATCACGATAACATCCGCCGAGGAATGGTCGGATGTAATCCCAATGCCATCCGCAGCCAGAAGCCCAAGCATGCGTTCGGAATCAACAAGGTTCTTAGGACATCCCAAGGACACAAATGCCACGGAATCCACACCGGCCGGATCTTGCACCGGAGCCAAATGCTTCCGCGGTGCAGCGCCATTCTTGCCGCGGTTCTTCCCGCTCTTCTTTCGTTTTGATGATTCAGCCATAGCAACTCAAATATTCACATTTTCGGGAAATTTCCGTTGTTTACCTGACCGCACACACGCACAGTTCCATCCCTGTTTTCATTAACAATAGCAGATTCGGCATGGCAGAGCTAGGATCCGCCGGACGCCCCGCCGCGCTATGCAAACCCATGCGGTGAATTACGCAACAGCCCGCTATCTGCTACACTGTTATTGGTTAAAAATGGTTCGCATTGACGGAGTTTTCATTCATGCTTTATCGCGGCATTCCGGGTACGGATATCAAGGTATCAGAGCTTTCGTTCGGTAATTTCATATTTGGCAGTTTTATGTGGGGAAAAACAGCCGACGATGCGCCCGAAGGGATCCGCCTGCAAAACGAAGCTTATGATCTGGGGGTAAATTTCTTCGATACCGCCGACGCTTATGACAACGGCCGTGCGGAAATACTGATGGTCCCCACACTGGCCTACGCCGGTCGCGAAAATATTATCATGTCGACGAAGTTTGGTTACGATTTTTACTCCGATCCCGGCACGGAAGGCTCGCATAAGGAGCGGCGCCAGGATTTTTCGCCGGCCTTCCTGCAAAAAGCCCTCGAAGAATCGCTTAAGCGGCTGAAAACCGATTACATTGATCTGTGGCAGGCGCATAACCTTAAACTTTGGCAAATGAACGATGATTTGCTCCATGCGCTTGAATCATTGCAAAAGGCGGGAAAAATCCGCCAATGGGGCGTCGCCCTGGGACCCGCTATCGGCTGGCGCGAAGAAGGCGTGGTAGCTCTGCGCCAATGGAAAGCCCCCACCGTCCAGACCGTGTTTAACATGCTGGAACAGCATCCCGGCCGGGAATTTTGTGAAATTTCGCAGCAAATGGGCCGGGGTGGCATCATCAGCCGTGTGCCGCACAGTTCCGGAATCCTACAGGACATTTATACGCCGGCCAGCACCTTTACGGATCACCGCAAATATCGTGACCGTAACTGGCTTATTTACGGCCTGCAGAAAGTTGAATTACTGCGGCACATTCAAAAAAGCCTGCAGTGCACCATGGCGCAGTTGGCGGTCAAATGGCTGCTCACCTGGCCTTCGCTGGTCAGTGTGCAGCCCAACATCAACACCAGTGCGGAATTAAAGGAATTCGCCGCGGCCTGTGACGGCCATTACCTGACGGCGGCGCAAATGCAGGAAATTCAGAATCTTGTTGAAACCGATTTCGGCCTTGGAAGCCAGGCTCATGCCTGTGATCTTAAAAGCAGCGTGGCATTATCCGGCGCGACTCCCAGCATGTATCAATTCGGCCAGCCGACACCCGCACTGCCTTATGCGTTCACCGGTAATTTAGCGACAGCCGCCGCCGGAACGCATTGAAAACCGTCAGCCGCCAATGCACTTTCGGTTCGGGAAATTAAAGGAACGCGGCCGGAACAGCTCAACAAGCGCCGGCCCGCATGCAGGAAATCAGACAATGAACATATTGTCCGGATGGCGGGAAATTGCCCGGCAAATTAAATCCCATGTCCTGCCGCGGATGGCGGAAACAACCCCCGCGACGGTCGCACTTGAATGCAGCGCCCGCGTCAATGCCACCGCGCTGATCGCGCAGCTTCGCGCCGCGATTCCGGACTCCGCCGTCCTGGATTGCCGCTGCGTGTTCAAAGTGCAAACGTTGATTGACGCCCTGATCGCACCGTGGATGGCGCCCCATTGCGGCGGCGCAGCCTGCCCGCTGTCCATCCGGGATTTTATCGACTCCGACCGCCTGGAAGCATTTTCCAAAACCGCCGTCGAACACGACGGACTTGTGATAATTGCCGGACCGGGTGCCTCATTTTGCTGCCGGCCGGATCTGCTGGTCTATGTGGATAATGCCGCACCAATCAGTTTTGAGAACGGTGGCCTGCGTGATTATTCATTTACCTCTTTTTCACCGCCGATTGTGCCCCACCCCGCGGCGCTCCAATGGATCCGCATTGACGCCGCCATAACGCAGCGACATGCCGACCGCAGCTTTCACGAATGGAACTATTACATAAACGCCGGCGGTACGAATGCCCCGGTCATGGCCAGCGGACATGATCTGGCTGAGGCGATCCTTGATGCGGCATCGGCACCAATTGATTACCTCCCACAACAAACTCATCCGCCGCCGGGGATGCCGGAGTTCTCGCTCCGGCCGGCCTATTGCGGCACTTTCTGCATCGCAACGTCCACCGCGGAGTTACAATTGCCTGTGAGTCATGTTTTTGCCCGCGCTGGTGAGCATATCCTGGGCGCCGCCGGAAATGATATGCGCCGGGTCACCGGCCTTTGCCCCGGCGGCCTGTTGCTGCAGGCGCTAAGCCGCGACGTAACAACCGCCGCCCCCACGCAGTCCGCCATCCACAAAACGCCGAAATTTATTTTCCGCAGGGAAATTGCCGCGCAGTTATCGGAAAGATTTTTCTCGCATGATTCCATCGCCGGGCTGGTTGTACTTGATGGGCCGGTTGAAATTGATTATTGGAAGCACAAACTTTCCGATGAACAGAATACCCCGCCGGCGGCAAGCCGTAGGGCGGATCCGGGAAAATGCCTGATTATTCCGGCCGCCGCGGCCACGTGGCAATTCCGAAAAATTGAAGGCGCCGGCCCGGCACGAATCGCGCTTTACGGGTGGCATTGCCACCAGGGTGAATAAACCTCTTCCACGGGCTGATCAAAAGGATCCGGCAGCGGATGCTCTCCACGCAATCAGGTTGATTTTCCCGGCAAAGGCTCAATTTGCCGCAGATAACTGAAACTGTATATGCCCGACGAATGCGAATCCGACCACATGATCCGAATCGCATAATTTCCCACCAATTCCGCGCCCAATGCGGTGATCGGTCCATCATACGTGGTGGAAATGACCGGTAGCAGTGTCCGGCCCAGCAGGTCGCGTTCACCCTGACAGCCGGCGCACGGACACATCCGCCGCAGATGCCGCAGCGGATAAACCGTTTCACGCCCGTCTGACCAGTGAATCGTCAAGCTTTCCGATTTTTTCAGTTTCATGGCGACCGGTGCCGCTGGATCAGGCACTGGCGATGCATTGAATCCGGAATCTGCTGCGGTCATGATACTCTCAAATCTTTCAAGGCCCGGTGGGTTACACAACTCCTGAAAATAGCCGGCCCTGAATGCGGCAAAAAAAGTGCCATGGTCCTGAACAATGGGAACCATGGCACGGTGTACGGATGCCTGAAACAGCCGGGACTTATTTTTTCACTTCATATTCCGCATCAATTACGTCGTCCGGCCCTTTTTTGCCGGAACCGTCGGCCGCTCCGGAGTCCGCCGGCTGTCCTTCGGGAGACGCCGCCCCCGCCGCCCCACCGGCGCTCTGGCCCGCAGCCGCGGATGCCTTGTAAATGGCCTCGCCAAGCTTCATGCGGGCCCGATTCAGGTTTTCCATCGCCTTTTCAATAGCGGATTTGTCCTCGCCTTTCATCACCTCTTTGGCCTGGTTGAGGCTGGATTCAATATCCGACCGCTCCTGCGGCCCCACCTTATCGCCATGTTCCTGCAATTCACGTTCCACCTGGAAGACGACGGCTTCCGAACGGTTGCGCAAATCCACCATCTCGCGGCGGGCTTTATCCTCCGCGGAATGCACTTCGGCTTCCTTTTTCATCCGTTCAATTTCATCCTTGGACAGGCCGCTGTGGCCTTTGATTTCCACCTTGTTTTCCTTGTTGGTCGCCTTGTCCTTGGCTTTCACATTCAATATGCCGTTGACATCAATATCAAACGATACTTCCACCTGCGGCACACCGCGCGGGGCCGGCGGGATTCCGGCAAGCTGAAATTTGCCCAGCGTGCGATTGTCCTTGGCGAATTCACGCTCTCCCTGCATGACATGAATTTCCACGCTCGTCTGATTATCCGCCGCAGTGCTGAACACTTCGGATTTGCTGGTCGGGATGGTGGTGTTTCGCGGAATCAATACGGTCATCACGCCGCCGTAGGTTTCCACGCCCAATGACAGCGGCGTCACATCCAGCACGAGAATATCTTTCACTTCGCCGGTTGTAATTCCGCCCTGCACCGCGGCGCCGAGAGCCACCGCTTCGTCCGGATTAATGCTCTTATTGCCTTCCCGGCCGAAAATCTCCTTCACCATCTGCTGCACACGCGGAATTCGCGTGGACCCGCCCACCAGCAGAACTTCATTGATGTCTTTGGCCGAAAGTTTGGCATCATCCAAAGCCTTAAGCACAGGCTGCCGGCAGCGCTCCGTGAGCGAATTGGTCAGGGACTCAAACTTGCTGCGCGTAACGGCCAGCTGCAGGTGCTTGGGCCCGCCGGCATCCGCCGTGATAAACGGCAGATTCACCGATGTTTCCATGTTGCTGGAAAGCTCGATTTTCGCCTTTTCCGCGGCTTCTTTCAAACGCTGCAATGCCATCGGATCCTTGCGCAGGTCGATCCCGTTCTGCTTGCGGAATTCCTCCGCAATAAAGTCCACCAGCACCTGGTCATAATCATCACCCCCAAGGTGGGTATCGCCGTTGATGGAAAGCACTTCAAACACGCCCTCGCCGACATCCAGAACAGATACGTCGAATGTTCCGCCGCCAAGGTCAAAAACAAATATCTTTCCGCCCTTTTGCTTGTCCATGCCATACGCAAGGGCAGCGGCGGTCGGTTCCGGCAGCACACGCTTGACGTTCAGCCCCGCGATTTCGCCCGCTTCCTTGGTGGCGAGGCGCTGGGAATCGTTAAAATAGGCCGGCACGGTGATAATCGCGTCCGTGACGGTCTGCCCCAGATAATCCTCGGCCGTTTTTTTCAGGTCCTGAAGGATCATGGCGGAAATTTCCGGCGGCGTGTACGCCTTGCCCCGCACTTCCACTTTTACCAGTTCCTCCGGTCCGCCCACAACCTTGTACGGCACCAGTTTTTCCTCTCCGGAAACTTCCGAGTGCCGGCGCCCCATGAATCGTTTGATTGAAAATACCGTATTCTGCGGATTTGTGACCTGTTGGTGCTTGGCCGGAAGACCCACCAGCCGCTCGCCTTTGTCGGTAAAGCCCACCACTGAAGGCGTTAACCGGGAACCCTGTGGGTTGATCAACACTTTTGGCTGTGAGCCTTCCATCACCGCAACCACGGAGTTGGTGGTGCCCAAATCGATTCCAATGACTTTACCCATACTGATATTCCTTTACACGATTAACTTCGCATCCCTCAAATCCGAAAACCGGATTCTCGGCTGTTTGAAGGAAGTCTTCGTTCCGCGCGGCTTAATGCAATAGCCGTGCCGCGCCGGAAGAAAGTTGCTAAAAATCGCCGTAAAACATTATTTTACAATAACATATGATACTGCATACCGGCCTGGATTGATCTTGAACCAGCAGAAATTCCAATCGCGAATTGGCCGCCCCCTGCCACCTTGGCAGAACTGACCGGCTTCAGGCAAATTTCACGGTAGCAAATCAACGTCCCGGCATAGGATGCCCGCCGTTTGCACCCCGCATCCCCCACACGGCATGCGGCGGCTTTGGCGCGCAAAAAAAGCCGCGCCGGCGGGTACCGGCGCGGCCTGATTTATGCCGCATGAGCAAAGCCAATCGGCTTTTTCTTTCCACCGAACTTATTTAAGTTCGACAGTTGCGCCTTCAGCTTCCAGCTCCTTCTTGAGCTTCTCGGCTTCGGCCTTTTCAACACCGGCCTTGATGACCTTCGGAGCCGCGGTAACCATATCCTTGGCTTCCTTAAGGCCCAGACTTGTAACCGCACGAACGATCTTGATGATCTGAATCGTTTTTTCGCCGGGAGCCTTGAGAACCACATCAAACGTGGTCTGTTCGGCAGCGGCAGCCGCGGGAGCCGCAGCTCCGCCGCCAGCCGGGCCGGCTACCATCACCGCACCACCGGCGGCGGCTTCAATGCCGTGCTTTTCCTTCAGGTAATCGCTCAGCTGCCGCGCCTGAAGCAGGGACAGCGCGACAATTTTGTCGCCAAGATCGATAATGTCTGCAGCGAATTCTGCCATGGTAAAAAACCTTTCCATATCTGCTCGTTGTTTCCAGCCGGGGCGACGCGCCCTGTTTTAACTGCTCCGGGCAGGCTGACAAACACACGAAAGAGTAAATAGCTCATCACATATCGGCTGATCATTCAGCCGATTTTCTTCAGGCGGCCACAGGCGCCGCTTCGGCCTTCTCCGCCTTTTCAATCACGGCCTTAACCTGACCGGCAAGTTTGCGACCGGGGCCGACAATCTGCCCGGCCAGCGTGCGGCCGGTGCCCAGAATCTGACCCGCAATAATGGATTGCAGTTCTTTCTTGTTGGGCATGGAAGCCAGGGCTTCCGTCGCCTTTTTATCCAGTACCTGGCCTTCGACAACCGATCCCTTGATCTTCAGTTTCGCCACATCTTTGGCCTGGGCGACGATCTCCTTCACCAGGTCCACAATCGAATCGCCGCCGTAAATCAGGGCGTTGGTACCCACCAGCAATTTTGTTGCGCCCTTCAACCCCACGGAATCCAGCGCTTTGCCGCCCATTGCGTTGGGAACAACCGTCATGCGGACGTTCTTCTTCCGAAATCCGGACCGCAGCTTGTTGTTGTCGTTGGCGCTGATGCCGATGTAGTCGACAATCACGACGCTGTCGGCGCCGGTCAGCCTCTTCTCCAACTCGCCGGCAATCAGACTTTTAATACGCTTACTCATGTTACACCTTTCATTTTCCAGTTCCGGCGATCACTGCCGCCGTCACGGGTGATATCACGTGCAGGTTCCGCGTCAGGCAGCCTCAACCGCTTCCACATCCAGATGCGCGGTATCAATTTCCAGCCCCGGGCTCATGGTGCTGTGCAATGTCACGCGTTTGATAAATTTGCCTTTGGCCGTCGGCGGTTTAAGCCGCCGGATGGTGTTTAAAAACGCATGGATATTGTCCGCAAGGTCCTTTTCGGAAAAGCTGACCTTGCCGACCGCCGCATGAATATTGCCGCCCGCATCATTGCGGAATTCAACCTTGCCTGCGGCATATTCCTTCACCGCGCCGGCCACTTCCGTGGTCACCGTTCCCGCCTTCGGACTGGGCATTTTTCCCTGCGGACCCAGAACCTTACCGAGCTTGGTAATTTTCGGCATCATGTCCGGCGTGGCAATGGCGACATCAAAGTCCATCCAGCCGTCGCTTACTTTCTTTATCAGGTCTTCGGCTCCGGCTTCCAACGCACCGGCTGCTTTCGCCAGCTCAACATTGTTTCCCTGAACGAAGGCAATCACCCGCTTGGTTTTGCCGATGCCGCGCGGCAAGCTTACCGAACCGCGAATCATCTGATCCGCCTGCTTCGCATCAATCCCCAGGTGAATCACCAGATTGACGGTTTCATCAAACTTGGCCGTTTTAAATGACTTAAGGATCGGCATTGCCTTTTCCACCGTCACCGGCCCGGCAGGCATATTCTTCAGCGATTCCTGATAACGCTTGCCGCGAACGCGAACAGCCATGAACAACTCCATTTCATCTACAGCCCCCTGCCCGGCCGGGGACCCAATTCCTGAACATCCGGAGGTTTCACGCCTTAAACGGCCGAAACCCGTGTACCGGAGCTCATTTCAAAAATTCAGCTTTGAGTTGCAGGCAACGGGCGGGATGAAAACTGGTGTATCCGTGAAAAGCAGCCCGTTTAAAATGACAGGCACACCTTCCTGATAAACCCGGCATTATGCCGCGTTTCATTCGCCCGACACGTCCAGACAGGCTTTCGCCTTTCCAACGTGTCCAAAGCTCCCACGTGTTATAGCCCGTGGTCCGGCTTTCAAGGACCATTAATTTACCAAACCATGGCAGGGATTGTCAAATATCCGGAATCAAGTTCGCAAAGTATCCAGCATCACCACGGCCAGAGGCCCGAAAAGTATCACCGGCGCCGCCGCCCCCGCAAAGGGCGAAAGGCCCGATCCGGCCAGTTGATACATGACAAATGTCGTGATAAAGCAGGCTCCGGACACCATGCTGCACAAAAACATGTTTTTCACCAGGGCCCCCGGTTCCCGCGTAAGCAGAAATGGAATCCCCAGCAACAGCATCACCATATTCATGACCAGTTGGGATATCCGCGTGTACATGATCTTTTCCAGGGCTGCCCGCGTTGCCGGCGGCGAAACCACGATCATGCGGTTGATCTGCGCCGTGGAAAGATAATCCACCGCCTTTTTCTCAAACATCAGTTTCAATTGCTCCGGATTCAGCGGCGTGTAATAAATCATCTGCTTCACCGGCTCCGGACGCCGGTTTGGATCCACCGCCTTGCGCTCATTGATCTGCACCACATCGCTCATCAGCCAGCCGCCCCGCATCGGCCCTTCGCCGGCGCCCGGATCCCACACCGCCTTTTTTGCCAGAATCCGGGCGGTCGGAATTCCGGCTGCGGTGCGCTCGATGATCCGGATGTTTCGCAGCGTCTTGGTCCGCGGGTCATAACTGGTGGCCAATACCAGGGAATGATCCGATTCGGGTATAAAATAAATTGGCTCATTTTGCACAAATGTAGCCGCCACCTGGCCATGCTTGCGCAGCAGTTTATTGATATTGGCGGGCATCAGGACCTCCTGATCCAGCACTACCAGCAATGTGAATCCAAGGGCGCACAATACCACCGGGGCGGCCACGCGGTACAGCGAAACGCCGCTGGCCAGCAGAGCCGTCAATTCCCGATGCCGCGTCATCCGGATCATGGTAAATCCCGCGGCAAGCAGGGGAATCACACCGGACATCATTTGAAATATGACCAGCGTGCGATACATATAAAAACTGACTATTTCACCCAAAAGCCCCGCGGCGGCGGAAAGCAGCCCGCTGTGAATGTAGGACGCCCCCCGTGTAAACAGGTCGAAATTGACAATAATATCCAGCAGAATATACATCCCCACCAGAACGCTCAGCGCCAGCAGGTAATTCACCAGAAAGTTCCAGATGATGTAGCGATCCATCCGTTTCATGCCGTATCCAATCCCCTTTTTTCGCCGCCGACAGGTTGCCGCCGCGCTTCTATCGTTTCAGCAGCCATCGATATACCCATATATTCAACAGCAGAATAATACCATTGCCCGCCCAAATCAGGACCAGACCCGGCAGCGGCGAGCCATCCGTTCGCGTAACCAGTTGCCGTCCCGTGTTGATCAGCAGCACAAGAATCATCGCGGGCACAAATCCGACCACAAATACCGCCAGCGGATTCCGGCCCTGCAGCGCGATCCCCAGCGCCGCACCCAGAATCACCAGTACCACGCATGACATGGCAAATGACGCCCGGCTCTGTATTTCCGACGCCACCTGTCGCCGTAAATGATCCGACCGCACCGCAATTTCCTTCATCAGCGATTCCGTCTGCGGCGAAAGATCCCGCGGCATTCCCGCCGAATCCGCCGTCGCCGCACCCGGAATCTCTATATCCGACAGCACTACCACCGGCGGCGCCGCATGAAATCGGCGGTTTATCAACACATTGCGCTGTCGCACATGCCCGCGCAAACGCAGCGAACAACTCGGCCCGCCGGACAGCAAATTTTGCGGCAATCCCGCTTCCTTCGCGGTGGCGCCGTCGTTCGAAAGCACCAGCTCCGCGGTGCGGGTCTGATATATCAACCGCACGCGACCCGCGGCCAAGATGTCCACCTGCACCGGCCTGCCGGGCCGGGCTTCAAACAACAGGTGCTTATTTTTATCCAATTCAGCCGCAGGCGACACCACCGAAATGTCGCTGCCTGTCGGCCGTTTGAACCGCACGGCCTGTCCGGCATGGAATCGCTTTCTGTACCACTCCCCGACCCTGTCCAGTGCAATGGCTTTCTGCAACTCCTCGTGCAGACCGGCGATTGGCGCAAAAAGCAGTGGATTCGCCCGCAACGCCGAAAGACGCGCGAAATCAAGGAATTTTGGACGATTCACCAGCATGGAACCAATGACGTACGGTTTGCCATCCGGCGGCAGGTAACGAATAGTACCCTGAATTTGCCGAAAACTGTTGGGATCATACGCCACGCCCCGGTCAAGCTGCACGGCCACATGCAGTTGCTGTCCCACATGGTCAATGATGATGTTAGCCGCACGCGCCAGCACAATTGCATTCGGACGGCCGTTTGTCAGCGGTGTCGCCGCAAGTCCCTGCAATTGAATAATCTGCCGGGTTACCCCTTTCGGCGGCTTGTCATCGGCGGGTACCGGAATGGGGTACGCACGATCCGCGTAGACCACCATGTTGCCGAATTGAAAAGGCTGCCGCTGGCCCACATTGTGCAGCAGCAGTGACGCCAGATCCGTCTGCAATGATTGCGATGTCTTCTGCAAAAACGCCGGCACCACATACCCCACCATCGCCAGGTCCACCCCGCCCACAACAATCCCCAGCACCAGCGCCGGCGCGGCAAGAAAAGCAAAACTCGTCCCGCTGGCCCTGGCCCCCGTCAATTCGTTGTCCGTCGCCAGCCGCCAGTAAACAATCACCGCCGCAAACAGCGCCGCCAGCGGAATTGAATACGCCAGCATCGCCGGCATTAAATCCGTGAGAACCGTCAGCAATTGCAGCAGGCCAAGACCCTGTTTGGTCAGCGGACGAAACGTGCCGCCGAACGCCAGAATCGTCGTCAATACCCCGGTGGTAAGAAAAAATACCCGTAAAAGTTCGCGGCTTATATACCAATGCAGGGTTTTGATCACCAGTGAAATCCTTTACCGCAGCGGTTCTTGCCGCCCGCGCACAGTTGCCGCCTTCACACCGCAGCCGCCAACATTCAGATGCGGCCCGCCCCTCGCAATCGCCTCCGTGGCGCATTTATATTGTAAACTTCCGCCGGAGTACAGGTAAGGCCACAGCCATTTTTTTTGGTGTACCGGAGCGGAAGTGCCGCCGTTGAGGCCGGCAAACAGACCATCCGCAAAGGAAGAATAACGTGAGCCGTCAAACGACCGCATTCGACGGCGAACGATGTATCGGATCGATTTAACAAGGCGGCGGTGGCAGCGGCGATGAAACTCTCTTTGCAAGCCGCCGCACCGCTACTTGATTAATTTGACCACCGCCACGCCAAGACCGTTAAGCACGAATTGATTGCCTGCGAGCCGCCGCTTCTCCGGCGGGCGCGATCCGGTCTTCTGGTCCACCCACTGCAACTCGGCGTTGCCCGCCCCGGGCAATGTAATGGGAATCGCCTGATCGGCCCGGTTCACAATCAGAATTTTTCGTGCGCCATTGCCTGTGATAAATGCCTGCGCAAATATGGCCGAGCCGGTGCGTTTCGCGGATTTTTCACCCCCGCGCACCTTCGTGGCGGCCATCTTATCGCCCGGCCCAAAATTCCTGACCAGCAGTTCCAGCACGCGAAAACGTGCGTTGGGCACACCGGTATGCCAGTTCACCATGGACACGCTCGGAAATTGGCTCGGATAACCGATCAATTGGCTTTCGCCGACCACATTAATCCCGATAGCCGCCAGTTTGGCATACAAATACGCGTACATGGCACCGCTTAAATTCCAGTATGCGTGCGGAATCGGCCGCCATAAATGCGCATCGGTATCATGCGGCAGAATGGATCCAAGCTCGTCAACATCCGTTTTCGTGCCCGGTGAAAGCTTCCGGCAAATTTTCTCCGCCATGCGCACCGTGCCCAGGAACTGTCCGGCCTGCCGAAAAAATATACCCGGCCATGACGCCGGCGGCGCCGTGCCCGGCTGGGCATAAAAGTGATAGGAGATCATATTCAAGGGTGTTCCGGGCGCATGATTTTTCCGATTAAGAAAATATTTAAACCAGCCCGCATCCTTCCCCGGTTCCCCCAGCGCCATGCCCACAAAACGCGTTTTCGGCGACACGCGGTGAATTGCTGCGGTAATTGCATCGTAATACCGCGTATACACCTGCACGCTCATATGGTGTTCCCATTCGACCTCATTGAGAACTTCCCACCACGCAAATTGGTAGTGGTAACCCGAGCGATGCCATTTTCCCGCCTCATCACGGAACCCGCCGCGTGTGTACCAACTCACCAGTCGCGCATAATAATCGGCAACCGCTTTCAATCCTCCTTTGCCCAGGTGCGTGCCCTGTTCATAGCCCCAATCCACTTGATCCGGGTTGTGCGGATACGCAACCGGTTTGGGGGTTTTAAACAGCCACTGCGGAATGGTGCTGAAATTCATAATTACCGCGTGTCCGCGCGTGGCATGCATGAAGGCCCGCACCATCGGATCAATCAACTTGAAATTCCAGCTGGTTTGGCCGTTGAGCGGCGGTTTTAGCTCCGCGACCGCCAAACGCGGGTACGGGAGCCACGGCACAAATCGAACATCATTGGCCCCCAGCCGCCTGACCGCCGCGAGTGCCCTGCGGGAAACCGGCGATTCCGGTCGCAGTAATGGATTCACCACCACCTGCAGCGTCGGCGTGGCGTGCGAAACCCCCGTCACATCGCTCCATTTTGCCGTTATCCGCACAGGTGACGCGGCATTACCTGCGGCAAATCCGGCCGTGCCCAAAGCCGTTGCAATCATCGCGGTCAGTGCCGGCAGACCCGTTCTGCTTAAGCGGGAACGTCTGAAAGTCAAACTTTTTCTGCTTGTCATGAAATGCTCCGCATAAAATACACGGGAATCTATTAGACCGGTCAACCCACAAGCCTGCAACCATCTGTGCCATCCAAGGCTTCGCGGCCGTCGGGTTCTTTTCAATCCACTTCCCCAGCCATAGAATGCTTCGAAAACGCTGGGCGAAAGGATTGGCACATGCGGAACGAAACATTCAGCGGGCGGGCAACATTACCTGCACGGTCGCTCACCGGCCGAATTGGCAGATCGCTTCTACTTGGCTGCATGGCCGCGATTGCGGGTTGTCAGTGCCAAAATTCATCGCCACCGGCCGCGATGGTCGTGCCCGGTACAAGCTATACCGTTAGCCGCAATTGGGGGACACTTCCACCTGTAACGGTGCACAACGCTCGAAATTGGCCCATGATGCAGGCCTCCTACTTGTCCGGCAACGTACGGCATAACCCCGTCTACCTGAAGGATATTGATCACAATGCTGAATATTCGGGTAGTGGGCTCACACCCTGCTCGGTCGCCGAAAGAGAATTGACGGGTATCGCTGATATCCCATGGTTTTACATAAACCTGGCGATTAGTCCGATAATGATGCTACAACGACCGCCACTGTCCAGTGAAGTTTCATCTTCTTCGAATATTCCGCCGATATACAATGGTCGATTATCACCGGTGGCGGCCGACGCAGTAGTTCCCGCTGATCCGTCTGCGCACTTAACCGGCTCTTTATCTGTTTCGTCAGACGGAAAATTGGAGAACCGAACCGGGAAATAGACCCATGGTACCCTGTTTGCTGCTCCGTTGAACGCATCGATGCCGGACCACGGGCCGCTTAAGAGATACGCGCAATGCAACAAAACAACCATCATGTCGCCCCGCTTCTCCCGACATTGCACATGCCGCGGAACATTGTCGGCCGGCGGGCACTTTTCAGGAGGATTGATGGAAGGAATTGATCCATTTCCGTGGTTCCTCAACAAGGATGTAACGCTGCATTTCGGCGGACGGGAAACCGTCATGCACATTCGCGCATCCGAATGGAATGACTGCTGGCGGCCGCTGCTGGGCCGACTTGTTGACTTGCAGAAGCAGCATGCCAAACGGCTTATGGTGGCGGTGGTTGGTCCGCCGGGATCCGGCAAGTCATTTTTTGCCGCCCAGGTGGCATGGATGGCGTCCAAGGGTTTTATCCCCGGCAGTGAGGCAATCGCCCTGCCCATGGATGGCTTTCATTATCCCGGACACGTGTTGAATCAAAAAACGCTGCTGATGCGAAATGGCGACCGCATCCCCATGATTGACTGCAAGGGTGCGCCGGAAACCATTGATGTCGAAGCTTTGCGCGGGCTCCTTGGCCATGTCCGCCGATGCAATGACAAGCTCGCCTGGCCGGATTATGACCGCAGACTGCACGATGTCGTTCCAAATGCCCTCCGCATATCAACGGTCCATAATCTGGTGCTGGTTGAAGGTAACTACCTGCTGGTGAACGTGCCGCCCTATGCCGGCATTGCCGATCTCTTTGATCTTCGCATTTATGTGGAAGCCCCCGGGCCCACCATCGTCACCAACCTGGTGAACCGGCACATCAGCGGTGGAAAAACTGTTGAACAAGCCAAAGACTGGGTCCGCCGCATAGACTTGCCCAATGCCCGCCTTGTGGAATCCACCCGCCGACTCGCCGACGTAATCGTCCAACGCGACCGCACGGACCTGCTATCCGCTGTTGTATGGCGTGATGCCCCCGGTCTGGTGACCAATGCCGAAAAGGCCGATTAAGCGTACAATTCCAGCCGGATCGGCATTGAAACCGCGGAAGCGGCCTGCTGATGGGTTTTAGTTATCGGAGCTTAAATGAAATTCACCAAGATGCACGGCATCGGCAATGATTATGTTTATGTGGATGCCACCAATCAGGCGATTCAAGAGCCGGAAAAACTTGCCGTTACCATTGCGGATCGTCATTTCGGCGTCGGCGGGGATGGCCTGATCCTGATCTGCCAGCCGACGGCTGAAGCCCGGCAGCTTGGCGCACATGTGCGCATGCGCATGTTTAATGCGGACGGCAGCGAATCTGAAATGTGCGGCAATGGGGTGCGGTGCGTCGCCAAATATGCATGGGATCATCAACTGGCCAAAGCCAACCCCATGCGCGTTGAGACCGGTTGCGGTGTTCTTACCCTGGACCTTTGGATGCAGCATGGCAAGGTCAACCAGGTGACGGTCAACATGGGCCAGCCGATTCTTGAACCCCTGCGTATTCCGGTGATGATCACCGGACAGCAGCGAATTGTGAACTTTCCGGCCATCAGCACGCTTGGACTGGATAAATCCACCGCCGGTACAGACTGGATTAAGACCTCCGGTCTGGAAGATCATATGACCTGCGTAAGCACGGGCAATCCGCACGTGGTATTCTATTGCCGGCATGTGGACAAAATCCCCCTGGAAATCATCGGCCCGATGATTGAACGCCACACACTGTTCCCGCGGCGCGTCAACGCCCATTTTGTACAGGTGCATTCCCCTGATGAAGTCACCATGCGAACCTGGGAACGCGGCAGCGGCATCACCCTGGCCTGCGGTACCGGTGCCGCCGCCGTGGCCGTCGCAGGAGTCCTGACGAAAAAATCCCACCGGATCGTCCTGCTGAATTTACCCGGCGGACGGCTGGCCATGAAATGGAGCGAAGCGGATGACTGCGTCTACATGACCGGCCCCGCAATGGAGGTTTTCTCCGGCGAATGGCCGGATTAGTGCAAAAGCCAATATTGCATCGTAATCGCGAATAATAAATAGGATAGGTATTCCGAAAGGACTAAACGATATTCCCCGGCTGACCGATAAGAAGGGGGCGACGCCGCCGGAAAATTCCATTACAATCCGTGACGGCGGAATGGCAGGTCAAAAGTGCCCCGATTGATCATTGGAGGGACAGAGGCATTATAGGACCATTGTTGGAGTGTTCATGGCTACCATCCACCGTTTTGTTGTTGTTCCCGCCATTCCGGAAAAACTTGACGCTCTCAATGAGCTGGCTGTTAATGTCTGGTCATTGTGGAACTACGAAGCCGTCAACCTGTTTAACCGCCTTGACCCCGACCTGTGGGAACAAACCAATCATAATCCCGTTCGCCTGCTTAACCTTGTGGGGCAGGACAAACTCAAAGCGGCCGCGGAAGATGAAGGCTTTCTCTCGCATTTGTCCCGCGTGGCCAATCTATTTCACAGCTATATAAGCCAGCCGACCTGGTTTAGCATTAATTATCCCGAAAGCAAGGCCGTTTTCGCCTATTTTTCCGCGGAATATGGTCTGCATGAATCGCTGCCGATTTACTCCGGCGGCCTGGGCGTACTTTCCGGCGATCATTTGAAGAGCGCCAGCGAGCTGGGCCTGCCTTTGGTGGGCGTGGGGCTGCTTTATCGCGAAGGATATTTTCATCAATATCTCAACGGCGATGGCTGGCAGCAGGAGCGAAATCCGGAAAACGACTTTTTCGCAATGCCGATAAAACCGGCGATCGGCCCGGACGGCAAGCAGGTTGTCATTCAGGTGGAATACCCGCACGGCCTGGTGCATGCGGCAATCTGGAAGGTTAATGTGGGTCGTGTAAGCCTGTATCTCATGGACACTAACCGACCGGAGAACAGGCCGGAAGATCGGGCGATTACCGCACGGCTTTATGGCGGCGATCAGGATATGCGCATCCGGCAGGAAATTCTCCTGGGCATCGGCGGAACCCGGGCACTGGCCGCACTGGGCATCAAGCCGACCGTCTGCCATATGAATGAAGGGCACTCGGCATTCCTGGCGCTGGAACGCACCGCCGTGTTGATGGAACAGGATAAATTAACTTTTGCCCAGGCCCGCGAAATTATCGCCTCCAGCAATGTGTTTACCACGCATACGCCGGTGCCGGCCGGCAACGACTTTTTCCCGCGGGATATGATTGAACACTATTTTGCCAACTTCCATGACCGACTCAAGATCTCACGCGAGGAGTTTTTGGCTCTCGGAAGGGTGAATGCCGAAGATCCGCATGAATCCTTCGGCATGACCGTATTGGCCCTGCGGATGGCGTGGCACTGCAACGGCGTCAGCGCGTTGCACGGACTGGTGTCGCAGCGGATGTGGCAGCGTATCTGGCCGGAAGTGCCGCCGCACGAGATTCCCATCACATCCATCACCAACGGCGTGCACACGCAATCCTGGCTCAGTGAAGGATTCGCCCGCCTGTATCAGGAGTATCTGGGGGCGAAATGGTCTGACCGGCCCGCGGATCATACCGTTTGGGCGCGCACCAACCGCATTCCGGATTCAGAATTGTGGCGCACGCATGAACGGCGCAAGGAAAGACTGATCGATTTTGCCCGCCAGCGCATGAAGGACATGCTTTCCCGGCAGGGCAACATGATTCAGGAACTTCAAAGAATTGATGAGATCCTGGACCCCAAGGTTCTGACCATCGGCTTCGCCCGTCGTTTTGCCACGTATAAACGCGCCACGCTGCTGATGCGTAATCCGGACCGGTTGATGAAACTGCTCAAGGACAACAACCGTCCCATTCAATTCATTTTTGCCGGAAAAGCGCATCCGCGCGATGACGGCGGAAAGCGGTATATCCAGGACATTGTCCGATTCTGCCAGCGCGAAGATGTGCGAACCCGCATGGTCTTTATTGAAGATTATGACATGAATATCGCCCGGCATATGACCCAGGGTGTGGATGTATGGCTGAATACCCCCCGCCGGCCGATGGAAGCCTCCGGCACCAGCGGCATGAAAGCGGCCATCAACGGCGTGCTGAATTTGAGCGTGCTCGACGGGTGGTGGTGCGAGGCCTACAACGGTGAAAACGGCTGGGCCATCGGCAACGGCGAGGAATATTCCAATGATGACTACCAGGATGAAATGGAAAGCCGCAATCTCTTCGAACTGCTTGAAAAATCCGTGATCCCCACTTACTACGACCGTGGACTCGACGGCCTGCCGCGGCACTGGATCCGGCGGATGAAAAATTCCATCCAGACGATCTGCCCCACGTTTAATACCAACCGGATGGTGCAGCAGTACTGCCAGTCATTTTACCTGTCCGGGCACGAGATGTTTGAAGGGCTTACGGAAAACGCCAACTCCCGCGGCACGGCCCTGGCGGCGTGGAAAAAAGAACTCACGGATCAATGGCCGCTGGTAAAAATCCGCAGTGTGGACGCACCGCTTCAGGCCGCCCTGAAAACCGGCGACAGCATGAAGGTCACGGCCGTGGTGGAACTTGGCGCAATCAATCCGCAGCATGTGCGTGTGGAAATTTACTATGGCCAAACGGATCCATCCGGGGATATAAGTGATCCGCGATCCCACGAAATGGCCCTGGGCGCGGTGCTGGAAAAGGGCGTCTATCAATACGTCGGCGCACTGAACGCCGCGGTATGCGGCCAGCAGGGATTCGCCCTGCGCGTGCTGCCGGATCATCCGGATATTGAATTGCGGCTGGAACCCCGGCTGATCCGCTGGGGATAAGCGGACTGTTCCGCCGCGCACCCGGCCAACAGGCCGTCGTATGGCGGACCGCCCGCCTTTATTGCGATTCGCCGGCAATTTCGTCCAGCACATGCTCCGCCACGTAAATCGGCACATTGCCCGCCACACCCAGGGCGATGGCATCGCTGGGCCGCGAATCAATTTCAATGGAACGGCCGTTAAGCCGGATCACCAACCGGGCGAAGAACGTGTGCTTTTGCAGATCATTGATCAAAATGCGCTCCAGCTTGCCGCCCATCTGTTCAATAATGCTGGCCATGAGTTGATGGGTCATGGGCCGGGAAAACTCCGTCCCCTTCAGGCGATTGTCTATGGCCAGGGCTTCCGATGAACCAATAACGATCGGCACCACGCGCTCGCCATCCACTTCCTTAAGGAAAATGAACTGCTGATCGGACGTTTCCGTGATGATGATACGTTTTAGTTCAACCTGTACGGCCATGCAAACATCTCCGGCGAATACCGGAATGTTACACGGCTGACCGGTTGGACGCCAGTATACCGGCGTCCTTCAATGCGCCGGTGCGGTGCGGAACCGGAGCGTTGCCGCGGGCAGACCCGCGGAGCGGGCCGTCACCGTGATGGCGCCCGGCCGCGTGCCGCTGCGCACCAGCACCATGCACTTGCCGAAAAAGGCCCTTGAATACGCGGCCGCATTGGGTATGTGGCTGGCCGGATCGCCATTGGAAGTTCCCGCGATAGTGCCCGGGCCGGAAACGCTGAAACTGATTTTCGCCGATGACCCGACGACCACATGGCCGTCGGCATCCAGCACCTCCACGCCGATGGGCGCGATACTCAAGCCGTCGGCGAGCGTATGCGGCCATTCGTTAAACAGCTTGATGCGCGCCGGCCGACCCGGCGTCTGCACGCTGAAGCGGGCAACCCGGCCATTCGCGGCGTAACCTTTTACCGTCAGCTTTCCGGGATGCCATGGAACCGTCCAATCCACATATTTAAATGCGGGCATCGGCTTGGCTCCCAGGCTCCGGCCGTTGAAAAACAATTCCACCCGTGGGCAATTGGAAAAACAGCGAACCGTAATCGGGGCGCCGGCGGCCTTATGCGGAAAATCCCACCGCGGCTGGATATACACCATCGGTTTACGCGTCCAGCAGGCCTTGTAGTAATACGCATCCGGCTTGGCGAAACCGCAAATGTCCAGCAGGCCGAAATGGGAATTGATGTCCGGCCATTGATACGGCGTCGGTTCGCCGCGGTAATCAAATCCGGTCCACACAAACCCGCCGGCCACGAAGGGCTGCGTACCGATCGGTTGCCATGTATTCCACGGCAACTGCGACCATGAACTGTGCACCGTGTATTGCGTTACAAGACCGGCCCCCGCGTTGCTGGCCATGACGCCGCGGTCGGATTCCGAACTGCCCACTTCACTGCCGAAAATCGGGAAATGCGGAAACTGCTGATGCATCTTAATATAGTTCCACGGAGCGTAGTTGATCCCCAGCAGGTCCTCCACACGGGCAAAACCGTTGGGATAACCGCCGCTCATGGCGCTGGTAATCGGACGCGTGGGGTCAAGCTTGCGGACGATCTTCATCATATGGCGGAAAATTTTAGCGCCGAACGCATTACCCTGTATCCGCACTTCTTCATTCGCCAGCGACCACATGATCACCGAAGGATGATTGCGGTCCCGCAGGACAAGCGCCTGCAGATTCGGATTATCGCCATACGGCACGCCCACACCGGATTTAGCCCGGCCGTAACTGCCGCCTTCCCGCGTATCGCCGATTTCACGGTTTTCATCCATGACCAGCATGCCCAGATGATCGCATGCGTCATACAGCGCGGTGTTCATCGCATTATGCGAACAGCGATACGCATTGGAGCCGATTGATTTCAGCCGCGCCACCCGCCACCACCACAAATCCGCCGGTGCGCCCACGCCCACGGCCGGAAAATCCTGGTGGTTGCAGGTGCCGTCAAGCTCCACATGCCGGCCGTCAAGGTAAAATCCGGTCTTGGCGCTGTAACGAATGGTTCGAATGCCGAAACTGGTGGTTTTTGCATCCACCGTTCCGCCGCCGGCGATCAGCGCCGAATGCAGGCTGTAAAGCGCGCAATGATGCAGGGACCACAAATCCGCATCAAGCACCAGCGCCGTCTGGTTAAAGGTGACGGTTTGCCCGGCGCCGATGGTTTGCGGGCTGCGGACGCTCGCCACAATTTTGCCCGCCGGATTTACAATTTGTGATACCACGATGATGGATTCCGCCTGCCGCCGCTGATTGGCGACGGTGGTTTGAATGACCAGGCTCGCGTCGGCATGATCGCCATTGCCGTCATAACGTATGCGGCCCGGAACTTTGGCCATTACAAATGTCCCCCAATGCGCAATGTGCAGACGATGTTTGGCCATCAGCCACACATTGCGATAGATTCCCCCGCCTTCATACCACCAACCTTCCGTGGCCCTCGGATCAACATACACCACCAGTGAATTGCTCCCGCCGTAATGCACCGCGCCGGCAATATTACATTGAAATGGCGAGTAACCGTCCGCATGTTCGCCCACCTGAATACCGTTGACATACACAACCGCATCGGACAATACGCCGCCGAAATACAGTTCCAGGGATCGTCCCTTGTCTGAAGCCGGCACCTGAAATGACCGGCTGTACCAGACCGGGTACACCGGCAGGTAGCCATGGGACCCATTGGCATGAATATCGAATTTTCCGTTCACCACAAAATCGTTGGGAACAAGCACCCGTTGCCAGCCTGCGGCGCCGGCCGCCGGCGGCCGGACGGGTGGAAAGTCCGCCGAGGCGGCATTGCCCAGTGTGACGGGCTTGAGTGTGGGGCTTTTATCGCCGGGATTGGTCATATGCACCAGCAGGCGCAAGGTGTTGGGCCCCTGATTGTGCCACGCGATGTTCAGCGGCACCTGAAACCAGAACGCCCCACCCCGATGATCCGTCAACAATTTGCCGTTTAAATAGACCACCGCCCGCGTGGACACCCCCTGAAATTCCAGCATATGCAGACCGGCGGGCAACCGGGGCAACGTGGTTTTAAACCAGGCGTACCCCTGTTTACCGCCAAATAAGTCCTGCCGACCGATCGCATAGCGCCCGTGCCAGCGATGGGTCGTCGCCGGACGGGCCGTGTATGCCGCCGGCGGCTCACCCGTTCCCAGATTGGAATAGCGCCATCGCCATGCGGTAATGTTAACGGCGTGATTCAGCGGCAGCAGTACAGCCTTGCGAATTTTCCACGGCCCGGAGAGCAGGGTTTTTGTTCGCGGAGCGGCCGTGGCACGACCGGCCATACCCACAAGGAAAATAGAGCCAAGCATCAGCAAAGCAATTGGTTTTAGATTCCGACTCATGAATATCTCCGCGTAGAATTTTTCCAATACTTAAGATGGTTTGCGTGAGGTTGCACTGCTTCCATCCTGCCGGCCGGTCAAAATAAGATACCCTATTTTATTGCGTTTACCACTGGAGACACCGTTCTGGGCCGATTCAACTTCCTTTGACCGCACGCGCGATATGCAACAAAACGGCCGCGACCCGCGGCCAATCGCGCCCGGCCCGCCGCCTGGTGGAACAGACGATGCCTGCCCCCTGCTGCCTGCGAATGGCCGGGTGCGATCTGTTTTTCCGAAAAATATTTCCACGGTTCCGCCCTGTTCTACGCCGAAGCGAATGGCCGTCCTGCATCGCGGTAAATGTCCGCCCGTTAGGCATGCGATTATTCCTCATCACCATGATCCGCCGCACCCATGTTTCCGAACGCCGGACGGCCGGACGGGATCAATAATAATTTTATTTTCTTTCATCCCTATTGATATATGTTTGCAGTCGCCGGAACGGACATGATCGGAAACGATCGCAATCACCACCCGGATTTTCAAGTGTGATTCATTTCCGGTCCATCAGCGGCGGGCGACCCTCTGGCGAAGTAATGCGTGCAAGTATAGAATCGATTGGAGATGGAGTTTTTTGCATGCCCTCGATAGATCAGTTGCCGTTCACTGGCGAGCGTTATATACCGGGAATCGAAGGGCAGATAGAGTTGGAACACCGCCACCGCTATCATCTTGCCGCAAAACTGGCGGCGGGCAAACGGGTGTTGGATATTGCATGCGGTGAAGGGTACGGCGCCGCCATACTGGGCAAATCCGCCGCGCATGTCTGGGGTGTGGATATCGATGCGCAGACCATTCAGCATGCCCGGGCGACTTATCCGCAATCCAATCTAACCTTTCTGGGAGGCAGGTGTGATTCCATTCCACTGCCGACCGGCTCCGTTGATGTCGTGGTCAGCTTTGAAACCCTTGAGCACGTCCGCGAGCAGGAACAGATGCTTGGGGAAATCCGGCGGGTGCTTACCGGCGACGGATTTTTACTGATATCCACCCCAAATAAATGCGTTTACACCGCCGCCGGCGGGCATCCGAATCCGTTTCATCTCAAAGAGCTGGACTTTGATGAGTTCAAAACACTTCTGGCCCGCCATTTCAACCTATCCACCCATTTTGGCCAGCGCGTCGTTTATGGATCGTTAATTGCGCCGTTTCATCCGCAATGCCCCGGCTATGAACTCATCACCGTTGATGGCCAACCGTTATGGAATGAAACCGCATCGGACAATTGGTGGCGATATTTTTTAACCATCGCCACAAACGGCGATATGCCGCAACTACCTGTAAGTCTGCTGGGATTTGCCGCCACGGAGGATTACCGCAACGGTCTGATCACGGAACTATGGCAGGCGGTAGTGCATTTGAAAAACGAACTGGCCCGCCAGCAGGACCAGGCAAAAGTCCCGGAGAGCGGAACCGGGACGGCCCCGGCAACAGCTCCGGAGGCTGAAACAGAGAAGGCCCCTGCAACAGATCCGGAAGGTGAAGCCAGGACGGCCCCCGCAACAGTTCCCGAAGGTGAAACCAGGACGGCCCCTGCAACAACTCCGGAGAATGGAACCGGGAAGGACCCTGCGATGCTGACCACACTCCGGACGGCGTTGTCCCACGCGGGCCGCCGAACGGCCGATCAGCTTCGTCGGCAGCTCACACGCCCGATCCGCGAGATGGGCCGATGGGGCAAACGTTTGGGGCTGGGCGCCGGATTCCACGGCGATTTTATGCCGCCGCATCCGCAGGCCCAATTGGATCCACACCGGCAGATGACGGTTCCCTTGCGCGATCGTTGGGGAATTTTGCAATCTATCAGAAAAGTGCGAAAGAATACCCGGCCCTTTCGCTATTTTCTCATGCGCAAACCGATGCCGGTATGGCCCGGCGTACCGGGCAGCCGCCGCGGGCGCCGGGCGCCTTCCCCGCAAGCCGGATCTCCGTTCCGCCTTCCCGCCGCACCCGTTGATTTTGCCCCCATGGTTTCAATCATTGTGCCGGCGTACAACCATGCACAGTTCCTCAAGGCACGGCTTGATTCCATCGCCAATCAGACCTACCGGAATTTTGAAGTCATATTGCTGGACGACAAGTCCACGGACCGGACCGCGGAGCTGCTGGCTGAATACCTTGCCGCCCATCCGGACAACACACGGCTTATCAGCAATCCGGTAAATTCCGGCTCGCCATTTTTGCAATGGGAAAAGGGAATGATGGCGGCCCGCGGCGACCTGATCTGGATCGCGGAATCAGACGACGTTTCCGACGGAGAATTCCTCGCCGGCCTCGTTCCGATGTTCGCCGATCCGGCGGTGCGGCTGGCCTTCTGCAAAACCCGGTTTATCGACAGCACCGATCGTGTCGTCTGGACCACCGACGAATATTTGCACAACGTATCACCCGACTTGTGGCAAGAACCGTTTATCATGGCGGCGGCGGCCATTGTCCGCCGGGCATGGGTTTTCAAAAATATTGTTCCCAATGTCAGTTCGGCCGTCTTCCGCAGACCGCATGACGTGCAATCGCTGCGGACCTGCGGCTGGACGGATCTAAAGGTCTGCGGCGACTGGATATTTTACCTGGAATTATGCCGCGGCGGGCTTGTCGGCTTCCGCAACCAATACCTCAATTATTACCGCCAGCACTCCGCCAACACCTCCGTCAGCCGCCATAAGACGGATGATTTTTATCGCGAGCACGCACATGTCCTCCGCTTCGCCCAGTCATGCTATCGCATCTCGCCGGAAGAACGGCGGGGGCATATTGCACTGGTCAAGGAGCTTTGGCGGCATAATCATCCGGAAAAATCCGATTCGTTTATCGACGAAACCTATTGCCGGCTGGCGCCTCCCGCGGCGCGGCGGATCAACGTCATGCTTGGCGGATTTGCCCTGACCAGCGGCGGCGGCGAAACCCTCCCGATCATCCTGGCCAACGCACTGCGGACGATGAACTGCAATGTCACTTTTCTCAATTTCAACCGCGAACCGACAATTGACGCCATCCGCAATCGTCTGCATCGTGACATTCCGCTTCTGGAATTGAAAGATTTGACTTATCTGCCGCCCGTCATTGATGACATGGAAATCGACGTGCTGCACACGCATCACGCCTGGGCGGATGCCACCGTCGCCCACCTTCTGGCCGGCCACGACCGATGCGCCCTGGTCGCCACCACGCACGGCATGTACGAAGGGATGGACGCAGGCACCCTTCATAATTTACTGCAGCTGCTGGAGCTCCGCCTTGACCGGCTCTGTTACGCCGCGGAAAAAAATCTCGCCCCGTTTTCCACCGATTTTCTGCTGGCCAAGAGAATGACGCGAATTTCCAATGCGCCCACGCCGCCCGAGGCGCGTACCGTCAGCCGCGGCGAACTCCATGTACCCGGGTCCGCGTTTCTCGTCTGCCTTGCAAGCCGGGCACTGCCGGAAAAAGGCTGGGTGGAGGCGATTAACGCCGTTGAAATTGCCCGTGAAAATTCCGGTCGCGACATCCATCTGCTGCTGGCCGGCAATGGTCCGGAATTTGACCGCCTCGCCCCGCGGGAACAACGCCCCTTTATCCATTTTCTTGGCTTCCGCGATGATATCGTTTCCCTTTTTTCAGCCGCCGATATCGGTCTTTTGCCCACGCGATTCAGCGGTGAAAGCTTTCCCCTGGTCATCTTGGAATGCCTGTCCGCCGAGCGTCCGATGATCGCGACGGATATCGGCGATATCCGTCGCATGCTCACCACCGCCGACGGGCCGGCGGGAATCATCATCAGGCTTTCCAGCGGGCAGATTCCGGTAAAAGATCTGGCTGACGCCATCTCGGCCGTGGCGTCGGACAGCGCCCTGCTGGAACAATTCCGGCGGCGCGCAACCATCCTGCGGGATGCCTGCACTCCCCAAACCGCCGCCAACGGGTATAAATCGGTTTATCTGAATGCGGTACGGCAACGGCATCCGGATTTTGCGATATCCGAGGATTAACCCGCCGGCGGCCGGACGCGCTGACGCGCACCGCCGCCATTCGCCTCAGTCCGGCTGCCATTCGATCTGTTCGCGCGGGCTTCCGGCCCGGTCCACCCATTGGCTTTCATACAGCCGCCGATAGGCCGGACAATCCGCCAGCAGTTGCTGATGGGTTCCGCATCCCACAATCCTGCCCTGATCCAGGCAAACCACCATGTCCGCGTTCATCACCGTACTGAAGCGGTGGGCTATGATAAACGTGGTCCGGTTGTGCATGAAATCTTCCAGTGCTTTGGCGATCTTCGCCTCACTGTCGGAATCAATCTGGCTGGTCGCCTCATCCAGAATCAGGATGGATGGATCGCGCAATATCGCCCGGGCCAGGGCCACACGCTGCCGCTGCCCGCCGGAAAGCCGGTTGCCGGACTGCCCCACTTGATAGTTGTATCCCTCGGGCAATTGCCGGACAAACTCATCCACATAACTGCGCCTTGCCGCATCCATCACCGCATCCTCCGGCGCGGCGCGTGATCCGTACGCAATATTGGCCCGAATTGAATCGGAAAATAGAACCGCATCCTGAGTAACCAGGCCGATCTGGCGGCGGAGCGATCTGACCGATACGCACGCAATATCCACACCGTCGATAAGAATTCGGCCGGACGCCGGAAGGTACAGCCGCGGCAGCAGCGAAAGCAGTGTTGTCTTGCCTGATCCGTTGGCCCCCACCACCGCCACACGCGAGCCGAACGGCACCGTCAGGCTCACCCCATTGACCGCCCACTCCGCGCTGTTGGGATAGCGAAAATGGACATCCTCAAATTCAATGGCCGATCTGTGCCGTGAAAGCTTCGGCATATCCGGGGCGATATTGGCTTCCTTCGGCAGGTCCAGGATCTCAAAACACCGTGATGCGGCCGCATTGGCTATCTGAATTTTGCTGTTAAGGTCGTTTAGCTTGCGCAACGGCTCAAACATTGCAATCAGGCAGGCCAAAAGCAGAAAAAAGCTCTCCTTGCCGATCAGATGATGAAACGTCAAATCCGCGGTAAACATCAGCGGAATGCTCACGAGGATAATGGACAACGTCTCAAAGAGCGGCCGGGACAGGGACATATAATGCTGAATCCGCCGGATGGCGGACAGCAGCTCGCGATTGGCCGCGGCGAATCTGCGACGTTCGTATCCGGAGCCGCCGTAGGCCTTGACGACGCGCATGCCCCCCATCGCTTCGTTGCTGATTTCCGTCAAATCCGACCAGCCCTGAAGCTGCCGCTTGCTGCCCTTCATCATCTTTTTGCCGTATTTGCGGATCACCACGCCCATGGCCGGCAGAATCACCAGCATCCCGATAAAAAGCCGCCAATCCACCATCACCGCCAGCACCGCCACTCCCAGCGATTTGGTCGGCTCAAGAATCGCCTTGCCCAGCACGGCGCCCAGGCCGGTGGCTGCAAATTCCGTGTCCATCAGCACCCGGCTCACCAGGTCGTGCGTGCCCTGCTGCGCCGTGTAGGAATACGGCAAATCCATGATATGCCGGAAGAGACGGCGCCGAAGATCGACAATTATCCGGTTGGCCACCATGCTGCTGATAAATGTCTGCAGGTATCGCAACAGGCTGCCGACAATGCACAGCGCCACAAACGCCAGCACCACCACCCCCAGGCCCCATATCCGTCTTGCCGGCATCAATACCAGAACATCGCGGAGCAACCGTGATGGCAGGTTCAATGCCGGCATCCGTAGGCTCAGCGTGCGCGTCGCCGCGCCGCTTTCCGCCCCCGTTATAAGATTCACCGACGCCCCCGCACGGGCGGTGGAAAGCATGGACATCATCTGCAGCCAGGAATCGGCTGTCTTTGCCGGCCGGCCGGGCCCCGGCTGAATCGTGACCCGGCGTATCTGTTCACCGGCTTTCAACAAGCGGATGGCCTGGGGCGCACCGCGGCCCACGCCCGCCACGCCAATCGCCAGTCGGCCTTTCCGGACACTGGAAGTCAGGTCCACCACCCGCATCCCCAGCCGCTGCCGGACAATCTGCTGGTCCAGCCAGCCGTGAACGCCTTCCGCACTCATGAATAGTTTCATCACCGGGTAGAGCGTGGCCACCCCTGAAGCGTAAGACACGCTGACACCGATCGCGCAGAGCAGTGATAAAAAAATCTGCATGCGATAGGGACGCGCGCCACGAAGCAGCCGCAAAAATGGTTTCATGAATTCAGTACCCGCAAAAAATCGGCCTTTATTCAGCCCGGACCGACAGGTTTATAAAACAATGATGCAAATCAAATAATTTACGGCCCGCTACACCTTCCCCGGCCCCCCGCTCCGCCGGCGGCCGGGTTTGTCCATCCATTCGCGCCCCCGCCGGACGGCGAGGTAAACAAATATCGCCGCATTAAATACCAGTGTGGCCAACCGCAGCCAATCGGTATGGCGGTAGTTTTCCACTGCTTCCGGCGGCAAAAGCAGCAGCAGTTCCACCAGCACCAGGTACTCGGCCCACGCCTTGCCCAGCAACATACCGCAGCCTTCAAATAAAAACACCACCATGTACACCAGAAGCGAGGCGATAACAACGCCGTGCGTCGGCAGCCGGCCGGAGCCGATCCGGCCGTGCATCGGTATAAAACCGAGCCGCACAACCCAGTACATACACCAGCGCAACGCCGCACTGTGCGGCGCAAAAAACAGCAGAACCGCCGCAACCAGCACAAAAACGGCCAGCCCCAGCGATAGCAATGCCAGCAGCACCACCGCCAGGGGCGGCCTGCCGCCGGACGGCGAAGCGGATTGGCCACGGGCGGCGTCATCCGCAGGCACGTCGGATTTACTCAACATTTGCGGCATAACAACCCTCAGGACATCACCGCGGCGCGCACCGCCAGGCATTTTTTTAACAGCATTTCCAACTGCTCAAGCGGCAGGATGGTCGCCGCATCCGACGGACTCTTTTCCGGATCCGGATGCACCTCCACAAACAACCCGTCGGCGCCCGCCGCCGTTGCCGCCGCAGCCAACAGCCCGACGAACTGCCGCTGCCCACCCGTGGCGGAGCCCAGTCCTCCGGGCAGCTGCGTGGAATGCGTGGCATCCATCAATACCGGCGTGCCCAGCGCCTGCATTTGCGGAATTCCCGTCATGTCATTCACCAGCCGGTTATAGCCGAAAAATGTGCCCCGCTCCGTCAGGATGGCCCCCGTGTTTCCGGTGGAGCGGACCTTTTCCACCGCGTTGCCCATTTCCCATGGGGCCATGAATTGTCCTTTTTTTACATTCACCGGTTTGCCGGTCCGGCCGCAGGCCAGCAGCAGATCCGTTTGCCGGCATAAAAAGGCGGGCACCTGCAGCAGATCAACCGCCTCCCCCACCGCGGAAACCTGCGGGCTTTCATGCACATCGGTGGTAACCGGCACGCCCAGCTTCCGCCGCACCTGTTCCAGCACGCCAAGCCCCTCGTCCATGCCGCGGCCGCGAAAGCTGGATTTACTCGAACGGTTGGCCTTGTCAAAGCTCGCCTTAAAAACATAAGGCACGCCAAGACGGCGGCATATATCCGCGGTCTTTTCCCCAATCGTCAGGCAAACCTCCAGACTCTCAATGACACACGGCCCGGCAATGACCAGGAAATCCTGTCCCGCCTTCCATTGCACCGATCCGATATTGATCACCGTCATGAAAACCTCATCATAATAATAAAAAATTGGAGCATCGCCTGCGGGAAAGCTTGCCGCCGGAGCGGCGGCCGGGGGCTTGCGCCGCCTGCCTGCGCTTTTTCACCGCATTATTTGGCCGCTGGAACAGGCCGGTTAATCACCGGCAGCGACCGCAGTGGCACGCCGATACGCGGCGGGATGGACGGAACCACCCGCACACCGGGCGGTCGGGGGGTTGCCGCCCGGCCGGATGGATGCCATGGCTTGATTCCCTTTCCGGCGAAAAATTTTACCAGGGAACGAATCGCCTTGTCCTCCGCGCCTTTATTGTGAAACATCCAGCGGCCGCCGAACAGCGTGGAATGAAAGAATCCCAGGGAATCGAATTTCTTTTTTCCCATGGCCAGCGCCAGCAGATACGCAACGTTTGTACGGCTGTCCCAGTATGTGGGGGTATTGTTGAAATTCATCTGGCTGCCGAATTTGACGGGTTCCGCAAGCAGGTACAGAAAATAGGGTACCGCGGGCACGGGCCTGGCTTTTCTGAACAGCCGCATATAACCGACGGCCTGCGAATTGCCCGCATTGCTGAACAGATTGGCCAGCGGGCCATTGGGATTTTCCGCCGCGTTTTTTGCCGCTGCCGTAAGCAGGGCGGAGAGCTGGGGCGGATTCCAATGGTTCATAAGCTCCTGGGCATACACGCTGTCCTGCAGTTGCATCCAGAAATTGTTATTTTTGGGGACCGGAATTTTCTGGCCGTGAAACGTAACAAAGCGTCCCGCCGGATTATACCCCGGAAAGACGCCGCCGTTGGCGATCACCTTCCGCCAGACGACGTGCACAATTGCGGAGGTAGGCTTGCGGTTCCACAGGGCATTCATGGCCGCAAGGTACACCATGCGATGCGGATCGGAAACAAGCCGCAGCAACAGCCAGTCGGCATTCGGCCCCGGCCAGTGCGCAATAAACTTTGCCGCCCCCGCCCGCACACTTGGATGCGGAGAAAAAGCTTCCGCCACAATGTGCAGGCGCGAATCATCAAGCCCCCAGTCGAACATTGTCTGGCGCTGCTTGAGCGGCAGTGCAAGCACCGCCCTGGCCCAGCGCGCCAATTCCACATTAAACTGCAGTATTTTGTTGACACGATTGGCCCGTTCCGGCCCCACCGCGTGGATCATCAGCGTCATCTGGCGGGCAAAATAGGCCTTTATTTCCTTATCGCCGCGTTGCCGCTGCTGATACTGGTCCGACGAGAGGTCATGCAATGCCGCCGCGAGCGTCGGCGATGGCGCCGCAGCCGCGGTTGCGTATCCCCGGATCGCCCACATGGCCACAAGCACTCCGCCGACCGCCCAGATGCCCCGCCTTTTGCGGCCGGCCGCGGCCCGGCTTGCTTGCAAGCCGAAATTATGGGCGGGCGATAGACCGGATTTCCCCGGGAATCGGCCGTTTAACGGTGAAAACGCAATCTGCATGACCTACCTTAAACTGTACATAACCGTCGGCAAAGCTCAACGGTAAACCCAAATCAGCTTGCATCTTAACCGTTTGTGGAACGCGCTGGCAAAAGCCAGGGCACGCGGTGGAAAATATCATGCGAGGCAGGCCGGAAAATAACCAAAGCAACATGTACGTATTTACGAATAATTGCGATTGCCAGCCTGATTATTTTTAAAAAAAACTTAAGAAATTCTCAATATTTCTCTTGACCAACTCCACGAGTTGCACTAAACTGATCTTGTTGCTCCTTCCCGACATTTCCGTCGGGGCCCCTAATTTGTCTGGCGTTTCCAACATGCACGTGGTGCAGCAGGGAATAAGCGGATTTTTTAGTATGGGGGGGGAGCAGTAAAAACGGTGGGCCGGTTGCAGCGGATACTGATCGCCGGCTCACTGTTAACAGCGGATAATTAAAGCCGGGGCATCGTATGACCGGCTGTTGGCTTCCTATCTGGAGAGTGACCATGAAGTTCAAAATCCTGTGTGCAATGGCGGCTTCTGCAACTGTGCTTTCGGCGGCGTCCGCCGGTTTTGCCAGCATTGTTGTGAGCATCACAACAAATACCGGTACGACCCAGCTTACATCAACCGGCAGCAATACTTTTGCCAGTGGAAGTTTTGGCGGTTTCAGCTGGCAGTCCATCACGGTAACGCAATCCGCGAGTGCTGGATCCACGGAATTCGCTTTGGATGTCGCGGGCTTGAGTAACACCACCGCCAATCCAAGTTCCATTACCTTCGCCGGTACGGATAATAACTTTTCCCTGGGTGCGGGCTCCAGCGCGACACTGCTGATGGCGGACGGCTCGATTAACTCATTCGCCAACGGCAATGCCAGTGTATCAATTTCCGGTTCGGCACAGGATGTCGCCCCGGCCGGCACCGCAACCTCCGCGGCCATCCTCACCAACCAATCCACCGGGACCGGCACGCTGTACGCCGTCGCCGGCTCAAGTTTCGCCAATCTTAGCCCGGCGGTTACCGGCAATTTTTCCCTTGGAAACACCCTGGTAGTTAATAACCTGCCGGCGGTTCAAGTGGTGAATGACATCAATGGTGCCTCCGCGGTTAATGCATTGGCCACCATCTCCACACCGGAACCGATGTCCCTGGCTATTGTGTCCTTGGGGCTTCTGCCGCTGGTGCTTTTACGGCGTCGGGCACGGGCCTGAGAAACCTCAATGCCCTGCTTCCCCACGCAGGGCATGTTCTCCAAAAATTAAAAAACCGTCGGCAAGGCCGGCGGTTTTTTTTATTAAGAATTCGCCGCTGCCCATGGCTGGGCATCGCGGGCGGCGCGGTTGGCGCAGCGCGTAATAGCCTTGGCTGGCCGTCCTGGGTAAATGCGGCCCCCCGCCGGCGGAGGCCAAGCGGCCTCCATCGTTAATTCCCGGCGTAAAGTTGAATTATTGGGTCATTCCCTGAACCGCAACCACCTGCGGGTCCGGCACATTGGTTGAACCGGCGCCCGCCCCATTGATCGTGGCATTGGTGCGGTTAATTAACGCGACAAATCGCTTCTGCCCTTCAAGGATAAATTCCGGATAAATGGCATTGCCGCTGGCATTCTGCGTACTGTCCGTGGTGCCGATGGAGCCTTCATTGCCAAGCGCGATTCCCTGCGAGGCGTTATACCAGTCCGTGACGTGGTAGGCACCGCCATTCTGCAGATATTCCTCATTCAACCGCAGCGCCTGAATATAGGTATAGCAGATAAACGAATCACTGCGCACGGTCGCCATGTTGTAAAGTTCGGCAAAACCGGTGGCGTTGTCCCGGGCATTTATGCTTGATGGAACAACACCGCTTAATGCCCCCGTCGCCAGGACGAAAGTCAATTCCGCCTTGGAATGGAAGCCCAGACCGGGGACTGCACTGAACGCCCCCTGCCGCAGGCGGAATTGATTAATGTACGTGGCCAGGGCGGACGGCGAATCCAGTCCGGCGGCGTTGAAATCCACTGAGCCGATCATCGCCTCCAGCACCGGCATGGAGGCGGTGTTAATGTTGATCCGACCGGGAACGGTTAATTTACTGCGCGGATTGGGGCCGTCGTTAACCGACCCGTCGGAATATACGGAATCAAATGAAATATAATCCAGCAGTGCCAGGGCCGCGGGATCCGGCGGCGCGACGCCCGTGGAAGGATTGTCATAAAAATCAAAACGGGCGCTGGCTTCATACTGCAGGTTGGGGTTCGGCTCATTGACATTTTTGCCCAGGAACTGCACCTGCGAGGAAAGCATATTCAAGGGGAAATAGCCGTTTTTCCCCGCAGTGGCGATATTGGCCAAAAACGGGCAATTGTCAAAGTCGGCAATGTTCAAAAATGGCGATCCCGTGGCCGCGCTGACACCCGTGGTCACATATCCCGGTGAGCCATAATAGCCCGGGCAATCGGCCGGATCGGCAAAGCGGTCATAAAGCGGGATACCGAAGGCGGGTGCATTCGTTGTGCCTGTGGTGATGCCAAGCGTTGTCCATGTGCCAGGGCTCATGGACTGTCCGGCATTATCGCAATACCAATCCCCGGCGGTAGTGGTTGCACCTGGCACACAGTTCCGCTGCAATGTGTAGGTGCCCGTGCCGCCGGTAAAGGTGCCAGGAGTGCCGGTCATCAACGGATCAATTTCAAATTCATCCACTGGCATTTGCGCCGGCGTTTTACCGCCGCCGCGCTGCATGGACGGCCGCGTAAGCACCACATACTGTTTAGCGCCCGTTTGGTTGAACGTAAGACCGGCTTCCTGATAGGTATAAGTCGGATTGAGCGTGGCAAACGAGCCGGCGGACTGTTCAATTACGGCAAAACCTTCAGCTGGAACGATAACCTTGGTCAGGGTTACGCTGCCGGTATAGGTTGCACCGTCATAAATATTCAATTGCCAGTTGGACAAATCCAAAGACACCCCAAATGGGTTATACAGAACCACGGCATAATTGCTGTAGGTAACGGTTTTGGCCACCTGCACGTACACGGCGGCCTGAACAATAAAGGGCTGCGCCGCCACACCCGCCACCAGTTGATTGGCCGGAGCGGCAAAAGTACCGATGCCGGAAAAATCGCCGTTGGTGCCGTTATACCCGCGGACGCACGGGCCGGTGCTGTCAATAAATGACGGCCCGTTGGTGCCGCCGGGGGCTACCCCCATGCGGTAGGTCATGTAATTGGCGGCAAAGTTTAATGCCTGCGTGGGAGTAAAACCTGTTTCACCCATCGCCTGGGCGATTTGTGCCGCGGTTAACGCGACACCGCCGGGCACATCCGCACCGGTGGCCGTGGTATTGGCGGAGGCCTGTATAAGGGCGGGTGAATCCGCGGGGGCATTGGCAAAAATTTTACCCGGGCTGGCCGGCCATTCCTGCCAGTTGACGCCGTTAACCGAATAAGTAGCGGTGGGAACAAGGCCAAAGGGTGGAGTAACCGCATCAATTTCCGTGCGCAGAGGCCGGTCTTCCGAACTGGCGGTAAAAAACATTTTCCATGGCTGGCCGCCGCTGGAATAGCTGCCCGCATAAATCGGATTATAGCCAAAGGTATTGGGCAGGGTGAAACCGAGGCGGGAATCGGCAAAAGGCGAGGCTGTGCCGGAATATATGCCGGTGGCGGGAATTGAGCCTTGAAAAGCCTGATTCGCCAGGTTGGAACTTACACCAAACAGGGACATTTCTGTGGAATAGCTGCCGCCCAGGTTGCGGGTCCAGAGTGCATATTGCCAGGCGGAGGGGAGCGAATAATTGGGTACAGCCCCATTGTAGCTGCGGGCCAGCGCCATCACGTTCATTTGTGCTACCGTGGCGTCAGCTGAATTGGTGGTGAAGTACTGCAGGGCCGGATCATATTCATATGATAAACCATAGCCGTTAAAATATTGCCCGCCGAAATTCACCGGATTCACCGCGGCCTGGCCCACATTGACATTCAGCATGGAATTTTCATCCATAATGCGCACGGCAAAGCGATAACGCGTGCCATTGGGCGAGCTGTACGGCAGCAGATTCCAGCAGGAATCGTCCACGCCCTGCCGATTTAGTGCGCCTGTAAAACCAAAACCGCTCCATGCGGGGAATACCACGGACGCGTTGGGAGCATAAACGGTTCCATTGGTTCCGGTGGAAAGCACGGCGGTGCCATTGGCGGATTGATAGGAAATGCCGATGTCATTAAGCCCGGTGGACGGGTCATACAAAAACGGGCTGAGCATGGAAAAGATTGGATAATTGACCGGGAATGCCGCGTCCGGTGTAAAACCCAGCGGCGGCGTGGTTTCCGCACCGCTGATATTGGGGGCCGTTTGCGTTTGAGCGGCGTAATTGCCGACTTCCACCGCCGCATTGGAGCTTTGCATAGCCGATGAATTTACACCCGTCCAGAGCAGATCCGTATTTGGCGGAAGATAACTATCCGAAAGCCAGACCGGCAGGGAAACCAGCCACGGCTCGCTGCGGTAGGTATCAGTGCTGTCTTCATAAAACGGAGTTGGATTGGTGGGCGCTGCAGAGGCGATGTTCCCAATTTCCGGCATATCCCATGTGCGGGCATAAGGCTTGGCGGGCGTTGTTCCGTTGAGATAATACCCGTTGCCGTCGGTTAATTGTGTTCCAATCTGGCCGCGTACGATATTCAGAACGGACGTTTGCGCCATTGCCAGGTCGGCATTTCCGTTGGACGCATTGGTCGATTGCCGGTCCGCACCGGCCATAAGCACGTAAACGCTGCCCATAATGGCCAATAAAACCAGGATGGCGATTACCAGCAGCAATATCATGCCGGAGTTCCGCCGGCGGTACTCGCGGGCCGTTTTTGTCAGGGTTTGGCGAGTTTTGTATGTCATATTGCACCTGTTAATATTCATGTTCACCCAACGGGACCGGGACGGGGATGACCCCGTATTATTGCGGGAAATTTATAATTTGCGTAATGGTTTGGGGGTTCATCCGGTTGGTAGGGTCCGTCACCATGTAGGTGATTTTTATAGCCACCGGCCAATACTGTTTATTGGCCTGACTGAAGACCAGCGTTTGCTCATCCCAATTGTCGGCGGTTTCGGAAATATTCGCCGCACTCCAACTGGGATAGACCAAGGCATTTGGATTGGTGGCCAGGGAATTGGCATCCGGACCATACCAGGTTAACGTGCCCAGCGCATTTTGATAACCGACATCCACCGCAAAACTGGGGCACCCCTGCAGCATTATGGGTGTCATGCGGAAATAGCCGTTCAATGCCGCACCGGCCGGACCGTTTCCGGCTTGCGTGGAAGCCTGTGGCGATGAAACACTGGCAAAACGGTAGCAATATTCATCCGCGGCCGTCTGCAATGCGGCAGTGCCGATAGCGGTTTCCGCGGCAGCGGGGGAAATGGTGGCCACATCAAACCGGGAGGAGGTAATCTGTGCGGCGATTTCTCCGTTACCCGTCGCCGTGGAAGTCGCGGGGTTTCCGGTTCCGGGGAACGTAATATTGTTAAACGCCGGATCAGTAAACCCGCCGGCGACCGCGCTTGGGGAAAGAATAAACACGTGCCGGCCCAGGTAAAACTGCCCGGCAGTGGCGCCGGAAGGCGGGTAATTTTGTGGAAGGGCCGTGCCTTGCGGCAAATCATATGGCTGGTTTGATCCCTGGCTTACCCACAATTGACCATACCATATGGCCGCGGCATTGGAGGAGACATAATCCGTTAAAGGTGAACTGGAGTTATTGCCCGTGCGGCTGTGAAACGAACCATTGGCGATGAAAGTCATTTGATCATCCCGCCAGAGGATGGCCGGCGCGAGCGATGCCGCGGTAGCGTATGGAGCGCTCCAATATTGCGTGGCTGTCGATCCGGGCTGATTGCCAACATTGGCGGTATTGGCCTTGATGCAAAAATAGATCTGGCTCACGGGGCCCGGCGCGGTGCCGACAGGCGTTACTTCATCACCGGGTTGATAGACCTGGCCGCTGGTCCATGGCGGTGCCCAGAATCCCTGGCGGATAATCAGATAGCCGCCATGGTCCAAATGCTGAATATCCGAGGCAATTTGCGCCTGCACCGCCCGCACGCCGGACATGGTAACAAGCGTGGCCTGTCCCACGCGAACACTGTGGCCGGCGAGCTGAAAAATTTCCCCCACAGCACCCATCATCACCACCAGAATGGACATGGCGACAAGCATTTCAATAAGGGTAAAACCGTGACGATTTTTACCCACAGAGGACGACGAGGGGATGATGACGGGATCGGCCACGCAGGACGATGATGGATTTTCAAGGGCCTGCGGCGCCGGGATAGAGCCGGCACAGGATGGGATGAAGGCGGGGACAATTCTAATGCCTGCGTCCTTTTGGATCAGGAAGCTGTGATCCTTGTTCACCGTTTTTTTGTCTTTGTAACGCATCACATTACTCATTGTTCAGGACTCGTAAATCATGGCCATCAGAACTTCATGGTGGTGGCATACACATACACTGTTGGGCTGGCGGTTTGGGGATTTGAGCTGGTGGTTTTGCCGTTGGTTTGGCCGGTGGCCGGCGGTGCGTAAACTATTGAATCGCCGGAAATCTGGCCGGAAGTCAGCCCAATGGCCGTGTATTTGCCGCTGGTGGGATCCACAATTTCCCGCACCACTTGGCCGGAAGTAATATCCACGCCAATTGTATCAATGGGAATACTGCCCCCGCCGATCGTGCCGGGGGACAGAGTGGGCAACGGCGAAGAGCCGCCATAGATGTTGTTGATATCACCCGTGTTAAATACAAAAATGTAAACATCCCAGGTGGGCACCGCGGATGGATTGGCGAAAGTAATCGGGTCTTCCCGAATTACCGCCGTCCAGGAATAGAGGGCATACGGATTGCCTGACGTACCGCCCACCGTGGTGCTGTAAGGAAT
>JAKBBN010000102.1 GCA_021808485.1 Planctomycetota bacterium | reverse complement strand
GCTGGTATTTTCCGCATTAACAATCCCCGGATTGAACCGCACATCCCATAAAGCGCGGAGGTCGGGAATTTCACACGCATTGCCGGATCATCCATAGCCATCACCGCCTCACGAATTTGCCCGGCCATCTTTACCTCATCCCAAACCGCCGCACCGGCCATTCGCCACTACCGCACCCGCAGAAAATTGAATGCTCATTTCACACCCGTTCTCCCCGCGTGTCAATTCGCCCCGTCGGCAACTCCCCGCGGCAAACAACAAAGTCCCAATTGCCGGAAATCTTGAATTGGTTCGCCCGGTTATCGGCCCCTGCTCCCTTGGCCTTTTGCCTGTCCCCGCTACCTTGTCCCGCTACCCCGTCGCTTTGCCCCGGCCATTGCCGCCTTCAATCTTCAATTTCCGCCCCGCTGCTTCTGCGCCTGCACCCGCGGCACGGCGGCGCCATTTTCCGGCACCAACTGAAACCGGTGGGTTATCGGCTGCGCCGCCATACGCTGTCGCCGGATTATCAGCGTCTGAAGCTGGTTAAACGCCCGGCCGATCGCGCCGACCGCCCGCCGCGCCTTAACGCTGGAATTGGTATTAAGCGGAAACAACCCCGGCTGGCCGATATCCGCCATCGGCAACTGCACCTGCCGCCAATAGGTAAAGCGAACTTGCGTGCGCTCCCATGCCAGCGCCATCACCTTATACGCCTGCGCCAGCATCGGCGTCGGCAACCGCGCCAAATTAATCCCGTGTGCCAGCTCCGCCGCGGTAAAGGTTCCCATGAGCTTTCCATCAATCCGCAACGCATATTCCGCCGTGGTTAAATGCGTGACGCGCAACGGCTCACGATCCAGCGCATGCATGAATCCCGAAAGCTTTATCGTAAACGCCGTCACCGGATTGGTGCGGGCCATGTCCGGCGCCGGGGCCGGCCACAGGCCTATCGGCGGAAACTGCGGCCAGTTTTCATGCAAGGACATAACCGGCATCGGCAAACACCTGTCCGCCTGCCTCCAGGATAAAACACCCCGGTTATCCGCCAAGCCGCTTACCGCCGTATGGGCCGCCGCGGAAACACTCCGTGTTTTTGCGTTAATGGTCACGGCCGTCACCACCGCACGCGCCCCCATGGCCTTAAGCAGCGCCTGCGCCATCACCAGCTGCCCCGCCGCCGATGGATGCAGCCGCCCGGGAATAATCTGCTTCGCCAGCACCGGGTCCGCCCGCTCCGCGGCCTTTAACACCTCCACCATCGGCCTGTTCATATTCACGCACAACAGGTGATCCTTCGCCGCCACCTTACGGATAAATCCGCAATATTTAAGCAGCACGCCGTTAACCCCTCCGGGAAACCGCGGCGCATGGGTGATATCATCGAATGCGGCCGGTTCCACAAGAACAATTCGCACGCCCGGCAGATGCGCCCGCAAAGACCGTATGATATGCACATACCCCTTGCAAAACGCCCTGTAGGTTTTCGGGTTAAACGGCCGATACCGCGTGTCATTCATCGGAAGATCATTAATGATCACCACATCAGGCTTGAACGCAAACACATCCCGCCGGAGCCGCAGATTAATCGGGCCTGCCCATCCCCCGGCAACGCCGTCGCCGCCTACACCGGAATTCACAAACCGGACATGCAGCTTTGGAAACCGCGTCAGAACATATGTTTCCACATCCACCGCATGAAACCGCTGTTCGGTGATGCTCGCGCCATAAAAGCAGACGCGGTCGCCATTTTTTATAAAAAACGATCCGCCCGCCCCGCACGCCGCTCCCCCGGACCATAGCAGCGCCAGCAGCGCCAGCAGTACCATGGGCACAATGGGCATCACGGGCGCCACGGACATTGTGGACATTGCGGGCCTCGCGGGCCGGAAAGCAAGCTTTTTCATGACCATTCCCCTTCTGTTGAATCTTCAAGGCAAAAAAATCGGCCGGCCTGTCGCCGCCGCTGATGAAATGTATCGCCCGTCCATGGCCGCACGCCGCGGCCGGCTTAATGCCGCAATGCCCGCCGCCGGATTCTCCATCGCCCGGTCACGGCTTCTCCGCTCACGGTTTCCCGGATCGCGGTTTTTCCGGCCCGCCGTGCGCAGCAGGGGGCGGCGCACAATTGCCGCGTCCCCATTTGAATGAACCGGAAACGGGCCGGGCATCATGCGGGCACGGCAGGCGGCGATCCAAGTTGACCAATGGGGTGCGGGGCTCTGCTTTTTCATTGCCGATAAATGTATCAGACGGACCCTCTCTTGTAACCCGGAGAATTGGGATAACCAATAAGGCGATCGGCCAAGGCGATCGGCGGCGGGCGCCGGCTTAAACGTTGTGGGTCATCCGTGACCCACAAACCGGTTTGTGGGTCGCAAATCGCCAAAAAGTGACCCACAAAATTTGTGCGGTAAATTTAAGTCGTTATACTGAAAGCGGATAAGTGCTTGCTTTTTTTAATAAATGAAATTTTTGTTCTCCTAAAACGGGATCTGTAAGTAAAGCGGCACGATGTTCCGGCTACGCGGCGGCCGCGGTCCGCTCCGTGCGCCAACTTTCTCCAACCAGGAAGGAACTTAATGGTCACGACCCATTACCATTCCGGTAAATTCCCGCCCCAGGACATTGACTGGAAGCGTCTCGTGCCGTTGTTAGGCCCGGCATCCGCGGCCTTGGCGCGATTCGACGGTGTGCTTGAGGGCATCCCCAACCCAAGACTTCTGCTCTCGCCAATGGCCATTCAGGAAGCGGTGCTGTCCAGCCGCATAGAAGGCACCCAGGCCACAATGGCGGAAGTGTTGTCCTACCAGGCAAGCGGACGGAGCAAATTATTACCCAGCGAAAAGGAGGCGGACATCAGGGAGATCATCAATTATCGAATGGCCTTGGATGAAGGTGTACGATTGCTCAAAGACCTGCCTGTTTCCGGCCGCCTTGTGCGCGCGGCACACAGTGTATTGATGCGCCATGTGCGCGGTGCCGACCGGGGGGCCGGGGAATTTCGCCGGGTTCCAAACTGGATCGGTCCGCCGGGCTGCGAAATGAGCTCGGCAAAATTTGTTCCTGTCCCGCCGGAAAATCTCCCGGCCGCATTCGCCGAATGGGAAAAATATGTCAACAGCGAACAGCCGAACGTGTTGGTGCAATTGGCGGTTGCCCACGCGGAATTCGAAGCCTTACACCCGTTTCTGGATGGCAATGGCCGCCTGGGCCGAATGCTTGTGCCGCTTTTTTTATTTCAACGAAACGAACTATCCTCGCCGACATTTTATGTCAGTGAATACCTTGAATCGCATCGCGAGCAATATTACGAAGGCCTGCTGAATGTTTCCCGGAACGGCGATTGGACCGGCTGGGCGGAATTCTTCCTGACCGCGGTGCGGACGCAGGCGGAATCCAACATCCGTCGCGCGCGGAAGATCATAAAACTGTACCGCGAAAAAAAAGATTGGATACTCAACGCGGCCCGCTCGCAATATGCAATCCGGGTTTTGGATTTTATCTTTCAAACGCCCATTTTTTCCGCCCCGGATATTGTCGATTCCGGCAAGGTGCCGGCCTCCGCGGCCAAGCGGCTGCTGCGACTTCTCCAGGACCATGATGTACTTCGTGTGCTATCGCCGGCGACAGGGCCGCTTCCCGCGACGTACCAGTTCCGGGAATTAATCCGCTTGGCGGAGCGCTGATCAATCATCCTCGCCGGCTTAAACGTTGTGGGTCATCCGTGACCCACAAACCGGTTTGTGGGTCGCAAATCGCCGAAAAGTGACCCACAAAATTTACATATTGTGGTTCACAACGCTGTTGGCCACTATATATAGATCACCAATAAACACCCGCCAAATTCTATTTTTTTGATTTTCCGCGGCTCGGCCGGCCAAATTCGCTTCAGGCTGAATGTCCCGCCCGCCCGCCTGCCAAAGCATTATTCGCCGCTTCCACACTGAATGCATTCGGGTCAATCGGGCCTCCGCACCATTCCAAAATCCATTTATGATCCGGATGGTCCGGTTTGGAAAGCACTTGCAGCATTATGGTAATAACCCCAGATGCCGCCAGAGTCTTCCAACGGGCAGCGTCCCTTGCCGGCCGTGCAGGTGAACAAGGCCGGCTTTTCCGCCGCGGGAATAATTTTTTCCACCAGCAGTTTGTGCCTCCAGCCGTCACCAAAGTCATAATCGTATCGGAAAGTCGATTTGGCGCTCGGTACCGCTTCGGACAAACTGGCGGTCCACGCCGCCTGTCCCGATCTGTCTTCCGGTTCCGATCCATCCGGCCAAAGGCCGTCGTAGATTTCGCCGTGAATTTCAAAAGCGTGCAGATGCCCGCCACCCCATCCCATCACCGCCTTAATTACATCGCTTAAATCTTCAAGGATGATATCGCCCGGTACCACTATCCTCCGCCATATCGGCGGTTTGCTTTGGGCCAGCGTGATCTTAATTTGATAGCCATCGGCGTTGGAGGAACGTTTTTGGATCTGTTTGCTTTCGGACCGCTCCACCGCGCGTTCCGGCGCGCCCGACAACCCCGTAATTTCCGGCAGGTGTTTTTTCAAATCATCCAACGCCGTCATCAGGTCCTCCATTTTCAATTCCGGATGCGCCGCAAAAGCCTCCTCCACACTTTTAAAGCTGATCAGCTTTTCTAAAATAGCCCGGGACTCCGGTTGAAGGCGTGCAAATTCATGCGATTTCACAGGTATACTTCTTTCATCGGCTCTCTACGATGATGCAAATGCCGCTCCGGAAAAAATTGAAAAAACAACATCTGCCGCATTCTGCCGCCGCCGCCATTGCCCGGCGCCAGGGGAATGTTGCGAATTTGGCCGCCGTCCGGCCTGCGCTGGGGATAGGGCGCGGGGAGGTAATCCGGATGGTCGCGCAACCATTGCCGATAGTGCGCCATCCCGGTCCGGTAGCCATCGGACGGCAACGGTGGGGCGAAATTCAAAATCAGCAGCGTGCTAAAACCGACGCTCAAAAGCAAATTCCACACGGTATGCCGCGATGGCGGGCGCGGTTTGGCGTAATCCGGCGTAAGGCCGGCGGCCGTCATACGATCGTAGAGGTCCGGGTGCACCCGTTTTCGCCGTCCCATGACAGCCGGCATTTGATTCAGTTGATAGATCCGCTCCAGGGCGCGGGCATAAATCGCCGCTTGAGTTTGCTGGGCCGCGGCAATCGAATCGGCCCGTATCTCCATGCGTCGGCCCAGGCGTGTAAAAAGCAATGACGCCCCCACGGCCAGAAACATGTAACCCACCGGGTACAGGAAACCATTGTGAATCAGGTGTGCAACCGGGTGCATAAATACCAGCGGAAAGAAAGCCAGCGCCCCGATCTGCCGGGACACTCGCACCGCACGGGATTCCGACAGATGGCCCAACTCATGGGCACAAATTGCTGCAGTCTGATCGGCGGTTAAACCCTGCAGCAGCCCCTTGGTGAAAATAATCTCCCGTGTAACGGGCATGGCACAGGCGTTGGCATGGGCAGTTGCTGAAATCCAGACATTGGTAACCGTTATATTCATGCGTGCGGCAATTTCCGCCACCATGGTTTGCACCTGGTCATCCGCCGGTTTGAGGAGTCGCAACCAGACCAATACCTGCCGGCCGAGTCCATATTGCATCGCCAGCAGAATGCCCAGCGTTGTGCCGGCTTCCAGCCAGGTCAATGGGCCGAAATTCGGCGGCAGGAAGAAAAGGGTTGCGCCCAGGAGAATAATCGTGCCTCCGCGCAGCAGCAGGCTGGCAAAAGCAATGTGAAGGAGCTGCCTGAAATGCATTTCCGGATAAACTACCCGCACAAACGATAGATTCGCCAGATACGCGCCGGCAAAAGCACAGGCGATCATCAGCAAAAAACCGCTGGTTCCGCCTGAATGCACAATGCCGGCCTGCCGGGCATAGAGCTGTATGGCCATGGCAACTTCCACCGGCAGCAGCAACAGGCAAAGTCCTGCCGTCACACGCGCGGGAAACAGCAGATTTGCCCGCTGTGTCCAATGCTGGCCGACGCTTTTGCGCCAGGGCCGCAGCGCCAAGCGCTGCGCCACACGCGTTAAAACATACGCCGCCGCAAATGCGCAAACTTTCGACAGAATAAGATACATCCCTGATAGTTTGCGTGGTTTTGCCGGTAAGTCAAATGATCGCCCCGCCGCCGCATAGGCCTTTGCGGATCACATCCGCCGGCGGGCACGGCATTCATCTTCCCCCCGGCCGGTAAAACCGGTAAACTCAACCCCCGGCCGTTCCGTGAATTCAGCTTGTGTTGCGGATCCGGCCGAGGGTTAACCGGCCGCGCCGGACTGCTTTTCAGGGATTTTTCATGACCTGTCGATCTTCATTGCGTTCCCCATTGCGTTCCCACATTTTCCGGGGCACTTTGCTTTTGGCGGCTTTGGTGACCGGGGCGGCCGGTCAAGGCGCGCCGACGGCGGCTGCGCCAACGGATGCCCCGCTGGTCAATCATGTTCCGGCGGGCGTTATGTTTTACATGGGGTGGGATGGTTCGCCCGCGCATTGGCCGGGGTATAAACAATCAACCTTGGCGGCATTTTTGAAACGCTCCGCCTTGGCGCCGTTTCTATCGCGTGACCTGCCGACGCTGTTAAAGACTGCCGCCGGTACCCAACCGATGCTCGCCGGTTCAAAAGGGCAAATTTCCGGTGATTTGGCCATGCTGGCCCGTCACCCGTGGGTGTTTTACTGCACGCCGGCGGATGCCGCCGGCGGACCCGTTGGCGCGGGGCTGATTATCCAGGCCGGCGGCGATGCCGCAAAAGTAATGGCGAAATTGCGGCAGCTTTCAGCGCGGCTTCCCGCCCGGGCGCAGGCGCGAGCGGGAAATTCCGGCGGCTATTGTTACCTGTTCAGCCACGCCACGCCGGCAATGCTGCGGGCCGTCACCGGTGATGGCGCACTGCTGCCCGCGGACAAGGCCTTTGCCTCCGCCATGGCCCAGTTGCCGGCAGCCGACGGATATGCCGTGTATGCCGACCTTAAAAAGCTGGAATCCGCCGAAAATGCCCTGGCCAAAAGCCATGCGGCCGCGGTTTACTGGCACAAGGTATCCACCGTCTATTCACTTGATTCCTACCGCACATTTGCCGAGGGCGGCGGCCTGCATGGAAAGCGATGGCTTGACGGCGCGTTTTTGGCCATGCGGCAGCCGGTTGTTTCCCACGGCGGCGGCGTCAACAGTCTGCTGGCCAAAGCGCCGGCGAATTCAACCTCCGCGGCCGTGGTCCATTTTCCCCTGCCCCGGCTGTATGGTTTTACCATGGCCACCGCCGCATTGCTGGGTAAACGTGCCGTCGTAAAACAGATGCTTTCACAGGTGGCCTCCATGACCGGTATAAGCCTGCGAAAAGATGTGCTGGCCTCGTTCGGAGCGCACTGGCTGTTTTACACGCCGGGCCAGGCGCCGAACGCGGTGCTTGGATTTGTGATGGTCAACCGGTTAAAGCATCCCACGCGGCTGGCCAACGCCATTGTCATCGCCGCGCCATTGGCGCTTATGGGCATCAATGCCCAGCTTGAACAGCACCGTGTAAAGCATGCCGCCGCCGTAATGAAGCAGATGACCGTCGGAAGTGTAACCATTTACTACATCCAGTCACCCAAAAGCACGATAACTCCGGCCTGGGCCCTGGATAATGGACTGTTTTATTTTTCATTGAATCCGTCGCTGATCCGGCAGGCGATTGATCACCCGGGCAAGCCTGTTACCGCCAGTCCCGGGTTTAACCGCGCCATGGCGCAACTGCGCCTGCCCACACAGGCGCTGGAAGCCGTGGGATATGAAGATCAGGCGGCACTGCTGCCGCAGGGTTACAACATGGTGACGCAGGCACTGGCCATGGCGAATTTATATCTGCATCCGGCCAAGCCGCTGGCCAATCCATTGCCGCCGCTGCAACAGGTCCGTCCGTTGATGCAACCGCTGGCCAGCGCCAGTTGGGTGGATAGCGCCGGCTGGCATTTGCGGCAGATTTCCAGCTTTCCCGGCGCGGGGTTACTGTCGCCTGTGGGCTGGGGCGCCGCACCGGCGATGGTAAATCCGGCGACGGGTTTGCTTATTGAGCTTGGCGCGGCGGGCGGCGTGGCCGGATACACCGTGCACGTTAAAACCGAACCCGCGGCGGCTCCGGTAACGCAGTCCGGTGCGGCCCAATAGCGCTAAAAAACCGGCGGCATTCCCCATCTTTTCAGCCGGTATCAATACCGCACAACAGGCGATATGCCGATGTGACCCCTCGACCGGTAGCGGTCCGCTCCGGCAAGCGCCGCGGATTACGGCAGAAATTCAAACGGATTTTTCATACCGCTTTCCAGGTGCCGCAGCAGCCGTTTGCCTGTTTCCAGAAGTTGCAACCAGGTATTGCCGTCAACGTGCCGCTTTCCGCCCGACACCGCGGGATTTTCACCCGGGTCTCCGGCGATGGACTGCGGGTCCACCGTCACCGCATCCGGCGATTGTCCATGGCGCCGTTGCTGCACGGCGCTGCTTTCCTGTTCCAGCAACTCAATCATTTTGCGGACCAGGGCGGAGGCGTGCAGGCCCGCGGCATCCGCTTCGGGCCCCGTCGCGGATGCATGCCGCCCGCGCCGGCCGGGTTGAAAATCCGCCTCATTAACATCACCGAAATAACCGCCATGGGAATAATGCATGTTTGCTTCCATAAACAACCTCGCCGCCGCCGGATCATGAATTCAGCCATATTTTGCTGTATATGCCGACGGAACTTACCGTAGCCGTAAACAGACTCACCTGGCCCACGCGCAGGCGAATGCGGAAAGCCGTGATATTAAAACTGCCGCTGATGATGCAGCCGTTGCCGGCATTGAAACTGATGCTGACGCCGGAATGCATGGACCCGACACCCGGATCATGATCCGTAAGCCAGCCCACAATGGCGCCGTGCAGGCGCTGCCCGGTGAGCGTGGCGTTGCCAAAGCCGTTGTCGATAAATGCTTCGGCATCAACCTCATGAAATTCTTCAAACAGCTGGGCGTCGTAAATATTTGCCGTGATTCCGGATGGAAGCGTTACACTCGCGGACAAACCGGAAAGCGGCACTGGATTGGCCATGGTATTCTCCTGCGTAGGGTTGAATTGCGCGGTCCGCGGCCGTCAACTTCCCGGCGGCGTAAAAACGGAAAAGACAAAATCCGCATGAACGCGGTAAATTTCACCGCCGGCGGGGCCGGTGGCGGCAAGTTGCGGCTGCGGCGGGTGAAGTTCGGCGGAATTCAGCAAGATGCCGGTTCCAAGTGTGAGCGTGGTCTGATCCAGCAGGGTAACAACGCGCTGCGCCATGGAAAGTGCCGCGGACAGTGCGGCGGCTTCGCAGATGATCCGCATATGGCTATGGCTGATGCGCGCACCGGGAAAATCATGATCCGTGGGCGCGGCCGGGGCGACATCAAGAATAACAAACGGCAGCACCGCGCCTTCCGGGGCACGGGAAAGATAGACGGGAGTCACCGCCTGTCCGGCAAGCCCGGCAAGTTCCGAGTCCGCTGCCAGAAGTGTGATCAGAGCCTGAAGAAGCGATTGCATCGCGCATATCCTTGAAATGATGGGCCGTGCGGAATCAGGAAGCCGGATCCTGCGGCACTTGAAGTTGACAGTAAATAGCCCAGTTTTTGGCGCGATCGCCGAGATCCACGGAAAAATTCACCAGGTAATTAAGCAAGCCATCCGTCAGCCGGTCGCCGAAGGCGGCGTTGATTTCCGTGGAGGTATACTCCGTTTGGCGTGCGACGGTACATAACCATGGGTTGCATTATAAATAATCCTTGGGAAAATATCTAGTTGAAAGGGTTCTCATGGAAGCGGACC
>JAKBBN010000101.1 GCA_021808485.1 Planctomycetota bacterium | reverse complement strand
TATCATGGAACCGAGTTGATAATACCAGACTCCCTGTAGATTCCGATTCTCCATGTAATTGAGCAATTCAAAACCGTTGGCCGCATGCAATTGGGCGATAAATGCGAACAAATTGCCCAGCAGATAGCAGACCATGGTGGTCAGCAGGGCCACCGGCCAACCCAGCCGCGTGCCGGAAACCACGCCGATGACGATCAGCAACGCCACTTCACAAAAGATCACCAGCTCGCTTTTCAAAAGATTCAGCACAAACGGGGAAGGAGGCCGCACGATCGCCACGGAAGCGGGCGTTACCTTAAGCCATTGCCCCGGCACCTCGCCCACGAGCGTTAGAATCAGATTGCCGCCATCCGTCAGCAGCCGTCGCGGAAGTTCAATGGGCGTTACGTGTTTTTCATCAATCCGCAGATTCAGCAGTTTCACGATATCCCGCGGATCAGCCGTGGTGTAGGCCTCAATGGCGGCCATCGCCGGCAGGTTCTCATTTTCCTGCTTGTCCACGCCGATCATTAGGTTTACCGCAAACTTACCGTCTTTGGTGGATGGAATCGTCAGCGGATTAAGATGCTTGAACTCAAACGAAGCAATTTCCGGTGGAATGCCGGGATGGCGATAACCCGGTCCCACAATTTCCTGTTTTCCATTGCTCTTGAATCCGGTGATAATCGGGTTGGACAGGGGAAATACATAGCCCGTGTGCCCCTTCGTGCGGCGCGCGGACAGTCCCGCCGCGTAGCAGCTGGAATTCGGGTTGCCGTCGGTTTTGTGCGCACCGTTGAAGAACCGCAGATAGATCCACGGATTGGTGCACGTCACGCGGATGGCCACCGCCCCCGGATCGTAGACGGCGCCGGTCCTCGGATCCCGATAGCTGAAAAATCCGGTGGTGTGCCTGACAAACCACTCGGCGCTCCCCGTATCGTCCAGCGTCAGCGACTTTTCCTCCGTCACCATGGGATTGGCCACCGATACCAGCGTGCAGTGAATTTTCACCGGCCCGGGATTCGGGGAATAGGGAACAATTCCAAAATTGAACACAAACACCGGCAGTGTTTGCACGGACGCCGGCAGAGATGGAAATTGAAAATACAGTGTTTCATTTCCGCCGCCCTTCAATTCCCTCCGCGGCGGGTGCGAGGCGTAATCGATCGAGCCAGCGATCCGCAGCGTACCCGTCACGCTGTTTTGCGCCTGCAGCACGCCGTTTTTCGCCAGCATTAACAGCCCCGGTTGCGGCGGCACGCGGCGCACCATTTTCTCGTAACCATGTTTTTGCTGATTGTACAACAGCTGCGCGTCGGACCGGATTTTCCCATCCACCAGGCCCATGTAGCCCCATGTCAGCAGCATCATCACGGCCAGCATTGCCAGCCCGGCCGCCCAAAGTCCGAACACCTTGCCCAGCAGCAGTTCCAGCCGTGAAATGGGTTTGGCGCCGGTCGTCACCAGGGTACGGCGTTCTCTTTCCCGCGGCAGTGCAAGACAGGCCAGAATCCCCAGATACACCAGCAGCAGAACTTCCTGCGATTCCAGCATAATCGTCAGATCCAGCCGTACCTTGCTGCCCGCCGTGTAACCGCGCACAATCGCAAAACAGAGAAGCAGCGACACAAACAGCCATATCAGCGGCAACACCCAAATGCGCGCATTCCACGCATCCATCAGCGTGACACGCCCGATGGCCCAGGCCCGCGACAGGCCGGTCCGCAGGCGCAGCACATCCCGGAACGCCAGAAGAATAAACGCCATGAACAGCAGACCGATCAGGCAATCCGCGAAAATTGTAACGTAATGGGTTGACCACGCGTGGGGCATCTTATGCTCCAAATGCCGGCGAGCGGCGGTATCCTACACATTGGCTCCAGCGGCCTTTTCAACGCGGCGCTTGGAATCCACCAGTTGCTTGAACAGGTCTTCCAGCCGCACGCGCGGCCGACCCGTCTGCACCTCCGTAGCCCCGCCTTGCCGGGCCAGCGTGATCAGCTGTTCCCGCAGCGAATCGGACACCTGCTTGGCTTCAAGCTGAAATACATCCTTAAGTTCCAGCAATTCCGTCAACGTACCGGCGATTTCAACCCGGCCGCGATACAGAATCACCAGCCGGTGGCACACATCCTCCACATCCGCCAGCTGGTGGCTGGAGAGCAGCACCGTTTTGCCCGCATCTTTCAACCGCAGGATCATATTTTTTATTTCGAGCATCCCCACCGGGTCAAGACCGCTCGTCGGTTCATCCATGATTATCAGGTCCGGATTATTCAGCAGCGCCTGCGCCAGCGCCACACGCCGCGTCTGGCCTTTGGAATAAGTGCCGATCCGCCGTCCCCGCACGGCCGGGTCCAACCCCACAAAATCAAGATAATATTCCACCGCCCGTTTACGCTGGGCACGGTTCATATTGAAAAGCCGTGCGTAAAAATCCAGTGTCTGGCGTGCATTTAAAAACCGATAAAGATAACTTTCCTCCGGCAGATAACCGAGTCGCCGCCGCGTTTCCTGGTCTCCCGCCGGCTGCCCCATCACCAGCGCGTCGCCGCCCGTCGGATTAATCAGCCCCAGCAGCAACTTGATCGTGGTGGTCTTCCCGCTGCCGTTGGGCCCCAGCAACCCGAAAATCTGCCCTTTTTCCACCTGTAAATTCAGTTCCGTCAGTGCACTGACGTTCTGGCTTTTCCAAAAACCCGGATAGACTTTCGTCAGTTGCCGCGTTTGAATCGCAAAATCCTGCAATACCATGCATCACTCCAAGAAATGCGGTTGTTCGCCGTTGCCAGCCGCTGAACCGGCCGTGAAAACAGTCAAGGTTCACGAATGGCGGACAGTCACCGGCGGTCCGCTGAATTTATGCGGCATGATAACCGATCAACCACGGGATTGCAGCGATCCAGCCTCCCGCACCGCCCGCTCGGTCTTCCCATGCGTCCGCGGCCGCCCGTACGTGCCGGCGTTAATGGTTGGGCGGAACCACAATTTTCCGCGGCGGCGGCGGCAACGAGATGAGTATGCGCTGCCCCTTGCGCACGAAAAATACCCTGGCGGCATTCCGCATCACCTGTCCAAGCGTATCACTGAGAAGTTTGTAGGTTATCACACGCGGGTTTTTCTGGTATTGCTCATAAACCTGGAAAAAGGCCTGCGCCTCGCCTTCCGCCTGGTTGGCGACCTGCTTCGCCCGCGCCGTGGCCTGATTCACCATGGCCGCCGCATTCCCCTGCGCCAGCGTCACCATCCGGTTGGCCTCGCGCTGCGCATTTTGAATTTCCTGCGCCTCCTGCTGCCGCGCGTTGAGCACCGCGGTAAAAGGCCCGTCTACGGCCCGGGGCCATGTCACCGAATTCAGCTGCACCTTTTCAATTTGAATGCCCAGCCCGAGTTTATTGACCTGCCCCTGCAGGCCGGAATTGGGATGGGCCGGACTGAAAAGCTCCTGGTTAATCAGCGTTTTTCCGGAATAAAGCACCTCATCAACCGTGCTTTGCGCCACCTTTAAAATAAGCTGATGCGCCGCAATCATTTTCAACATATTCAACCGCCCCCGACCCGCCGGCAAACTCGCCGGCTGGTAAACGGACGTCAAATAGGCATACGGATCCGAAATGCGGTATTGCACCGTTATGGAAGCATGCAGCACATTTTCGTCGCCGGTGATCAGGTACGGATTATATATCGCGTCAAACACACGCCGGGACATTCCCTGCTCCAGCATTCTATGCTCCAGAGGGGCGTTGGCGGCCGGCGAAATATGAAAATCCCGCACCACAAGATTAAGTTCCTGATGCAGCGGAACCTTGTAAACCGTGTCAATCGGCCACGGCAGATGGTACTGCAGTCCCGCCGGAATGATCAACGGTTTGCCGCCCGCCGTGGTTAAAAATTTTCCCAGCCGCTGCACCAGGGCCACATCTCCGGGCCCGACACGGTAAAAACCGCTGGCCAGCCAGATCAAGACCACAAAGATCACAAAATAAACCAGCACACGCTGCGCGCTGAACCAGGGATGGATCGGCGGCGCGGTCTGGTCCAGAACGGGCAACTCATGGACGTGATCGCCGTGGTCAATGATACGTGTGCGAGTTTGGGTCATGTCTTTCGGCTTCCTGACGTTATTTCAGTCCCGCCGGGCCGTGGCGCGGCGTGTACTTTCCTTCTTTGATCCGGTTATCCGGCGGCGGCGGCTTTCCGCCCCGACCGGCCGGATTTTGTGCCGCCGGCGGCGCTTTTCAATTGATTGAAAAGCGGCGCGGTAATCGGATTTTCCGGGGTCAGCACCCAGTACGTACTTGAGCCCATGGAATTTTTGAACAGCTGCAGTGACTTCCAGAACCGGTAAAACCGCCGCGCCGCCGGTGTCTGCTGCGCCTCGCTGAGCACCGCATACGCTTTGGCGTCACCCTGCCCGCGCAATTCCTCCGCCGTCTTATCCGCTTCCGAACGGGTGACCGTCGCCGTTTCCTCCCCCTGGGCGATAATCTTCGTCGCCTCGCTCAATCCCTGGTTGCGGTATTTGCTCGCGATTTTGTTGCGCTCCTCGGCCATCCGGGCGTAAACCGCCTCGGCGACGCGGGGCGGAAACGTCATTCGCGATATGCCGATGGTCACAATGCGAATACCCCATCGTTTCGTAATCGAGGAATTGAGCTCTTGACGCATGAGCTTCTCGATTTTCCGGGTTTGAATCTTCACCGGGTCGGTATTAAAAATCTGGTGCAGCCGGTATTGCCCCATGACGCTTTGCACCACGCCCTCAATTTTACTGTCCAGAAAGGTTTTCATGATCACATTGCCGCCGGGGAAGCGGATATAAAACCGCTTCGGGTTGATGATGCGCCACGCCGCCCATGTCCGGATGGTGATGGGTTCGCCGGATCCGGAGGCGGTGCTGACCTCGCGGTTATTGCTCTGGTACAGATGCAGCCGCTTATCCATGCGGATGATGTTGTCCGTCGGCCAGCATAAATACCAGTGATAGCAGATACGGGTGGGATTCGTGATAATCCGGCCGAAACGGCTGATCAAAACCGTTTGATACGGCTTGGCCACGAAGGTGAACATCATCAGAAAAATCGCTGCCACGATCGCAATGGAAAGTATGATAAGTGTCGGTTTTCGCATAATCTCTTATTCCTGAACAAACGTTATTCCTGCCTGCCCGCTTCCGCCGCCCTCCCGGCCGGTTCAGCCGCCGGCTCCCTGATTCGACGGCATACCCTGTGGATTGCCCAATCCGCCCGGCGGCCCCGACGGCGGCGGCACATTCATATTGTCGGACGAATGATGGCCGATCTGCCAGATCTCCGGCGGCTCGACGTTCGGCCCCAACACGACTTTGTTGATGGCGTCAAACACGCGCCCGACCACCTGATAAAATTCCCATGTCGCCGCAACACCGCGGCTTTCGGCAAAAGCCTTCGACCTGACCGCAATCGCATCCGCATGCCCTTCCTCGCGGTCCACCAATCCTGTCGCGTATCCCTGGGCGCCGTCAACTTTGGTGGCCGCGTAGCCCTCCGCCAGATGCACAACTTTGTACTGTTTCTGCCGGGCACGGGCGATCACGGTATGCTTGAATTCCCGCTGGGCCACGACATTTTCAAATGCCGCCGCGGGCCCAAGCTGCTTGCCGCGGGCGGTGGTGGTGGTAAATCCTTTGGGCGGATGGATATCCTTGATCGCCACATCGTCAATTTCAATTCCGGAATCCAGAGTGTCCAGTTGCTTTTGTGACAATTGGCGAATTTGCGCCGCCACCTGCCCGATATCGGACTGCATGATCTGCTGCAACGTGTGTACCGCGAACACCTGCGAAATGGCGGTTAAAAACACCTGGTGCACCAGTGCCTGATCCATCCGCCGCACATGCCTCGAATTGCCCGTGCCGGCGCTGTTGCCGATTTCGATGATCTTTCTATTGGATATGTTGTGAAAAAACAGCCCGGGATCCTTCACCCGCCAGGACATGAATACAAAGCCGTCCAGCAACTCCGCCGAACTCGCCCCGGACGAATTCACATTTCCCGTCATGAATTCCATGCCCGGAATGGATTCATGGGAACTCCAGAATGAAAATACCGCCTCTCCAAGCTTGGACTTGTGCGCCATCTCCGTGCCCACATCCACCGCATTCAGCCGCGATGTCGGCACCAGTTGCAACTGGTCAATCGGCCAGGGCCACAGCAAATGCAGCCCCGGCTGCAGCGGCTCGGCCAGATCAGCCGCGGTTGTGGTGCCCAGATGCTCTTGAATACCCACATCCCCGGTGGGCACAATATGCATGGTGCTCAGCAGCAGCAGAATAATCAAAGCCGCGATCACAATCCGCGGAAGCAGCCGGGCGAATACCCCCGGCGCCGTTTCCGAACTCCGCGACATGCCGATGCTTTCACCCAGCAGCACGCGCAGGCCGACAATCCATCCGCTGCTCACCAGCGGCACCAGCGGAAGTTGCTGCAGGTCCAGCCCGGCCTGATCAATCTCCTCAATCGCGCCGTAGTTTCGCAGCGCATTGACGCCGAGTTCCAGTGCCTGAAGCAACATCACCATCGCGATAAAAATAGCGGCCGCCTGCGTCGCATAACCCACGCGCGCCCATCCCAGACAAATCGCGACAGCCACCGCCACGGCGCCCGGCAGTCCCAGCAGGGCCACGCCGTTGGCCGCCTCGCCATAACCCTCCGTTTCCGCCGTCACACGCGAAAACGACATCATGGCCAGATACAAAACCAGCGCCGCCGCGCCCGCCACCACCGCTCCCGGATCAATGGCCACGGGGGAAATCACGATCGGTTTGCCCGGTATCACCGCGACCCAGTTGTCACGAACCATCCAGACGATAATGGCCGAAAAACCCACAAGCACCAGGGAAACCAGGGCGATCAGCACCCGCTGAAAGCCCGTGTCCAGCGACGTGATATCCTCCGGTTCCACCGGCTGCGGAGGCGCCACAATCCGGGCCGCATCATCCGAATAACTCATGTGAAAGGTGCCCAGCGGCGCAATGGGTGCGATATCTTTTGCCGCCGTGACCTCGTCCACCAGCGATGCCTGCTGCCGCGCCAGCCGCAATCCCCACCACGCCAGTCCCGCCAGCAAAGTCTGCGCACCGGCGCTGAACATTCCCGCCCAAAAGCAGATGGTTCCATATTTATATACGGCCAGTCCCAGCACCGCGGTCACAATGGCCAGACAGACCATTACCCACAAAGCGATTATTTCAGATTTCTTCAAGAGGCATCCTCAGTACTATGGCTGCCAAGCCGGGATAAACTCGTGACGTCGCCCCGTTTCCCGCACCGCCGTCTTACGCCGGTTGAAGGATCGGCGCCGTCGCGGATACAGGTTCATCAACAGGATCGGCGTTTTTCCGCGGAATCGGCCGGGCGCTTACGCCCACATTGCCCGCCAGCCGCACTGAATTGACGGCAATAACCACCACCGCCAGCATGTGCACCAGCGCCGCAACCACCGGGTCAAACAAACCGAATGCCGCCGCCACTTCCGCCGCGCCGGCGAATATCAGTGCAAAGAATAGATTCTGGAAAATGGCCACGCGGGTCTGCCTTGCCAGATAAATCAACAGCGGGATTTTCGTCAGATCATCTTTCAGCAGCACCGCGTCGGCCGCTTCAATCGCCGCACCGGTTCCATGGATACCCATGGCGATGCCCACCGTGGCCGCCGCCAATGACGGCGCATCATTAATGCCGTCTCCCACCATCGCCACGCCATGCCCCCCGCGCTGCAGTTGTCGAACCAACTCTTCCTTCTGACCAGGCAGCAGTTCGGCATACACTTCATCGCAGCCCACCGCCCGACCGACCATCTGCGCGGTTTTACGCCGGTCGCCGGTCATCATCACTATCTTTTTCACACCCAGTCCGCGCAGCCGTTTGATTGTCCGCCGCGATTCCGGCCGGATTTCATCGGTTAAACAGATCGCGCCCAACAGCCGCTCGCCATGGGTCAGGTATACGGGAACCAGCGGCACTTCCGAGTTTATATCTTCCAGTGCCGCCGCCTGTCCGGCCATCGCGGCCGGAAGTATCTTCACCGATCCGGCGCGGGCGACACTCCCGTTGACATTGGCTTCAACCCCCAGGCCCTCCAGCACGGTCACATCCGCCGCCTCATTAAACTCAATGTTTCGGCCGCGAACATACCGGATAATCGCGCCGGCCAGCGGATGCGTGCTGCGGTTTTCCACCGCCGCCAAAAGCGAAAGCAATTCCGGTTCGGACACGCCTTCCGCCGGTCGCACGCTTTGCACGATAAAACGACCGGTCGTAATGGTCCCCGTTTTGTCAAAGACAATCGTATCCAGATTCACCGACGCTTCCACAAATGGGCCGGCCTTTATCTGAATGCCGCTGCGGCTGGCGCGGGCCAGCGCCACCACAATCGCCAGGGGCGAGGCCAGCAGCATGGCACACGGACAACCGACCACCCACATGGTCACCATGCGCTCCGGCAGGCCGCTCACCCACCAGGCGATCACCGAAACCGCAAGGATAATCGGAGTGTAAAACGCGAAAAATCTATCAGCCGCACGGACAATCCTCGGCTGAAACTGCTGTGCCCGGGCGACCAGCGCGATGGTCTGTCCCAATGCCGAATTTTCACCCACACGCGTTACTTGAACTTCCGCCGAACCGGTCAAATTAATGGTTCCCGCGAGCATGGTGGCGCCCACCGCCTTATCCACCGGTATGGATTCCCCGGTCACCATGGATTCATCCACACTCGTACTCCCCCGCAGCACCTCCCCGTCGCCGGCCACACGTTCACCCGGCTGAACGATCAGCGTATCGCCGACTTTCAATTCCTCCGCCGAGATAACTATATCCGCACCATCGCGCCGCACGCGGGCGTGAATCGGCGCCAAGTTTTGCAGCGCCAGTACCGCATTGCGGGCGCTTTCCGCCGCAACGGATTCAATCAACGCCCCAATTTGCAAAATCAGCGCTACAAGCCCTGCCTCAATCGGCATGTTCAGCGCGATCGCCCCAATGATACTCAGCGCCACCAATTCATTGACGTTCGTATGCCCACCCGCCAACCCTTTAATTGCGGACCAGATAATCGGCCCACCGGCAATCAAGGCTGCGACAAGACCCAAGCCGCAGGCAATCGATTGCTCATTCGCAAATTGGTAAAAGATTATTGACAAAATCAATATTGCCACCGTCAATGGCACCAATACCGTCAACTGAAAATTCAGCCCCACGCCGGCATGTGAATGCCCGCCATCACTTCCATGCTCATGGCCACAGGCGCAATCAATCCCGGCTTTATGCTTGTGGTGGTGGCCATCATCATGATGGTGGTCATGGCCATGTGAATGGCCATTATGCTCGTGAGAATGCCCCGCCACTTGGCCGGTTGAGTTATCAGGTTGAGTTTCCGGAGACATAGAACTCCCAGAATCCAAATATTATCCACTCGCCGCGACATACTTGGCCGCGGCAATCGTCCTACATGACTTATTCACTCGCTCCCGGCTAACGCCGGCGCCTGCCTCTACTTCCCAATTTTTATCGGCACTTACGCGGGATATGCTCAAATAGAACCGCCTGCGCCGATGATGATACGCCCTGACCAGCGGATTGGTTCAGCGCCCAATCATACATGATCGCGGCTGCCAAGGTTGTCAGTTTGTACCGCATTGAACGCTAATTGAAAAGGCCTGCTTAAAAAAACTTTCATATAACTGTAATTTATATACGCCCGTCCGTTATCATTGTTCATCCCCCCTCGCTTACCACCCTTAACCCGGCCGCTACAATAGTTCGAGGTAGTGCATCAACCATCATTTGGAGCGACGCGTTATGCAACCAAATGAATCCATTGAACAGAGAATTCAGACGCTCGGCCGGGCGGTGTTGCACGAGACGCAGTCCGGAA
>JAKBBN010000021.1 GCA_021808485.1 Planctomycetota bacterium | reverse complement strand
GGTTGTTGATCGAGCCGCACATTCCGCCGGAAAAGCACGGCGGACGCCATCGCAAAGTGGATATGCGGCAAATCATCAACGGGCTTTTGTACCAATCTCGCACCGGTTGCCAATGGCGGGCTTTGCCGGGCGGATTTAACCGTGCGATTTCCGATCCGCATTTTGGTTTTTCAGCCGGGCTGGAGGTGGAAATCCCAATCGGCAACCGCCATGCCAGAGCGGAGCTTGCCCGCCGCCGTCTGATTCGCCGACAACTCATGACGCAAATGTTGGACGACGCCCAAAATATCGCACGTGATATCGCCGACGATCTGGTTAACCTTACGCAAGACTGGCGGCAGATTCGCATGGCCCATGCACGAAAGGAATCTGCATTTGCGGTTCTCCGAGGCTTGCGAGTGCAGGAACGCGCTGGTCAGGTGCTGAATCCCACCTTTCTGCAGCTTGAACTCAATGCCCAGCGGGATTTAGCCCAGGCGCGCATTGCCGACGTTCAAGCTCGCACAAATTATTGCGCGGACATGGTCAGATTCGAGCGGGATAAAGGTACGCTTCTACAATTTGACCGGGTGGCCGTCACACCGCAATAGCAGTGCCGATTCCGTAAATGCTTATACTCCAAACGGTTACGATATGGCTTGCCGGCGGTAAAATATATTAATATGATCGCTTCGCCGACGAGCCTTCGTTATGTTGCCGCATGCATTTCCAGAATATCCTGCACCAGCACGCCGTAATCCGCCGCGCCGGCACTGTTGGGTGCATAATCAAATATACTCTGGTTAAAGCTGGGGGCTTCCGCCAGCCGAATATTCCGCCGAATCTGAGTGCGGAATACCTGGGCTTCGGACCACGGCTTGCCGGTTCCGCGGGAATTATTCAGAAACTGGTCAACTTCGCCGGTCACCTCGCTGGTGAGGCGGGGAGCCTGCTCATATTGGCAGAATAATATTCCGGAAATGCGCAAATCCGGATTCAATTGTTCTTGCACCAACGAACATGTATCCAGCAGCCGCGCCATTCCCTGCAAAGCCAGGAAATGTGCTTGCATCGGAATGATCACTTCTTTGGCCAGACACAGGGAGTTGAGCGTCAACAGCCCCAGACTCGGCGGACAGTCAATGATCAGGAAATCAGCCTGCGGTTTTGCCGCCAGAACCGCATTTCGCAGTCGCAACTCGCGCTCCGGTTCATTGACCAGTTCAACCTCCGCTCCAGCCAAATCCGCAGTAGAGGGAATCACGGATAGTTTGTCGTGCACACGGTATGTGGCATCAGTCAGCGTGCACCGATTCACCAGCACATCATAAATGCTGTGGTTAACCTTGTCCGGCTCAATTCCCAGGTGAAAAGACAAATTTCCCTGCGGATCCATGTCCAGTAGCATGACTGTTTTGCCCACCGCAGCCATTCCCGCGCCAAGATTAACTGCCGTGGTAGTTTTGCCCACGCCGCCCTTCTGATTGAACAATGCGATGATTCTCATCTGCGGGAGTTTACGCGGAAGCGGTCGATGCCTCAACAGCGATGCTTCCAGTGGAGGACTCAATGGAAAGTATAGGCGTGAGCCTTTGATGCTCGCCTCACCGGCGTCGCGCGTTACGGCTGGATATAAGATTGAGATGAAAAGGACCGTGTTGACGCTAAATCCACGGCGATCTGCAGCCGGAGAATTGCTTTTCCGAATAATGAAAAACGATGCAATTTTCGGCTATAAACTGTAACCGCGGCACAATCTGCGCGTTATCCACACATATGAGAGAAGTGTAGATCCGCTTGGTTGCCGCCAATGAACCGGTTTCCATCGTCGCACAAAAAAACAGCCGAGGGCCCGGGGGCAAATGTGGTGGAATTGGATCAGAGCAATTCCGGGCAGGCAGCGGCGTTATTGATGTGTGAAGGGCGACGCGGGACACCCTGAATATCGGCTTGGAAATCGGCCAATATCGCGAAAAATCGCGATAACCGGACCTTGAAATGGGATGCAAAGGTGAAATTTTCGGATTTCAGTAAGTCTGATTTGATAAAACTCGGGATTGCGGGCGGAGCCGTTTTAATCGCGATTATTTTGCTGCTGTTGAATTGGAATAATCTTTTTGGCCGGCCGGTGAATAACGAGGTTGCATTTTTTCAAATCGCCCGCGATTACGGCATTAACTTCCGACGGCCGATTGGTCCGGCGAATCCTATGAATCCTAAATCGATTCATAACACGCTGACCTACAAATTTGCTGATTTGAAGGGACAGCTTTTTATCGTCCAGTACCCTAATGACCCTGCTGCCGCGCCACAGATCATTTATCGCACCGATGGCATTAGGGCTCGGCCGCCGGCCTGGGTGGTGAAATTAAGGCAAATAGGCGACCCCTGCAAAGAGGCTTTGACCATGGCGTCGATGCGCGGCCGCTGGATGCTGCGGCATTGGCTGCGTGTCGCTAGGGCCCCGGCGATGATCAATACTCAGGTGACCGGGATTGTGGCCCTTGCCCAAAGCAATCGTGTCTTGCTGGCTCAGCGGCAGAGGCAGGGGCTGTTTGCGCCGAACGCACTAAAAAAAATAGAGTCGCTGGTTATACGGTTTACCAAGGCACCGGGTGATGCATTGAAGGATCCAAATCGCCAGAAACTGGCGCGGCGCATCATGGCCGCGGGACGGGACTACGCAAATCGCCTGCAGGCGCGCCGGGATAAAATTGTCGCAACCGAGGTGGATTCCATCGATGCCCTGCTTTCCAGTAACCAGCAAAATCGTATCGCCACCGCCATGAACCGATTTCTCGCGAGATTTAACTGAACCACGCAACGACTGAAGGCCTATAATTGTTGCGACCATACGCCCTCGGTGGAGATACAGTTCCGCCCGCGTGCGGATGAGCTGAAAATCGATATTCACACTCATCCACGTTTTCGGAATCGGCCGATAGTGCAGGTATCTGCCGTTCGGCGGCATCTCGGTAGGGAGGTGTGTTTGATTTAGTTTCGGTGTTCTTTTGCGGGTGGCATGAATTATGTCCGTCAGCGAAATGTTTGAGTCCTTCCGTCATTGGTCGCAACTGACATCACGCGAGCGCGGGGAAGTATCGCTCACCGATGAAGCTGTGATTAGCGGTCCAACGCCGGTCATAGCCCAGGCGACAACTGATTTTGCCTCGCGGTTGTCCGCTGTCCGGCAATGCCGCGAGCCGGTGCGCATGGTGGCGCTGGATATGGATGGAACATTGTTGAATCCCCGGGAGTCCGTCACGGCACGGGTTCACCGGGCCGTTCATGAAACAATTAAACGTGGTATTCAAGTCGTGATCGCCACGGCTCGGCCGCCGCGATCCGTGCGTTTCTATCATCGCGCCTTGAAGCTGGAAACGCCGATCGTGTCACACAACGGCGCGTTGGTCTGGGATGAGAGGCGTCAATGTGTATTGCGCCACGCCAGCCTGGACCACGCGCTGGTGCGGCGAATCATCGGGTTTGCCCGCCGCCGCTGCCGGGATGTCATTCCGAGTGTGGAAATTATTGATCGTCTTTACAGCGATCACTTTGGTATTGTACCGTTGGATTCAATTCCGCCGGGGCGGTCCTTCTCACCGGATGTTATTGCTTCAATGGAGGCTTTTCTGCGGGTGCCGGTCACGCGTCTTTTCCTACATGGCAAGCCGTCCATTATAGATGAACTGAATTATTTGCTGCCCAGCCGCTTTCACGACCGCGTGAACGTTATCCACAGCGAGTCCCGCCTGCTGCAGATTGTGGCGCCGGATATTACCAAGGCCAGCGCGCTGAGCTTTCTGGCTGACGCCTATGGCATTTCAAGCCGGCAGGTCCTTGCCATCGGGGATAGCGCTAATGACCTTCCCATGCTCCAGTGGGCGGGAACCGGCGTGGCCATGGCCAACGCACCGGAACACCTGCGAAATGCGGTGGGTAATGTGGTGCCGTCCAATTCCGAAGACGGCGTGGCCGTGGCCCTCGAAAAGTATGTGCTTAATACGGATTAAACCGGTCCATCACGGCCGATCCACAGTAGCTGCCGATTCATAAGTTTGCATTTCACCGGTCCACTGCTACCCAGGCGGCTTCGTTGCGGGGGCAATCCATCTCGGTGGCGCTTATCCAAAACAATAAAAAAGGCAACCGCCGGTAGCGGACCGGCAGTTGCCTGGCGGGAAAGATGTGGTGCAAGTGAAAGGTTTGGATAATCGCCAATCCGCCAACTGCGGGATGTCGAATATCATCGAACACCGACCTGCCGACAGGCCGAATGTTGATGGAGCTAATTTAGCCCGGATGCGCCAGCGCCATGTGACCTGGATGAAAAAATTCTACAAAGAATGGGGTAAGAATCTGCAAGCTTGGCGTAAGCAAAATGTAAATATCGACCCGGAAGTCCCGCGTCCGGTCTGTTGGAATGCCTGATCAATACGGCTAAAATTGCCGCATGTTAATCGATACGCACTGCCATTTGACTTATGACGGACTTCGGGAAATACAGGACGAGGCGATTTCCCGGGCCGTTGCCGCAGGCGTGGAACGGATGATAACCATCGGCACACATCCGGCGGATCACCGGCTGGCCGACGCGCTTGTGCTCCGGCGATCCGAGGTATTTTTGGCGTTAGGCTATCACCCTCACCACGCGGCGGAAATTACATTGGAAAATATGGATGAGCTCCGCCGTTCCGTAATGAACCTTCCCCGGCTTCTGGCGGTGGGGGAGTGCGGGCTGGATTATCATGGAAATTCAGCCCCGGTGGACTTGCAGAAGCGCGTTTTTCGGGCGCAACTGGACCTTGCCGGCGAGTGCGGCAAGCCGGTTGTTCTACATGTTCGCGATGCGCACGCCGACGCACTGGAAATAATGACCAATTATCAACATTTAAAATTTGTTGTGCATTGCTTTACCGGCACTCAGGAAGAGGCTCGGCAGTGGATTGCTCTTGGCGCTTATTTGGGCTTTACGGGCATCGTGACTTATAAGAACGCTCCCTTTGTCCGTCAGGCTGCCCGAATGGCTCCCGAGGATCGTTTTCTCGTTGAAACCGATTCTCCATATCTAAGCCCGCAGCCTGTGCGCAAGATAAGAATAAATGAACCGGCTCATGTGGTTCATGTCGCTGAACAAATCGCTGTCGAAAGAGGGATTTCGGTGGATATGGTGGAGCGCATCACGACGGCAAATGCGGCCTGCTTTTTTGGCCCGTCGCTGCTCCAATAGATGCGGCGTTCTCACCGCGGAATTGCCGGGGATTATTTTTAAGCCCGGTTTTACTTGCCGGGCATTGGCGAAGGGTTGGGACTGGCCTCAACCGGGGAGGCGTTGATCCGCTCTTTCATAAGTCGGCCCGCCTTAAACAGAACCTTCCGCCTGCTCGGCACGGGAACGCGGTCCAAAGTCTTTGGATTTTGGGCGATACGTGCGGCGCGGGACCGACATTGAAAAACGCCGAAATCGCGAAATTCCAGGCGATTGTTCCGGCCCAGCTCGTTGATCACCTCATCCAGAAAAGCCTGCACTATCCGCTTTACATCGCTGCGTGGTGCGTTGATTTTATCAGCCACTGATTCAATCAGTTCTTTTTTTGTGATCGTGCTCATGGGTGCGCATCCCCCGGTTAATTCAAGTGCTCAACAGTATCAGCCTTGCGGCGGACTTTCACCGGCAAGCATTAGATGGGCATTATGTAATTGAGGTTTTAACCCGTCAAGATAAAAGGCTCCCGTGCATCCGGTTTACATCCGCGGACATCCCGGCCCGGCCGGTTAGAGGCGGGCCATATCGGCGTCTGCGGCCGATAATTCCGCTGTTTACGACTGCTGGCTGCAGGCGTCAGGGCGGGGGAACCATTTTTGCGCTCTTTGCCCGCGCGGCGACTTCATTGAGCAGCGGACCGATATTTTCATAGATAACGCCGTCCATTTTCGTATGGCGTGTTTCGTTGCCGGCTGTGGTGTAGGTTAACGTTACAATACCGTGGCTCGTCCACCTGCGATTGTCAATGATCGTGATCTGAGACCAGTCGATCCGGGTGTTGTCCGCAAGCAGCAGGCCGCTTTCATCGGCGGAAAGTTTGCGTCCCCGCACCCGGCTGAACCAGAAAAGACTGCCGATGCCTACGCATACCATCACCAGAAAAATCCAACGCTGGTTTTTAATATCCGTTACGCTGTGCCAGCCTGAAAAATTGGAGCGGTGAACAAAACGGTCAAATTCGAGGCGCTGATTCGCGGAGGCCGCCTGCCACCCCGGCCATGTCCGCAGCAACTTCTTCCCGGCGGTGGAGACGTCATGCGAGACCAGCATTTTCTTGACTATCTGATTGTCCTGGGCGGGCCAGTTTAACCAGCCATCCCAGGCCAGCCAGGCCGCCGCCGCGAGCACAAGTGTGGCCAGCAGCAGGGGCCGCTTCTTTTCCCAAGAGCTGATTGTTGCCACCACTGCCATGTGAACTCCTGTGATATTTCGCCAACCCGATTTCCGCCATCAATACGAAACTGCCGGGGCCTACAGGCCGGGTGGACCAAAATCCTCGCGAAAAATAAACTGCCAGAAAAGGGTCCGGACAGCCGGGGAAAAGTTATCATCTCCAACCGGATGCACGGGTATTCGAACAGCCGCCTCCGGGTTGGCCAGACCCCACTCCAGGAATCGGCATGTCTCATCTATCATGCGATGGCGCATTTCTTCATATGATTCGCCGATCGGCCGGGATCGGACATAAAGCCTGAACAAGATTGGTCGCTTTCTCTATTCGTCCGGATGTCCATATTGACCGGAAGCTTTTTGAATTATAATTTCCTGAACCGGGAAGGCAAATGCACTGCGCCGCGGCTGTGGAGCGCAAAGTTTTTGCCGCCGGAGCACGGTATTCGCACCCCGGAATTGCCGATGCGCCAAGGTCCCCGCTTCGGGCGGCTGCCAAAACGGCCGCTTCGGCCGCCTAATGAAACCCGGAAAACCTACCGGAAAGCCGATTGTATGCACCATCATTCAATATTGCGATAATTTTAGCACTTCCTTAACGAATTGATTTGGTCGGCCTTCAGCCGGACCGTTGCCTTGACGCTCGAGGCAGGATATTGTCGATAATACAAACGATGCGATCCATCTGCCGATGCGATTGGTGATGCAGTATGGACCGGCATTAACAGGCCAGCCGCAAGGCTGGTGTTCCGGGTGTGCCGTACGGCCCGGTAGTTAGTTTGACGGCGGCCAGAGGTAAACGCAGTGATGGCAGCAGCCAAATCGACCGCGAAGTATTTTGTACTTGATACCAGTGTTCTGCTTCACAACCCAAACTCATTGTTTTCCTTTGATGACAATCAGGTGGTCATCCCCTTTGATGTCCTTGAGGAACTGGATAAGTTCAAGAAGGACTCCAACGATGTCGGCCGCAACGCCCGGATGGTCATTCGTCATCTTGACCAGCTCCGTGAAAAAGGCCATTTGGCCGACGGCGTACAATGGAATGGGCACAATGGCTGTATTCGGGTGGACATGGAAGCAACCCATGTTCCTGGACTCAACGAATCCGTGCCGGACAACCGGATCATCGCATCCGCCTGGCGGCTTAAACAAGCCGGGAAACATGTCATTTTTATCAGTAAAGATATCAATGCGCGAATTAAATCCGATGCCCTCGGCATTGATACACAGGATTTTGAATCCCAGAAGGTGGACTATGAAACACTCTATTCCGGCTGCCGGGAAATCGTCACCGATGGGGCGGCGATCGACCGGCTGTATGCCGCCAAACGGCTGGATTCTACGGACCCGGTTCTCGCCGCGCTCGATCCGCCCCTGTTTCCCAACGAATACGTCCTGCTGAAGAACAACGCCGACCAGAGCCAGACCGGACTGGGCCGTTATGTCGCCTCCCTCCATGCGGCGCTTCCGCTGACACGGACAAAAAAAGCCTGTTTCGGCATCTTGCCGCGCAATTTGCAGCAGATCATGGCGCTGGACCTGCTTCTGGATGATGACATTCAGATGGTGACGCTCATGGGCACCGCCGGCACCGGGAAAACTCTGCTGGCCTTGGCCGCCGGCATGACGAAATGTTTTAATGAACAGCGCTATGAACGGCTGTTGGTCGCCCGGCCGATTATGCCTTTAGGCCGTGATATCGGCTTTTTGCCCGGCAGCAAGGATGAGAAAATGGCCGCGTGGATGCAGCCAATCTTTGACAATCTGGAGTTTCTGCTGGCCGATCGTCGCGTTCACAGTGCGGAAAGCGCCAATACCGAGGCCAAGCTCAAAGCACTGATCGAAGGCGGCAAAGTTGTGCTTGAGGCCTTAACCTATATCCGGGGCCGCAGTATTCCCCATCAGTTTATGATCGTGGATGAAGCACAGAACCTGACTCCGCACGAAATAAAAACCATCGCCAGTCGCGTGGGGGAAGGCACCAAAATCGTCCTTACCGGCGACGCGGAGCAGATTGATAATCCCTATCTGGATGCGAATTCCAACGGATTGTCCTTTACAATTGAAAAACTGAAGGCCTCGGAAATTGTCGGCCATGTAACCTTGGAACGGCCGGAACGCAGCGGACTGGCCAGCCTGGTGGTAAAGGAACTCTGAGGTTTCCACAGGCCTGCTATAAATTCCAGTGCGTCTGAAAATGGTAACTGCCGGACTGCAGGTCCATTTCCACCGATTGCCGGTGTCTGGCCAGCAGCCGTACTCCGCTGGCCTGATCGACTGGACGGCCGCTTTCCGTTACCTGATCGGGTGTATGTGACGGCAGCACCATCCGGGCCGTGGTATTGACGGGTATTTCCACATCCACCGTTAATATACCATGGCGCAACTTCCACCCGCAGGCGATTTTCCCGCTGATCGATTCATATTCGCCTCGGGCCCATGCCAGACCCCGTCCCGGTACGGGACAAAGCAGGATACGCCTGTAGCCCGGTTGCTCGTCTTGAATGCCCGCGATGTTCCGGTACAGATATTGTCCCACCGCGCCAAATGCATAATGATTAAAAGAGTTCATCGTAATCGGGGCAAAGCCGGACGATTTGCTCCAGCCGTTCCAGCGCTCCCACATGGTGGTTGATCCGCCCGTTTTTACCTGATAAAGCCATGAAGGCATGGATGTTTGAAAAAGAAGTTTGTAGGCGATATCGTTCCGCCCGGCGATGTTTAATGCAGGCAATAATCGCGGCGTGCCGATGAAACCCGTCGCCAGATGCCAGTCGCGGTGTTGGATATCCGCCGCAAACTGCCGCGCCGCTTTCGGGCGCAAATTATCCGGAACAAGCCCCATTGTGAAAGCCAGTGCGAAGCCGGTCTGGCTGCTTTGTGCAATTTTGCCGTCCGGCAGAATAAGTTTGGAGGCAAAGGACCGTTTTAACTGCTTATGCAACTGCGCAAAGCCGTGCGCATCGGAAGTTTGTCCGATGGCGGAAGCCATTTCAGCCATGATGCCGGCGAGCATGGCATAATAGGCCGTGCCGATTACCTGCATGCTCGCACCGCCGCCCATGTTCAGCCAGTCTCCAAAACCTTGGGCGGTCATAATGCCGTTGCGGGTCAGGCTGGCCGGATACTTAAAGTACCGCCGCATGGCCGCGTAATGCCGCCGGATGATGCGTGTATCACCATACGTGCGGTATATCTGATGGGTGCAGATTAAAGCTGCATCGCCCCATGCGGTAACACCGTTGTTGCCCCACACGGAAGGCGCAACATCGGCAAACGATCCATTGGCGGACTGTGAATCCTGGCACAATGTCACCAGCCAACTGGTGAAAAATGCCGAGACATCAAAATTCATCACCCCGGTTGGTATAAAAAACTGTGTATCTCCGGTCCAGCCCAGGCGTTCATCACGTTGCGGACAGTCCGTTGGGATTGAAACATGATTGCCCCGCTGGGACCACACAATATTGCTGTACAGCTGGTTGATAGCCGGGCTGGAACTCGCGAAATGTCCTGTGCGCCGGAAGTGCGAGTGAATAACCACGCCCTCCAAGTCCGTAAGTTTTGGCGATGCGCTCAGGCCGCGGACTTCCACATAGCGGAATCCGTGAAAGGTAAACATCGGTTCAAGCAACTCTTCTCCGCCCTTGAGGTAATAAATATCCGTGGCCATGGCCCCACGTAAATTTGATGTATAGATCGTTCCATCCGGGTTTTTCATTTCGCCATGCCGGATCACGATTTTCTGGCCCGGCTGCCCGCTGACCTTCATGCGGACCCAACCCACCATATTCTGTCCCATGTCGTAGGTGTGCAAACCCGGTTGCGGCTCGGTCAAAGCCCGGGCGGACAGCGTCTGCGTAACCCGCACGGGGTCTGCCGGCGCCGCCTGTATCCGCGGATTCGGGCCGGTTGCCTTTGTGCCGGCGGGAAGGTAGATGGCGCGGATAATATGCAATTGTTTATTGGGCTGGCCGATCGCAACCTCCTGATTTTCCGGCACAACCACCACATGGTCTTTGCTGCCGATGGCAAACCAAATCTTGAGCACCTTGGGAGAATTGGGCGCCGGGTCCTTCCCAAACAGGGAATTCGACACGGTTGTCAGCAGCATGTTGTCCCGCACCGCCTTACGCAGGGTGGTGGTCACATCCAACGGCGCCGGTCCGGTAGTGGAACGAAGCCCCAGCGCCGCGGCGGACCAGCCTTTGGCGTTAAAGCCCGGCTGGTCCCAGCCGTGGATGTCAATCCGTGAGTCCATGCAGCAGCCGGCATAAATATCGTTGTAGCGCAGCGGCCCGCAGGCGGCGGTCCATTTCTCGTCGGTGATCACCCGATGACTGCTGCCGTCCGCAAGTTCTATATCCAGCTGCAGCCCAATCCGGGGAAGCCCGCCGTAGTGCCGCCGGCCTGAAAACCCTATATTCCCGGCAAACCATCCGTCACCCAGAATCGCCCCTATCGCGTTATGCCCCTGAAGCAGAAGGCCGGTAACGTCATAGGTCTGGTAGTAGACGCGCTTATGGTAATCCGTCCAACCCGGCGTCAGAAAATCCTCCGCGACTTGCCGCCCATTGATGCGCACGGTGTACAATCCAAGCGCCGTGGCATATAGCGTGGCGCGTTTCACCGGTTCATCAAGCCGGAATTCCGTACGAAGATAGCGCGCCGGTGTATAGGAGTATCCGGCCTGCGACGGCGTTCCCCAAAGCGGCTGATTCATCTCCTCGGCCGCCGGCCAATGCGAGTCGTCAAAATCGGGGCTTTGCCATTCCCCGGGCGCTGTTAATGCCGTCTTCCATGTTGCGTCAACGGGAATTATTTGTAACTCCCCATGACTGAATTCGACAACAATCCGGCCCTGGGCACTGGGGGGATAGCCATCCTGCTGGCTGATCTCAATACATCCGGTATTCCATCCGGGAGTGATGTGTGCGGTGATATCCGCCAGCGTGGCCAGTTCCCAGCGAAACGCCCGCCCGGACGGATGGCCGTTGATATAAATAGTCGCCGAGTCATCACAGGTCAGGAGAAATGTCGCGCGGCGAATCGGACGGCCCGGTGGTATATGGAAGCGACGCCGGAAATAGACTTTTGGCGAGCCAGCTGCCGGTGCGGTTCCGGGCGCCGATTCCCATGTCACGTTATTGAATTTCCACAGGCCATGCGGCACCCGTGTCCATTTCAATCCGTCAAAGCGAATCAGCGGGGCATCCTGGGCAGTACGCACGCCGTTGATTTCATATTCGTCAAATCCGATCCAATCCGCAGTCCAGTCCGACGCCCGTAACAGGCCGACAGTCCATCGGGCCGGCTCGCTCCACGGACCGGGTTGCCCGGCGTGGTTATAGCTGCGGACTTTCCACCAGCATTCCTGCCGGGAATTCAGCTGCTTGCCGTCGTATTCAATCTGGCTCGTCTGCGATGAGACGACCTTTCCCGAAGACCATAATCCGCCGCGATCTGCGGCAATCTCCTCTTGGGTGCGCGATACCAGTATTTCATAAGCCGTTTGCTCCTGCCCGCGCTCCGTCGGATTCTCCGACACCAGTTGCCAACTCAACCGGGGTTTTCTTTCACCGATTCCCAGCGGCGTTTGACGGTATTCACATCGCAGGTGTGTCGGCGTAAGCAGCGGCACGGCACGTGCCTTGCCGCTGCGCAGCGGACGATGGGCGGCAGCGGCCGCCAATACGCCTAAACCCGCCACCTGCCTTCGATTGAGTAATTCCGAACAAGGCAATTGTTTCTTATTATTCCGCCGCATATGCGATAGCTCCGTAACGTTCCCGGACCAAAACCGGCATTTTAATTGCCAAGACCAATCGCGTACACCTGTGACGGTGCAAATTTATCTGCTATCCGATACGCTTGCAGGGCTGATTTTGTTTGCCAACTTTTGGTGAACCTGTCGGCAATCAAGGTGTTGGCGATTGGGGATACGGCTTTTCGCCTGATCGACATCGCTGAATTTAGAGGACTGGCGTTGCTGGAAATCTCCCTGGAGAAATTCGGGTATCCCGTCACTGTACCGTCGGCCCAATCTGCCGCAGGGAAGCGCATTTTAATCGCTACATTCGGATCGCTTGGGGATCTTCACCCGTATATGGCCTTGGGAATAGCCCTTCGCCAGCAGGGCCATCGGGTGACGATTGCCACGCTTGGAACCTATCGGGAGAAAATAGAATCCGTGGGGCTGGGTTTTGCCGCTATCCGACCGGATTTGACCGATTTTGGCGATGATCCGGACTTGATAAAAAAGGCGATGGATCTCAAATCAGGCACGCAGTTTTTACTGGAAAAAATGATTCTGCCCCACATTGAAGCCGGCTATGGGGATTTGTGGACGGCAAGCGAACATGTAGATTTTATGATCAGTCACCCCGCCACATTCGCGGTTCCGATTGTGGCGGTTAAACGCCGGATCCCGTGGGCCGCCTCCAGCCTCGCCCCCATGACCATGGCCTCCGCTTACGACCCGCCCCTGATTGCCGCAGCGCCGTGGTTGCGTATTATTCAGTCCATGGGGCCGCTGGCGAACAAAGTGCTCCTGGCGCTTTTTCGTATGCAAACACGCCGATGGCTGGCGCCTGTCACGCGATTGCGGGAAAAGAACGGTGTAACAGGTTTGGGGCATCCCTTTTTTGAGGGGCAATTTTCCCCGTTGCTGAATCTCGCTCTTTTTTCGCCGCTGTTCGGACCCGTGCAACCTGACTGGCCCGCCCATACCGTGGTGACCGGGTTTCCATTTTTGCACGCTGATCCGGAGGCGCTTCCGTTGGATTCGTCGCTGGAACGTTTTCTCGCTGCCGGTCCACCGCCTGTTATTTTCACGCTTGGATCAACCGCCGTAATGACGCCGGGGCAATTTTATGACATCGCAATTGCGGCGAGCCGCCGGATTCGCCGTCGCGCGGTTCTTTTGGCCGGCCCCGCGGCCGAGCACCTGCAAACCGTCGCCGGGGATGATCTGTTTGTGACCCCATATGCGCCGCACGCCGCGATATTCCGCCGCGCCGCGGCGGTGGTGCATCAGGGCGGCGTGGGTACAACGGCTGAAGCGTTGCGATCCGGCCGTCCCATGCTGATCATTCCGTTCAGCCATGACCAACCGGACAATGCTCGGCGTGTCAAACGCCTTGGATGCGGGCTAATTTTGGAACGCGCGAAGTTTTCGCCGATATCGGCCGCCGAGCGATTGCAGCAACTCTTAAATACTCCTGAAATTTCCGCCCGGGCCGCTCGGACCGGTGCGGCTATTTCCAGGGAGCATGGAATAGCGGCGGCCTGTCAAGCCGTAAGAGAGGCTATTGACCGGGCGTGCCGCTAAACGCCGGCTGCGCCGGTTGAACCCAAATTCGGATCGTTGTTGCCGCGGTTTTGCAATACTTCAATTTCGCGCAGCGCCATGGCTTTTTGATCGGAATTGTGCAGTTTATCCGCGGCCGTCTTGAGCAATTCTATTGCCCGCGACGGGCGGATAAGGTAGCGGGCATATATCAACCCCAGCATCAGGGCAACCTGCTCGCTGCCGGAAGCGTGGGGGTATTTTTTTAGGTAGTCTTCATAGCCGTCTGCCGCTTGTGCATACATTCCCTCGGACATCAGCTGGTTGCTGATATCCAGTTGTATTTCAGCCGGCAGGCAGTACATCGGTGCAAGCTGCCTTAGTTCCAGATATTGTCTGGCTGCTTCCGGCAGCCGATGGTCGCGGCGCAAAGCCAGAATGTTCTCCTTGAGTTCTTCAATGCGCGGATCCGCCGGCAATGGCTGTTCCGGCGGGCGGATCGGAATTCCCATGATCATTGTGGATTCGGAGGATTTGCCTCCTTTGCCGAATGGATCGTATCCTTTCGCCACAAGTCGCCGGTACACATGCCGCCTCCGCCAGCGGTTAACCAATGCCACAAGATCATAATGGTCACGCGGTACCATATGCGAAATCAGCAGAAAAACGCCCGTGGCAAAACCGCTGATATAACCGGTCAAATGCGCCCAGTGCGCCACATCGCTGCCGCCGGAATAGACCCCGTAAATATCAAATGTCACGATTTCAAAAATAAGGAAAAAGACGCTCGGCACTTCAAATATGAAAAAGAAGAACCAAACGCGGATATTCGTCAGCGGGGCCAATACCAGAAACATACCCGCCACCGCGGCAATAGACCCGGACGCCCCCAGTGTGGGGGCGCTGGAACTTAATACCTGCCCGCAGCCGGCCAGAATGCCGCCAGCCAGAAAAAACAGCAGGTAGGGCAGGTGGCCGAGCTTTTCATTGACCTGGTTCCCGAACACCCATAAAAAAAGCATATTACCCGCAATATGCAGGATGCTTTCATGCATGAACTGATACGTGATAAATTGATACAGGTGCAGGTCCTGCGGATTAAGCATGAAGCGGTACCAACCCGGCAGAAGTACCGCGGGTGAACCAAACACCGTATTGGGCTGATGACTTATGAAATAAATGACCACACACGCCAGGATCAACGCCCAGTTCATCACCGGGGTGCGGCGTTGGGGTGCGTCAGTACCGATTGGAATCATCTGGACCTCTTGGTCAATGCTGTGTGCCGCCGGTCAAAACCGGCCCGCAACGTCGTGCCGGTTCTGGACGCCGCCGCGATCGGCGGCGAATCCGGAACACGGCAGGGCGGACAGTATGCAGTCAGCGCGGCTGTCGTCCGGCAATGCCCGGGATCCGACCATCCGCATTGCGCCCGCACATCTCGTCGTGCCGGGTCATCTATGGTATCATGTTTTTCTGATTTTTGGTGAATTTTGCGGAGTGTACTTGTTCGACCTGGCTCTTATTCAATCTTCCCCGTCGTCAATCCCCGCGGCCTGGCCGGGCCTGACCCTTTCCGAATTCGCGCGAGCCTGCGGCCAAAGTCGTGAGCAGGCCGCACTCATCTATAAACAGTTGATGCGGTCGGCAGATGCCCGGTCGCTTCCTGTTGTATCGCGATCGGTTGAATCGCAGGGAACGGTAAAATTCTGCCTTCCCGCCGGGGAATACAATGGCATGCCGCTGGAAACCGAATCGGTCCTGCTGCCTATGACAAATGCCCACGGCGGTCGGTGGTACACGCTGTGTGTTTCGTCGCAAATCGGCTGCCGTATGGGATGCACCTTTTGCCAGACCGGACGGATGGGGCTGCTGGCGAACCTGACCGCCGGTCACATTGTCAACCAGTTTCTCACGGCGCGCCATTTGTTAAAGCAGGCCGCCGAGGCGCCAAACGCCGCCCGGGAACCCGTCGCTGCGGCAGCGGGTTCCGGTGTCTGCCGCGCCGGCCGGTTAAGCCGGGAAGATATACGCAATGTGGTGTTCATGGGCATGGGGGAGCCGCTGGATAATTTTGATGCTGTGGTGCAGGCGATTCGCACGCTCTGCGATCCGGCGGGTATCGCACTGCCGCTGTCGCGCATCACCGTGTCCACGGTAGGCCGGATTGACGGACTCCGGCGTCTGGCGGCTCTGAATCTTGTCGGGCTTAAACTGGCAATATCCATTTCCGCTGCCAATGACACATTGCGAAATATGATAATGCCGGTTAATCGCGCCATGCCCCTGGCGGCGCTCAAACGTGCGCTTCTGGACTTTCCTCGCCGGCCAAGCACGCGGTTTTTTATTGAATATGTCCTGATTGCGGATGTGAATGATAGTCCGGCTCATGCGGAAGAACTGGTGCGGTGGTGCGAAGGATTGCCGGTGAAAGTGAATGTGATTCCATACAATCCGCAGCAATCGGCAATCTACGGCGTCCCCACACCGGAGCGGACGATTGCGTTTCTGGAAACCCTGCGGGTAAGGGGCATTGTTGCGAAGCGTCGAACCACCATCGGGCAGGATTTAATGGGGGCGTGCGGTCAGTTGGGAAATGCCGCACAACGACGTTAACCGCGTCTTGTCTTGCGGCGGCCGGTGTTGCGGGCGTTTGATTCGCGGAGCACGCACAATGGCGTGGCTTGGCGCAAATTGCCGCCAATCAGGTCTGAAATCCGGGTGGACTCCAGCACGTGTTGAACCGCGGAAATAGTTTCATCAAGCCGCTTGTGCAACGGGCAAAGACTCTTGCCGTGCGCCGCTATTGAAAGCGGGCAGCCCGTGATCCGCCGCAGCGGCTCCACGGCTGAAACAACCTGCATCAGCGTAATGGATTTGGCGCTGGCGGCCAGGGTTGACCCGCCATGAAGCCCGCGCTGCGAGCGAACCAGGCCGTGCCGACTCAGCAATTGCAGTATTTTAGCCAGATAGCCGGGCGGGATTTGCGTCGCCGCGCTGATTTGCCGATTGGTGGCCGGAGCGTCTTTTACTCCGCCAAGATAAACCATAATCCGCAGAGCGTATTCGGTAGTTTGGGAAAACATGGAAGTGACATCTCCGGAAGCATTGCTATTATGCACGTGACAAGTTTATTCTAAGGTTGCGTCAGGATGCGTCAAGCATAAAAATGCTCATGGATGAATTGACGTGCGTGTAAAGCGCCATTGACCGAAAAAGTAATACTATGTATAACCCGCGGCTGCACAAAAAAGCGGCAGCTGGCGCATGGCAGGGCAATAATGGATAAAGCTGGTCAATTTTCAGCGGTATGTGGCGGAAAGTGTAAATTTATTTGGACGTTATGGCCTCTGGCCATGTTGTGGGCGGGTGGCAGCCTGCCGGCCTTCGGTGCGGATACAGGACAGGGCCCTCAGCCGGCCGTTGCCGCGATGTCCGTGGTCAGTCCTCAGGCGCCGGCAACACCCGCCGCGGAGCGGGCGGAGCCGGGGAAACCGTCGGGACCGCCGGAACATTATGATCGTTTGGCCGGGTTGTTCAAAAACCTATACAAACGCAACAGCTTCACCGGCGGCTGGTGGGGCGGGCGTGATGCTTTGCAGGATGACGGCATCCAGCCCGACGTTACTCTTCTGCAGGCGGCAAGCGAAAATTTTTCCGGCGGTTTGCGCACCAATCGGATCGACTGGCGGTATCGCCTTGACGCGAGCCTTACACTGCACACGGATAAATTATTCGACTGGAGGGGCGGCACCGCGTTTGTGGACTTCATGGCCCACGGTGGACAGAATCCGGCCACTAATCTGGTAGGAGAACTGCAAGCTATCAGTGCGATTGACCAAACCCCGGATACGCGATTGGACCAGTTATGGTATAAGCAGCGGTTTTGGCGTGGAGCGCTGTGGGTTAAGCTGGGGCGGATTGACGCCACATATGATCTGGACCATATACGCGATGCCCAGCCATTTTTGAACGGATCGTTCGGCTTTGCGCCGTCTATATTTGTGTTTCCCAGCTACCCATTTTCGGCGTGGGGCGGCGAATATTCATGGCATGTCATTAATCCCATCACGCTGCGCGGTGGAATATTTGATGGCAACACATCCAATACATTGCCGGCCGTTGCGTCCACGGATCCTCTGGCAGTGGAAAACCCTTATGGCCTGTTTTTTCTCTCGGAGGAAAGTGTGCGTTGGAAATTGGCCGCCAATAAACTGGGCGGCGAACTGACGGCGGGTCAGTGGTTTCATACCGGTGCCTTTCAGCTTTACAGCGGCGGTCAACGGCAGGATGCGCATGGGTTTTACGGCTATCTTGACCAGACTTTGTGGAAATTCTCCCGATCGGCAAACACCGCCCGAATAGGAGCTTTTGCGCAGTATGCATGGGCGGATGACCGACTGACGGAGATTGATCAGAATATTTCCGGCGGATTGCGCGGGCACGGTCTTATTACCGGGCGCACAGATGACGATCTGGGGATTAGCGCAACATGGGCGCATATCAGCCCATATGCCCAAACCCCGCATAGCTTTGAACTATCAATCGAAGCGTTTTACAGTGCGCAGGTAACACCCTGGCTCAGTATCCAGCCGGACCTGCAATACATCGTTAACCCAGGCGGAACGTATTCCAATGCAATGGTCGCGACGGTGCAGATGGCTATTCAATTCTGAGCCAATCGTCCGGTCCTGGCGGTCATGGTTCCGCTGCCGCATCGCAGTGAATCGCCTTGGACGGATGCATAAAGTTGTTAAGCATAATCTCCGGTACACGAATGCATCCACGACTGCGCCTGGCTGGATCATGGCCGGTTAATCCTGTGGCGCAACCTCTGAATATATCACATGTTATAGACTTTCAGGCTCTCCATGGCTGTCGATGCAAACAAAACGAACGGAACTTTTTTCGCATTGCGTACCGTTATATACTTTGTCAGGGCTGCATATCCACGGTTTATGCGTACGTTGTTGTTTCTCTGACACGTGCTTTTGGGCAGGGCGGACATCTGATGGCTGATGATATTCATGCTTCCAACGTGAATGCCGGAGATCATCCGGAAGATATTGCTGTATCTAGGCGATTGGGCCGACTGTCAACGCTTCCGGTTGATACGCACCGACTCGATAACCTGTTACGCGCCCGGATTCCGCGAAATGTCCCATTCATCCGGCCGTGGCGGATCGCGGTGTCCGGCCTGATTGCCGCCACTGCCGTTTCGGCGGTAGTTTTATTTTCCCTTCTCGTCCCACATACCACCCGGGCGTCCGTGTCCGATTTGTCGCAGATATACAATCAAATGCTCTCCGTTCCTTCGGCCCGCGGTTTGGCGGATTCGCAAATGAACCAATTGCAATTGATGTGTTCGGCATCAGGTGGAAAAATGGGCGGTTGCTGCATGCAAACTCTTCATCATCACAAGGTGGCGTGTATGCTGGTAAAGCAAGGCAACCAGACCGTGGGTGTGGTTGTGGCGCCGACCGGGAAGCTCGAATTTCCTGACGGCCGACACATTGTATTCCACGGGCAGTCATTTATTGTCCGGAAAGCCGGTAAACTGAACATGGTCATAGAATCCGGGCGACACCATTGGATTTGTATCATGGGGACGCAAAGTGTCAGGGCGTTGCTGGTGATCGGCCGGCGGATACGCTCCACCAACCATGGAGTCAACTGAATTACGTCAATATCTCCTTCCGCGGCGTAGAACCTGATCGGATTGTTTTTGTAGAATAGTTTGGCGATTTGTTGAATCAAGGACGGTAGATATTTGAGAAATGGGTGTAAGAAAGAATGAAATAGAAATTTTCGGACCGGCGAATTTAACGCCGCTACGGCCTGCAATAAAAGTCCGCTCGCTCCAGCGTTTCAATGACTGTGGAAGCGAGCGGCGGATTTGTCAGGCTATTGTGGTCGACAGGGTCAAGGCGGTCGCTCATTGTCCCTGGCCGGCGGATACCTGACGTGGAGCACCATGGAAATACCAATCCGGATGGTAGTGGCCCTTGCTGTCAATCGTCGATGCCGGCGGTACAAATGCGGTTGGACTGTTTGTTCCAGTCAGGCCATATCTGCTTGGTGTGGACGGTGCTGAAGCGCAACCACCAATAAACACCACCACACCGGCGCCCAGACACGCAGTTGGAAGGACTTTGGTGATAAGCCATTGCGAGCGAAACATGATGAATCTCCTCATATTGGAGCTTGGGTCGTCGGCGGCGGGCACGCTGCCCGTTATGCTGCGACCTCTATTTAGATTAGACGATCCAAGTAACCGGAACAGTTCCACGGCAGTGAATCCGCATCAGGGAGGAGTGCAGTGTGACCGAGCCGGTTAATAATACTGATCGGTTTTACAGGCTGGTTTGGCCGGTAAGATCCACCGTACTTCGCGCTGCGATATTGTTGACGCACAATACCGGCAAGGCGGAGGAAATAACCCACGAAACGCTGGTGAAAGCCTGGCGATCATTGCACCAGTTTGATGGGCCGGAGGGGCATTTGCTGGCGTGGCTGATGGCAATTTTACGGCATACCTGGGTGGATCAAATACGCTCCAATGCGGCCCACAACCAGTTCAAAACCAGTTTGGACCAATTATGTGAATCCGGGAATGAACCGGTGGATGTGGATTGTGCCGCGGATGACATGGATATTCGCGATGCCGATGCGATGCTTGATGGTTTTTCTGACCAGGTCGTGATTGACGCACTTAAGGCGCTTCCTGAAGACATGCGCTGGACGCTGCTATTGGTGGATGTAACCGAGCTGAGCTATGAATTCGCTTCCCAAGTGCTGGATGTGGCCGTTGGCACAGTCCGGTCCCGGGTATCGCGAGCTCGGGCAATGTTACGCCGGCACTTGTTGACCTGTCCTGATTTTATCTCCGATAAAAGCAAATGAATTCGCGATTGCAGTGATTTGCGAAGTGATTCATTGGAACTGCGCCGGTATAGCAGGCGTATAACCGAGACCAGATTTTGCGGTGCGATGCCGTGGGCCGCCAAAACTCGTGCTCCCGTCAGGTCCGCGGCAAATTCAATCCCCAATTGTTCATGGGCAGACCCCAATGCGTAGGGGCAAACGACGGATTTACTGTTGATCAGGTGCCCCAGTTCATGGGCGATTGCCGCCGCCAATTCCTTATTGTTCAGATGTGATGTGAGTCCAAGTGTCAGGTATACGTCCCCATCCGACCATGACCATGCGCCCAATTGTCGACTGTCCACGATCCTGACGTGGACCGGCGTATTGATCCAGCCGCGGCATATGCGATTGCATAACCGTTGTGCGCGAGCTTTTTGCGGGCCGTTGATCAGGCCGCCGTGCCGCACTAACCAGCGGCTTTCCACCGCCGGAAAACCTCCGTTCCCCGAACCGCCGGCGCAGCCGCCAAGCATTAGTAACAGCAATATCAAAGCGGCGCAGGCCGACCAGGTCTTTATCATGCATTCTGATCCTTCAAAAAGCATGCCATTCTTGCGTATCGGGAAAAAATTGTGATTAATTCAGTCGATAAGGGTCGGCATGCTCAGTTTGCGGGCTTTCACCGGCAATGTGCCGCAAATTCAGGCTGTAGAAGGGGGGGGAATATTCGCCGCGGTAAAATATCATTTCTTGCGGCCACGTCAAAATAACACAATTCAAATAATTTCCGGGAACTTTTGCAGTTGTGCGAATCGTTTAATTACATATTCCCGCAGCCGAATGTCCGGTGCGGTTTGGATAGCCGAAGCGGATACTCTATTATGGTCCTGATGGAAGAAAGTTTTACAACTTTGGCAAAACTGACGGTTGCTTATAGAATTATTGGAACTGTCAGCGGTGATTGTTCCCTCATTTTTAGGAGTCTCCTATGAAGCTGCTTTCAAATTTCGCAGGTGGTTCGGCAATTGGGCTGGCGTTATTGATGGCAGCTGCAGTACCGGTGCATGCCGCGATGGCCGGCAAGTCGGCATTAAAGAAAATCACCGCCAAAGGCGAGTTGCTGGATATGGCATGTTATAGCACCATGGGCATGACCGGCAGGGCGCATGGCAAAACCTGCGGTAAGAAATGCCTCGCCAGCGGTCTGCCGGCGGGCATCATGATTAACGGTCAGGCCTACACACTGCTCACCAATTCCAGGCCGCTGGCCAAATATGTGGGCGTGGAAATTAAGGTGACCGGCAAGGAAGATGTGAAAGACAAGGTAATCTTCCCTGTAAAAATCTGGTGGCGTATGGGTAACATGTGGATGAAGGTCCATTTGAAAGATAATCTGCATCATTAATCCATGGAGGCCGCCCGCCGACGTTGCAACTCAGGCGGGCAGTCCTCACTTAAAGGAAATCGGCTGTTGAAGCTTTTTCTTGTCATAATGGCTTGCGTGGGAGTATTGTTCGCTCCGGGGCCTTTGCCGGTGCAATGTCGACCGTCGGCCCCCCACGGTATGCGGCGCATGCCGATGGCCTCATCCGGCGGAATGGCGGCCATGCCTTGTTGCCGGTGCGGCGCGGCGACCAGCCGGTGCACCCCGCCAATGAATTGCGCGGCTAAAACAGTCAGTCTCCTTGCCGGTCCGGGCTCGCACCCGTGCCCCAATTGCCGGTTGGTCAACCATGGTCGGCATAAGCTGGCCGTGTTTCCGGCAATACCGTGCGTCCGGATTCCTCGCCTGCGGCAGGCGATGGCGTTTTTGGCGGGGGGGCAATGTCCGATGATGGCCGGCGTTCCGGCCCGTCATCCGCCGGATTTCCGCCGGGACACGCCGCAAAGCCGGCGCACCATTCTTATAATTTAATACATATACAAATATATACTTTAAAACTCTTAACTGCGGTTTTGCCGCCTGGGTGTTTTATTGTGCGTCGAGCCTGTCGATAACGTGCGACAGGCCGTCGGCGGCGATATTTGGGATATGTTATGCGAATTCGATTTTTGGCAACCGTACTCGTCGGCATCGCCGGTGTGTTCGTCGGTATTCTGCTGGCAGTTGTCGTTCAATCCACGCACCGTTCCAACGGCGGCGGCGGTATGGCGCCCGGCAAACCCGCAACCGTCGCGGCGGCCTCGGCGCCCGCAAAGGCCCCGGTGAAACGCAAGATTCTTTACTGGTGGGATCCGATGGTGGGGGTATCCTCCATTTCCCCCAAGCCGGGCGTCAGCTCCATGGGAATGGCGCTGATTCCGGTATACGCCCCGACGAAGAAGTCACGGCGGCCCGCCGGCGAGGTGCACGTTGACCCGGTCATGACCCAGGACATGGGAATAAATACGTCAACGGTGAAGACCGGACCGTTGATTCATCCGGTCCGGGCGGTCGGCTATTTGCGGGTTCCCACCCCGGATCGCTACAGCGTTACGTTGCGGGTCGGCGGCTGGATCGGCAAATTGTATGCGACAACCAACGGGACAGCGGTAAAAAAAGGCCAAAGATTATTTACACTTTACAGCCGGCAAATTGTCGCCGCCGAATATCAGTTAATTGCCGCAAAAAAAGACATGAATTCGGTTGCGGAATCTTCCGGCCGACCGGCGGTGATAAAGGACAGCCGCGAACTGGTTCGGGCGGCCGCATTGCGCCTGACATATCTGGGTGTAAGCGGCGGCCAGATAAAGCAGGTGGAATCCAGCCTTCAGCCGCTGAAATATGTTACGTTTTACAGTCCCGCCAGCGGCTATCTACGGGACATCAAGGTCCGGCAGAGATCGCGCATCAACGCCGGTATCACCGCCATGGGTGTGGACAGCCTGACCGCTTTGTGGCTCGACAGCGAAGTCTTTGAGAGTCAGCTTCCCTGGATACATATGGGACAGCGGGTCACCGCGAAGTTCGCCGCATTCCCCGGCCGGACGTTTAACGGCAAGGTCATTTTTGTCGATGCCTTCGAAAACCGGCAAAATCATACCACGGCGGTACGCATTGAATTGCCGAACGCCGACGGAAAACTGCGGCCGGGAATGTACAGTCTGGCCGACATTCAAACCCGGCCCATTGCCCGCGCTATCCTGATTCCGCGCCGGGCGGTGATCAACACCGGCACCGGTGAGATCGTGTTTGTGGAATCGTCAAAGGGCCGCTTTGATCCCGTAGCCGTTCGTACCGGCTTTACCGGCGGTACGGGATTGCGGCGCGTGGTGCAGGTGATTTCCGGCGTTCGCCCCGGCCAGAAGGTCGTGACCAGCGGTCAATTTATGATTGATGTGGAATCACAGTTGAATCAGATTAAAAACCGATATCTGGCCGCGAAGACAACCGCAACAAATACCATCCATGCGGGCAAAAAATAACATTTTTCCGGCGGGATCGCCTGCTGAACGGATATCAAGATGATAAAAAAAATTATTGAACTTTCCATAGAAAACCGTGTGCTGGTGCTGTTGCTTTGTGTGATGATGATGGCGGTAACCGGCTGGGCGGCGTTTCACAGCAAGCTGGATGCAGTGCCGGATTTGTCCGATGTGCAGGTGCTGGTATTGACCAATTACCCCGGCCAGTCGCCCGGCGTCGTGGAAAAACAGGTGACGTATCCGCTGGAAACGCAGCTTATTCACGTGCCGGATGTCAAGGCGGTCCGTGGTTCAAGCATGTTTGAGTATTCATTGATTACAGTGGTATTCAAAAATGGAACCAATTTGTACTGGGCACGCAGCCGGGTGCTGGAATATCTCAGTTATGCCAAGGCCCTTTTGCCCCCGCGGGTGGATCCGCAATTGGGGCCGGACGCCACGGGGGCGGGATGGGCGTACCAGTATATTCTCTTTCCGGGCTGGTATTGTCGTCACCATCCCAAAGGCGTCTGGCATGACCCGAAAACAAACCGATGGTATTCCAGCCGCAGGCTCGCGCCGGCCGGGGTGATCAAACGCCTGGTGCATGTCCGGGCGTTTGACCATCCGGGAATATCACCGATCTCCGGAAAGCCTCTTATAGTCAGCCATATAAACCTGGGGCGGCTGCGTTCGTTGCAGGACTGGTTTGTACGCTATCAGTTGGAAGCCGTGCCGGGCGTGTCAGAGGTCGCGGGAATCGGAGGGTTTCAGGAAGAATATCAGGTGGTGCTGAATCCCAACAGACTGCGGGCATACCATTTGGGCGTAAACCAGGTTGTTCAGGCGATCCGGGATTCAAATAATGATGTCGGCGGCGCGGTCATTGACCGGGCTGGTTTTGAATATATCGTGCGGAGCCGGGGATATCTGAAAAATCTCGCGCAGCTCCGCAGCGTCCCGGTCGGGGCTGCCGTGGACGGTACGCCGGTGACGCTCCGGCAGGTTGCGACGGTGCAAAAAGCAGGAGCACAGCGGCAGGGCATCCTGGATTGGAATGGACGCGGAGAGACGGTCGGCGGCATTGTGGTGGTGCGTTATGGCGCCGACACGTACCGGGTGGTGCAGGCCGTGAAAAAGAAAATCGCGATATTGGCGGCCAGCCTGCCGCCCGGGGTGATGTTCAAAACGGGCTATGACCGCACCAATCTGATCAACCGGGCCATTAACACGCTTTCGGACACACTCACGGAGGAAATGCTGGTGGTGGCGGTGATCTGCCTGCTGTTTTTGCTCCACGGCCGCAGCAGTCTGGTGGCGATCACCGTCATTCCATCCAGCATGATTATCAGCCTGGCCATTCTTTACTGGCTGAAAATTAGCGCCAATATTATGAGCTTAAGCGGAATAGCAATCGCCATCGGCGTGGTGGTGGATTCCGCGATTGTCATGATTGAAAACGCGCATCAACACCTGAACCGGGATGAGATCCGGCAAAAAAATGGGGAAGCGCCCACCCCGCGTGTCCGGTTAATTCTTGAAGCCGCCGCGGAAGTCGGTCCCAGCCTGTTTTTCAGTCTGCTGATTATTACCATCAGTTTTCTGCCGATTTTTGTGCTTCCCGGTGAAAGCGGAAAGTTGTTCAGCCCGCTGGCCCTGACCAAAACATTTGCGATCGCATCCGCATCGCTTTTGTCGATCACGCTTGTTCCGGTATTGATGCTTTATTTTATCAGCCCGCGTTTCTTTCCGGGCAACTGGCCCGCTTGGCTTCAATGGATCAGCGGATTGGCGATTGTATTGCTGCCGGCGGCGGCCATATACGAACTGGCCGGTCAGTCGGGCTTGCTGGCCCGGTATCACCTGTGGTTATGCGGCGGTTGGATAGTCATTGCCGCGCTCCTGGTAATTCCGCAAAAAATCATTCATGAACAGCACAACTGGATTGCGCTGGCGCTGCAAAAAGCCTTTGATCCGGTATTTCACGCCGCGATCCTTCTGCGATGGCCGCTGATCATCCTGGTTCTTGCCGCATGTGCTTCAGTATTCTGGCCGCTGGGACGGCTGGGAACGGAGTTCACGCCGCCGTTATATGAAGGTGATCTGGAATACATGCCCACAACATATCCGGGAATCAGTATCGGATCGGCAAAAACGGTGCTTGAACAGAGTGATAAAATCATCAAAAGCTTTTCGGAGGTCGCCAGCGTCTGGGGACAGGTAGGCCGGGCGGATACCGCCACCGATTCGGCGCCGCTGAACATGATCGACACCATCATCCGGTTGAAGCGCCGCGCCGATTGGCCGATGGTGCATGTGCCCCGGTTTTATGATTCCTGGCCGCATTGGACCCAATGGCCGTTCAGGCACACGCTTTGGCCGGGGACGGTGCACATTTCCCTGCATCAGTTTTTGCATGGCTGGACGGACGATCACGGCAGGTTTCATGAGGGGTTGAATCGGGCGCTAAAGATTCCGGGTTTTGCCCCTTATTGGACAATGCCGATCGCCAATCGTGTGAATATGGCCAACACCGGCAGCAAAACGTTGCTGGGCATCCGGGTGTTTGGATCAAACTTGGAGAGATTGGGTAAGCTTTCCAACCGAATTGCCCAGACCCTGCAGGGAATCAGGGGGACCGGCAGCGCAATTGCCAATCAGCCATTGGGCGGCTATTACCTGAATATTCACGTGCATCGCCTGCGTGCCGCAAGATATGGGCTTACACAGGCCGCCGTGCAGCGGATTATCTCGCTCGCCATCGGCGGTGCGCCTGTTGGAACAATGGTGCAGGGATTAAAGCGATTACCCATCAACGTCCGGTATTTCCGTAATCTTCGCACCAGCATTTCCGAACTGCGGCAATTGCCCATTTTGGCGCCGGATGGAAAATTCGTCACACTGGGAATGGTGGCGGGGATTCATTACAGTTCCGGCCCGCCGGAAATCGACAGTCAGGATGCGATGACCGTCAACTACATCAATATCACCACAACCGTGGGGGATACAGTGGGATATGTCCACCGTGCCGACGCCGCCATTCGCGCCCACGTGACGGTTCCCCCGGGATATACATATCAATGGATCGGAACATTCCGGCAGATACAACAGGCCAACGCCCGGTTGCTGCTGGCGGTTCCAATGGTACTGCTGACCATTTTCATACTTTTGCTGGTGGCAACAGGCAGCCTCGCACGGGTGTTTGGCGTACTGCTTTCCGTGCCGTTCGGCCTGGTGGGCGCAATATGGGCGTTGTATTTTCTGCATTATCACATGTCCGTGGCGGTCTGGGTGGGCATCATCGCCCTGGCCGGATTATGTGCCGAAATGGGCCTGGTGCTGCTGCTTTATCTGGATGTGAGCTTTACCGAAGCGCGGGCGGCCGACCGCCTTCGCGACAAGCGGGAACTGTTTGAAGCGGTCCGGACCGGTGCGGTACGCCGCATTCGTCCCCAGACGATGACGGTCTGCGCTGCGCTCATCGGGCTGACTCCGCTTTTGTGGGTACATGGCGCGGGGGCTACCGTCATGCGGCGATTGGCCGCACCGATGATCGGCGGCCTGGGTACGGCATTTATTCTTGAACTGCTGGTGCTGCCGGCTCTTTATTATGTTGCCATGAGCTGGCGCCTTTTCGGTCTGCCGAAAATCCGCATTCATTGGCCCCGCAGGTGGCGGCGGCGGCCCGTCGGAGGTTCATCATGAAACGGTTCACATTCACTTTGTTGTTGTTTTCCATACTGGCCGGCTGTACGCAGCACCCGGCCGGTGAAATGCAGCTTCGCAAGGTTGCGCTCATCGCCGGCAAACCTTATGAAAAGCCGTTTAATGAACGGACGATTCGCCCATTGCCGCGAGCGCCGGGCCAGCGAGACCTGATTAACTACGCCTTGCGTAACAGCCCCGCGGTCCAGCAGGCTTATTGGAATTGGCGGTCCGCGATTGAAGAAATTCCGCAGGCGGGAACCGAACCCACCACCGTCATGTTAAATGCCGGCACTCTGCTTACGAACGGCACGGCATCGCTGGCCAATTCCACGCTTGGCGCTTCCAACATGGGCAGTGCGGATATTCGCTGGCCGTCGAAAATGTCCGTGCAGGCCAGGCGCGCATATCGCAACGCTTTGGCCGCGGAATGGCAGTTTCAGTTGGCGCGCTTCGCCGTCCGCCGAAATGTGCTCAACGCGTGGTACCGGTACATTCAGGCCACCGTCCGCCTGCACCTGACACAACGCGAATTGCAGATCGTCCGGATCGCGGTGAGTCAGCGGTCCGCGGGCATCGGAACGGGCGGATCCGTCGGCGACTGGCTGGCTGACAAAAACCGGCTTGATGCCCTCCAATTGAAACTCGCCGATCGGCGGCAAAAAGTGCCGCGTCGGCTGGCGCTGCTTAATTCCCAGTTAGACCGGCCGGCCGATGCCCCAATTCAACCTCCAACGTCGCTACCGGCCATAAAATGGCCGCAACTGCATGCCCGGCAGATACTCCGGCTTGCCGTGATGCGGAATCCGGAATTGCGCCGTCTGCGGGAACTGCAGAAAGCGGAAAAATTGAGCATTCGTCGGGCGCGGATGCAGTTTATTCCAAATTTTGATCTTGGCATTTCCACATCCTTGGATGGCAGCGTACAAAATCTGACCGGTTCACTTGTCGCGCCGATCTTCCAATATCAGGCCATTGATGCATCAATTGCTCAGGCGAAGGCGAACCTGCGCGCGGTCAATGCACAATGGCGCGGCAAGCGGATTAATCTGGACACCTCCTTAATCATTGACCTGCTGTTGATGCGCCGGGATCGTCGGCAGCTGGCGATATATTCCGGGGCTGTGTTGCCGCGGCTTAAATTTATGGAATCCATTGCGCGTACGAATTATCAGCAGGGGCAGGCGGGGATCGAAAATATAATCCGGATAGAATCTCTCCGGGTTAAAATCCGGTCGGCCATTCTGGATGTACAGGCTGATGCCTTGGGCCGTCTTGCCGATATTCAGGCAATTATTGCCGCTCCTTTAAAGACCGATGGACCGCAGGGGCCGCCGGCGGCAAGCCGGAAAAAGAACCGGCCGGCGCGCTGATGACAGGCGCGCATGCCCTGTGAAACGAGCGATGTAAAAAAGTTGTGTCGCACAATTCTCGCCTGCGGACGGGCGGCCTGTGCGCCTGTTTTTGGCGGCACGCGGGTCGGCAAATAGCCCGCCCGGGGGGCAATAGCCGGGCTGGTATCATGCCGCATTTGCCTTCATAATACCGGCATGCCCGCTGACCCGGCGGCCGGGTAACCGCCCCACTGAATTTCAGCAAAGGATGAAGTGTGAGTGTTTCACAACCAGGCATAACCTTGTCTGATGTTCGCTTTATGCGGCTGGCTCTTGCACAGGCGTCGTGCGGTCGGGGGGATGTGGAGCCGAATCCGATGGTGGGGGCCGTTCTGGTAAAAAACGAACGGTTGATCGCCCGCGGATACCATCGCTATTTCGGTGGGCCGCACGCGGAAATTGAGGTACTAAAGCAGGCCGGTCGCAATGCCCGGGGGGCCACGCTGTATGTCACACTTGAACCCTGTTGCCACACGGGCAAAACAGGACCATGTACGCAGGCGATCATCGCGGCCGGTGTGCGGAGCGTAGTGGCGGCCATGCGGGATCCTGATCCGCGGGTCCGCGGGAAAGGTTTTGCCGCGCTGCGCCGGGCGGGCATCAGCGTCACGCGTGATGTCTGCAAGCGTGAAGCGATGGAATTAAACAGGCCGTTTATCCGCCGCGTCACCGCCGAAAGGCCTTATATCATCGCCAAATGGGCACAGACAATGGACGGCTGTATTGCCGATCGTGCCGGCGCGTCCAAGTGGATCAGCAATTCGGCCTCCCGCCGCCGGGTGCATGAATTACGCGGGAGAGTGGATGCGATCGTTGTCGGCATTGGCTCCGTTCTGGCGGATGACCCCAGGCTTACGGCGCGGCCCGGTGCCGGCGGCAAGATTCATCGCACCGCTGTTCGTGTGGTTATTGACAGCCGCTGCCGCCTGCCCCTGCAGTCTGCCCTGGTCCGGACATGTCGGCGGATTCCAGTATTGCTGGTTCATCAGGACCGGTTAAACCCCGCCGCTCGGCGACGACGAACGGCTTTGATTGCAGCGGGCGTTGAACCGTTGCCGGCGCAAAAAAACAAGGCCGGATTCCTTGAATTAGCGCCTGTTTTCAAGCGGATGGCCGTTCGCGGATATACAAATATTCTCGTGGAAGGCGGTCCGCGGTTGCTGGCGCAGTTGTTAAAAAACAATCTGGTGGACGAAGCCTGGGTATTTATCGCACCGCTTATTCTGGGAGATAAGTCGGCACGACATGCCGTTGAATTGGACATGCCTGTCCCGCTGGCAGGTGCCAAAAAATGCACGAATCTGCAGGTTACACGGCTGAAAGATGATCTGCTGCTGCGGGTCTGGCTGTAACGCTTTGTTCAACTCAATTTCCGCGGCGCATCAGTCTGGTACGGCCGGCATGAACGCAACCCTGGCTCTGTAAAAAGGCTCCGATGGATTTACGTACCCATCAACACCTCTTTTTGTTTAGGGCGGGCCGTGCGCTTCCCAGCGGAATTATACGAGTTTTTTCGCCTCCGCGACTATGTGTGCGGCATCAATTCCCGCCGCCGCCAGAAGTTCCGCCGGACTGCCGCTTCCCGGCATTTTCCGGACGGCAAGCTTCACCACCGTCGGTCGATTCGCCGACCGCGCAAACGCATCAAGAACGGCATCGCCCAGGCCGCCTTCTTCCCAGTGGTCTTCCACAACAATAAACTTGTTCCCTGTTTCGGCGGCTGCCTGGGCCAGTGTCCGGCTGTCCAGCGGCTTTACCGAATACAAGTCAATAACCCGCACGGAAATTCCCTCTTTCGCCAGTGCCTCCGCGGCTTTAATGGATTCATGCAGCGTGATGCCCGCGGCCACAATGGTCAGGCGGTCTTGTGCGGACTGCCGCAGCACTTTGCATCCGCCGATTTTGAATTGTTCCTCCGGTCCGTAAATGACCGGTAATTTTTCCCGCGTGGTGCGAATATAGGAAATTCCTTTTACTTCAGCCATTTGCGCCACAAGCTTCACCGTTTGATTGGCATCCGACGGGTAAAGCACCGTGCTTTCATACACGCTTCGCATCATGGCGATATCTTCCAAGGCCATCTGCGACGGTCCATCTTGTCCGATGCTGACGCCCGGATGCGAGCCGGCCAGGCGAATGGTGGCGTTGGAGATAGCCGACATCCGAATCTGGTCATACGCACGGGAGAAAAACGCCGCAAAGGTGGAGGCAAATGCCTTTTTACCCAGCACGCCAAAGCCGACGGCGGCGGATACAAGCTGTTGCTCCGCGATGAACATCTCGAAAAAACGCTTGGGATGCGCTTTTTTGAATTCATCGGCATGTGTGGAATTGCTGACTTCGGCATCAAGTGCCACGATGGTCGGATCCGCTTTGCCCATCGCCGCAATTGCATCGCCGTAGGCTTTGCGGGCTGCTTCCTTCCCGCCAATTGCATAGCTCGGCAGTGTCAGCGTGCCCGCGGGGTCCCAGCCGCTGGGTTGCAGATTCTGCGGCTTCTGTGTCGGAAACACCATGCCGGTCAGTTCGCCAAGCTCGGCAATGGCCTTCTTTTCTTCATCCGCGGACAAAGCTTTGCCGTGCCATCCATCCTTATTGGCCAGGAATGACACGCCGCTGCCTTTTTCGGTTTTGGCGATAATGACGGTGGGGCGGTCCGTTTGCGCCAGCGCTTCCTGATAGGCGCTTTGAATCTGAGCGATGTCATGACCATTAATTTCAACGGCATGCCAGCCGAAAGCCCGCGCCCGTGCCGCGTAAATTTCGCCGTGCCAGCCGATATCCGTTTCACCACGCTGACCCAGGCGGTTCATGTCAATAATGGCGGTCAGGTTGTTGAGTTTATAGTGCGACGCCTTATCGAACGCCTCCCATACCGAACCCTCCGCCATTTCACTGTCCCCAAGCAGAACCCACACACGATACGGCAGGTGATCCACATTCTTGCCATTCAAGGCCATGCCCACCCCGATCGGCAAGCCCTGGCCCAGCGATCCGGTCGCGACATCCACCCATTTGAGCACATGCGGATTGGGGTGGCCCTGCAACGGGCTGTCAATTTTCCGCAGACGCAGCAATTCTCCATCCGTGATAATTCCGGCCGCTTTGTACATGGAATACAGCAGCGGGCACGCATGGCCCTTGGAGAAAATCAACCGGTCATTATTCGGGTGATGCGGTGCGGACCAGTCAAACCGCAAGTGCTCCACCATCAGGACGGCCATCAGGTCTGCGGCCGACATTGACGAGGTGGGGTGGCCGGAGCCGGCGGCCGTGGTGCAGCGAATGGAGTCAATCCGAAGCTGGCGACCCAGCGCCGCCAATGAGGTGTGGGATTGGGATGCGGAATTTACGGGAGCGGCTTGAGCATGCATGGTAATCAATTATCCTCTAATAAAACTTAAACATCCTGACATAATTCTGCAGCACAATAACGCAAACCAGCGCATCTGTCCAAAGATTTCCGGATCGGCACGCTGTGTCTTCCAGCATCCTTACGGCAGCCCTCCGTAGGCCGTTACCTGGTTGCAGCGACACCGTCACCGCCCTCGGCAAATCTGCCCGGCAATTCTCCGGCGGACACCAAGTGAAGAACCGGGAAAATTTTTTATGGAAAATTTGATGGACCATTAATCAAACTGCGGCTTAAATTCAAAATTTAATTCGTAAACATGAAAACTTGCTTCGCTTGCATCGACCTGTCGATGGCGGCTATACTACATGGCCCGGGTAAAATGGGCCGCTTTGCAGTATCGGCCCATCGACGATGCGATGTGCTGCATCGCCTGGCCCGCAGACTTTTGTTACCGCGTAAGGATATGGAAAGTTGAAACTGCTCATCGATATTTTTTGAGCCCATGCCGGTGCTGATGTTTGCCTTGGCATGGGTGAAGACATCGGCACGGTGCGGCGAAAGTGTCAACGCCAATAACCGCTGCCCACGAGAAACGCCCGTTGAATCGGCCCTTTGGCCTTTCGGGGACGCTTTCTGGTGGGCATCTTGGTTTTAACAAGCCGCGTGTAACCGGGGTGTATCCGGTCACGCGGGACGGAAAAAAAAGACAGGCTGTTTTTTAGAGGTGAATTTACATGGCACGTGACCTGAACAAATTCCGGAACATCGGCATTGCGGCCCATATTGACGCCGGCAAAACAACGGTCTCCGAGCGTATCCTTTATTACACGGGAAAAACACATAAAGTTGGTGAAGTGCATGAAGGCACCGCCGTGATGGACCATCTGCAGGAAGAACAGGAACGCGGTATTACCATTACCGCCGCGGCCACCACCTGCCCGTGGCGGATCAACGGCCTGGAAACCGGCGAAGAGTTCATCATCAACTTGATTGATACCCCGGGCCACGTTGACTTTACCGTGGAAGTGGAGCGGTCGCTGCGCGTGCTTGACGGGGCCGTGGCCGTGTTTGACGGCCGTGAAGGCGTCGAAGCCCAGTCGGAAACCGTCTGGCGGCAGGCGACCAAGTACAAGGTACCCCGGCTGTGCTTTGTGAATAAAATGGATAAGATCGGCGCGGACTTTGAATTCTGCGTTCGTACAATCCATGACCGTCTGGGCGCCAATCCGGTGCCCATTCAGATTCCCGTCGGGGCGGCGGAAAGTTTCGGTGGCGTTATTGACCTTCTGGAAATGAAGGCTTTTCAGTGGGAAGAAGACAGCAAAGGCCGCAACTGGGGAGAAATCCCAATTCCCGCGGATCATAAAGCCAAGGCCGATCAGGCCCGCGCTTATATGATTGAAAAAGCCTCGGAATGCGATGACGTGCTGATGGAAAAATATCTTTCGGATCAGCCGATCAGCAACGATGAAATCAAGGCGGCGCTGCGCAAAGGTACCATTTCCGCACAGATCAATCCGGTTCTTTGCGGATCCGCACTCAAGTACAAGGGCGTGCAGCTTTTGCTTAATGCAGTTGTGTACTATCTCCCAAGTCCGCTGGACAAGCCGCAGGTTGTCGGCCACGATCCCCGCGACAAGAATAAGGAAATAATCCGTAAAAGCGACATCAGCGAGCCGTTCTGCGGTATCGTGTTCAAAATCGTAAGCGATCAACATGGCGATTTAAGCTATGTGCGCGTGTATTCCGGCAAGCTCGATTCCGGCGCCCGCATCATTAATTCCACCCGCGACAAGCGGGAAATTGCTTCTCGCATATGGGAAATGCATGCCGCGGACCGCCACCAGCGTGAATATGCCGAAGCCGGCGATATTGTGGGTGTGGTAGGCTTTAAATACAGCCTCACCGGCGACACCATCTGCGATCCGGATCATCCCATTTTGATGGAAAAAATGGAATTTCCGGAACCGGTCATCAGCATGTCCATTGAGCCCAAGAGCGCCAATGACAAAAACAAGCTGGGTGAAGCGCTCACCGTTCTGCGGCGTGAAGACCCCACTTTCCGCAGTAATTTCGATGCGGAAACCGGTCAAACCATTATTCACGGCATGGGCGAACTGCACCTGGAAATCATCGCCAATAAACTCAAGCGTGATATGAAAGTCGACGTGATGGTCGGCAAGCCCAAGGTGGCTTACAAGGAAACCATCACCAAGCTTGGCGAAGCTCAGGGTAAACACGTCAAACAGTCCGGTGGACGCGGACAGTATGGCGACTGCTGGATTAAGCTTGAGCCGTACACACCGGTGGAAGGCGATGATTCCGAAGACACGCTGCTGTTTGTCAACGAAATCAAGGGCGGTGCGATTCCGCGTGAATACATTCCTTCCGTTGAATACGGTGTGCGCCAGGCGGCAAAATCCGGCGTGCTCGGCGGCTTTCCCATGCTTAATATGAAAGTTGCACTTTTCGACGGCAGCTATCACGATGTGGATTCATCGCAGATCGCCTTTGAGCAGGCCGGCATTCTGGCCATGCAGGCGGCGTGCAAAAAAGCCGGACCGGTTCTGCTCGAACCGATCATGAAACTGCAGGTCACCACGCCGGTGGAATTCGCCGGCCCGGTACAGGGCGATATCAGCAGCCGCCGTGCCATGATTGAAAACACGGAAACTCGCGGCAACACGCAGATTATTGACGCCACGGTGCCACTGGCCAGCATGTTCGGCTATTCCACAATTTTGCGGTCACTTACCCAGGGACGCGCGAATTACACCATGGAACCGCACAGCTATGCCCAGGTTCCCAACCATGTGAAAGACGAAATCCTGGCCAGCTTGAAATAAGCGCCTTCGGCCGCAAATGCCGGTCGCCGATTTCGTTGCGTTTTCACGTTTACCCGCCGTGATGATGTCCGACCGCGGTTTTAAAATCGCAGTTTAACATCAGCGGCGGTTTTTTTTGGCGGCTCCGGCGTTTAAAGTTGGAAATTACTTCGGCAATTCCCCGATTCTGGCGATGTCGGCCGCTGAAATCCGGCTTGCTGGAAAAAAGAGATTTTAAATGTTGTCCGATAACCGCCTTCCGTGAAAAAAATGAAATTTTATGCATCTTTCTTGCCGACGATTTCGTATTGTAATTCTGGAACATCCGCGTCGGGACTCAAACGCGGCCATTGCGGCATAAATTGCGGATTCATTGGGAAATGCACCGGGTTGAAATGAGCAATCAAAAATCTGTTTCAAATATCGCCGTTGCGGGCCGGGCCCTGTCCAAGGTGCCGGAAATCACGATTTATTTCTGGATTATCAAGATACTCACCACCGCCATGGGCGAGGCCACATCGGATTATCTGGTGTTCCATATCAACCCATATGCGGCCGTCATTTTGGGGGCGGTCGGATTCGCTGCCGCCTTTGTGCTGCAATTTTGGGTTAAGCGGTATATTGCCTTGGTTTATTGGTTACTGGTGGTCATGGTAAGCATATTTGGCACCATGGTGGCGGACGTTACGCACGTGGTGCTCGGCGTGCCTTATGAAATGTCCACCGCGGTATTTGCCACGGCCCTGGTGGTGATCCTGACGTTGTGGAACCGCGTGGAGGGAACGCTTTCCATTCATAGTATTTTTACCCCGCGACGCGAATTGTTTTATTGGGCGACCGTACTGGCTACGTTTGCCCTGGGAACCGCCGCAGGGGATATGACGGCCGCCACTTTTCATCTCGGGTATCTGGTATCCGGCGTTTTATTCACGATTCTGTTTATTATTCCAGGCATCGGCTATCGGCTGGGAGCGTTTAATAAAGTGCTGGCATTTTGGTTCGCGTACATCATGACGCGGCCTATGGGTGCATCTTTCGCCGATTACTTCGGCAAGCCTGAAAGCATGAGCGGCCTGGGATACGGTTCGCTGATTGTCAGCGTCGTATTAACCGCGTTCATCGTAGTTTTTGTGGGATATGTGAGCGTGAGCCGTGTGGATGTGGAGCCGCGCGGTCGCCGGTCCGCTCCGTTGGCCGTTGAACAGCAGGCCGGTGCGGAACTGCCCGGTGAATCATCATAAATTTGCTCCACAAGCTTGAACCGGACGAACCGGCGGGCCCTTGCCAACCTACCCATACCATGCTTAGTATGGCGGCATGGAACGTGAATCAAAGCAGTTAAATCGCTTCGGTCTGGCCCCGGCAATCTGGTGTGTCGGCATTGGATTGATCATCAACGGCCTGGTTTTGGCAATAAACCGCTCCAGCGCCCCGGGTTTTCCCATGGAAATCGGTTTGGCGGGTAATGTGCAAGCTGCACCGGCCCTGACCGGCGGTTTAAAACTGAATGATGGCACCTATTTGCTCCCCGCGCAATTGGGGCGGAGTGATTGGGGATTCATTCTGGCTGATCCGGCCCATCATGTGCTGGCTGTTTACAGAATTTTGCCATCGGCATCGCGAATTCGCCTCATGGCCGTCCGTGATTATAAATATGACCTTATGCTGAAGGATTTCAATAACTCTTCGCCTACGCCATATCAGGTTAAAAAGATGGAAACATCCGGCAAGACCGCGCACTGAAACGCTAAATATTTTCATCACTTTTAAACACAGAACTCACCAAACCCGCTTATAAATCGGCAAATGCGATCCGGCACGGCATTGCTGCAGCAACGTTACATAAAAATGTGCGCATAAAAATTGTTGATACTTCGCGCAAATATTATTGCAAATATTTCCGAATTGAGCTAACTTGTCCGCTCGATAGTTCTGGCCTGTTTATTCGCTACATGGAGATGTAACTGATGAATCGCGTAAGCCTTAGATCACTTTTACCCGGAATGCTCATGTTGATTTGGGCGGTGAGTAATCCTTGGGGAAGTGCCAAAATATTTGCGGCTGCCGATTCTATTTCAACCGCTTCCGGAATCTATAATGTGCGCGCATATGGCGCTATCGGCAATGGAAAGCATTTGGACAGCCCGGCCATAAACCGGGCGATTGCCGCGGCGGCAAAAGCCGGGGGTGGAACTGTGGAAGTGCCGGCGGGTACCTACCTGTGCGGCAGCATCCACTTGAAAAGCAACATCAACCTGCATCTGGATTCAGGAGCCACAATTTTAGGTGCGCCGCAATCCATGCATGCCTATGACAAACCGGAGGTATTTGTCGGCACGGCGTATCAGGATGGCGGCCATACCTATTTTCACAACAGCCTGATATGGGGTGTGGGCCTGCACAATGTGGCGATTACCGGAATGGGCGAAATCAACGGCGGCGGACTGATTCGCTATGACAAAGGCGTCAACCACGGCGCTGTCGCCATGGGCGACAAAGCGATTGCCCTGAAACTATGCAGCCATGTGCTGCTGCAAAATATTACCATTTTTCACGGCGGCCATTTTGGTGTTCTCGCCACCGGCTGCGATCTGCTGACACTGAACAATCTTATCATTGATACCGATCGTGACGGCGTGGATATTGATGCCTGCCGCAACGTGTGTGTGTCAAACTGCCGGATCAATTCCCCCAATGACGATGGCTTATGCCTGAAAAGCACCGATGCACTCCACAGGATCCAGCCGACGGAGAATGTGGTTATAACCAATTGTCAGGTTTCCGGATTCAAGGAGGGAACGCTGCTGAATGGGAAAATGATTTTAAGCTCCCATCGCTATGGTTACGGGCGCATTAAACTCGGTACGGAGTCTGATGGCGGATTTAAGAACATTACCATATCGAACTGCACTTTTTACGATTGCATGGGATTGGCCATTGAGGAAGTCGACGGCGGAATTTTGCAGAATGTGACGATTTCCAACATCGCAATGTACGATGTCAGGATTTGCCCGATCTATATCACCCTTGGTGATCGCAATAGAGCCCCTCCTCCGGTGCACACCGGACAGCTTAAGCATATTTTGATCAGCAACATTATCGCCGAGAACGTCAGCCCTGAAAGCGGCATTCAGATAACCGGATTGCCCGGGCATGATGTTAAGGATATTCGCTTAAGTAACATTCGACTGATGTACCGGGGCGGCGGCACCAAAAAGGATGCCCTGCGCGTTCCCCCGGAATTGGGTCATAAATATCCCGGCCCGCGGCATCTGGGGATCATGCCGGCATATGGCCTGTTTATCCGCCATGCCAAAAATATTTCCCTTTCAAATATTAAAATCACTTACAAAAAAACCGATTATCGCCCGGCCGTGGTATGCGATGATGTCAATGGCCTGCGTATCAACCATTTCCATGCGGAATTGGCCAAAGGTGTGGTCGGGGGCCGGTTTACGGCCGTCAGCGGGCTGAAAATTCGGAATTCGCCGGTCCTGCATGGCGCCAAGGGAAAATAAAATGGGCTGCAATGGCCGGTTCACGCCCGTTTTTCTTCGCGCTAAGAACCCCGTTGAACCTTCATAATTTATCAATGCTGCACACATTTTAAGCTTTTCTTTCCGGAGAAGCTCGAATATCATTGCTAGGGCATGCAGAGGCAGGCTGCTTTTTAGGCACCGTGGCGACTGCGAGGTTGATTGCTTATATGGATGTAGGCAGCGGTCGGCGCGGACGGCATGGAAGTGCCGGGATGCAGGAAGTGCAGGCTCGCGGGCGGGGCACGCAAGTCGGCATTTTGGATTGCAGGTAATTGCGGGTAAACTTTTAATTCGGCCTGCAACCCGGCAAGGCGATGGAATTTGTATGAATATGCGAATCCCGGACCCTTGAAGATTTAGCGAGAACCAACCGATGACAAAATTACTGGATACGATCGAATCCCCGGCTGACCTTAAACACCTTACGATGGAACAGCTTACCGCCCTGGCCGCGGAGATTCGGCAAACCATCGTCAACACGGTGAGTTCTAATGGCGGCCATTTGGCGCCGAATCTCGGAACCGTGGAAATTTGCCTGGCCCTGCACCGGGTATTTAACATGCCCCATGACCGGCTTTTGTGGGATGTCGGGCACCAGTGTTATCCGCATAAACTTATAACCGGCCGATACAAACGGTTTTCCACACTTCGTAAAAGCGGAGGAATTTCCGGGTTTCCAGAACCGGCCGAAGGACCGTATGACTTGTTCAGTGTCGGCCACGCCGGTACCGCCATCAGCACGGCCGTGGGCATGGCCAGGGCGGATCAGTTGCTTAAGCGGGACACACGCATCATTGCGTTGATCGGCGATGCTTCCATCGTAAATGGCGTGGCGCTTGAAGGGTTGAACGGCGCCGGCACAGTAATGCGCCAACTGCTGATTATCCTTAACGATAATTCAATGAGCATCAGCGAGCCGCAGGGGGCATTTGCCAATTACCTGGAGCACTTGCGCGTCACCAACACGTATGATGAAGTGAAGCGCCGCGTTCAGGACCTTTTGGACAGGATTCCCTACGGGCAGCGCATTTCGGATATTGGGTTTCATATCAAGCAGGGTATTAAAAACGCGATCGCGCCCGGGCATATATTCGAGGACCTTGGCCTTAAATATTTCGGCCCCGTGGACGGTCATGATCTGCCCGGATTGATGGAAAAGTTCAACGAATTAAAGAATCTCAACCGGCCGGCGATCCTGCATGTGAAAACCATCAAGGGCAAAGGGTATGAATGGGCATCGGAAGATCCCACTACTTTTCACAGTCCCAAGCCGTTCAGCGTGGAAGGCTGCCGCGTGGTCATGAATCAGGGAACAGGCAAATCATGGACATCGGCTTTTGCCGACGCCATGACCGACCTGAGCAAAAAGCACAGCAATGTCGTCGGTATTACGGCGGCCATGCCCGACGGCACCGGCATGATTAAACTCAAACCGTTGTTTCCCGATCGTTATTTTGACACCGGAATTTGTGAGAGCCACGCCACGGCGATGGCCGCGGGGATGACCAAGGCGGGGCTGCGGCCGGTGGTGGCGATTTACAGCACCTTCCTGCAAAGAGCCTTTGACCAGATATTCCAGGAAGTCTGTCTGCAGGGCCTGCCGGTGATTTTCTGCGTGGATCGGGCCGGGCTGGTGGGGGATGACGGGGCGGTTCACCATGGATTCTGCGACCTGGCGTTTTTGAAGAGCCAGCCGGGAATGGTGCTGATGGCGCCGTCGGATGAACAGGAATTGCGGGCCGCCATGGATTTTGCCATGACGTTGGAATCGCCCTGTGAGATCCGCTACCCGCGCGATAATTGCCCGGCCGAGCCTTTGGCCGCGCCGACACTCTGGAAAATCGGCCGCAGCGGCGGTGTTTCGCGGCGGTTGCGACAGGGGGTTGACGCCACGATTGTCGCCTACGGCGCGATGGCCGGTCAGGCGATCGCTGCCGCCGCCTTGTTGAAGAACGAGGACTTGGACGTGGGCGTGGTGGATGCCCGGTTTTGCAAGCCTCTGGACGGCCAGATGCTGGATGAACTTTTTACCGCCGGTGCGCCGATCATCACCGTTGAGGATCATGCGATTATCAACGGGTTCGGCACGGCGGTTCTGGAATATGCCCAGCTTCGCGGTCATGACGCGCGAATTGTCACGCGATGCGGCCTGCCCGATTGGTTTATCCGTGCGGCCGGCCGCGGCGAACAATTGCGTGAAGTCGGCCTGGATGCCGCCGGCCTGGCGGTTTCCGTGCGCGACGCAATCCGCCGGCAAACCGGCGTGAAAAAGGAGCCGGCGGGCGCAGATTGCAAGACGGGCGGTCTGCGTGCCTAGATTGCCGCAGGCCCCTTGTATGCACTGCCGCGGATCGGCCCGCGTACTTAAAACCGTAAGCACAGGCGGATCATGGCCAGCCTAAATTACTCCGCACCGTCAACTTCGCATGCGCCGCGATGCCGCGGCGAGTTTGCCGCTGTTGTTATTGGCAACCACCGGCTTTGCCGGGATCATTACCGCCTGGTGCTGCGGCTGGAAAATTTTCCCCCAAGTCATCCCGGGCAGTTTGTCGAAATTTTAGCGCCGCTTCAGGCCATGGACTCTGATTCCCATGAAATTGAGTGGGATTTCGGCCGGCCGCGGCCGCCGCTGCGTGATCAGTTCCTCGCGGCGGATCTGCCCTATCTTCGAAGGCCGTTTTCCATCGCCGGCCGGCGCGATGGTCCCGGCATGGCCTACACGGATATCGACATTATTCATCGCGTGGTGGGTAAGGCCACGGGCATACTGGAGCATCAACGCCCAGGGGACAAGCTTTCCATACTGGGGCCGCTGGGCAATGGTTTCCGGGTGTCCGAACGGGTTAAAAATGCGCTGCTTGTCGGCGGCGGTGTCGGCATTCCTCCAATGATTTACCTTGCGGAAAAACTGGCCCGGCGCGGCATGAATGTCGTTGCCTTCGCCGGAGCTCAAAGCCGGGACCTCGTATCGCTTACCCTGCGGCCGGATTTTGCCGTTCCGGCGGATCTGCTGCCGGTGATGGCCGCGGCGGAATTTTCCGCATTCGGCGTTCCCGTGGTACTGGCCACGGATGATGGAACACTGGGGTTTCACGGCTATGTAACCGCCGCGCTTGATGCCTATTTGCGATGCCATGCGGAATTGCGCAGCGAACAGACGGTGGTATATTGCTGCGGCCCCACGCCCATGATGCGGTCCACCAGCGTGGTTGCCGGCAAGTTTGATCTGTCCTGTCAGGTATCGCTGGAACAGCCGATGGCCTGCGGGATGGGAACCTGCCAAAGCTGTGTCATTAAATATCGTCCGGCGGACGCGGCGGATTGGGTGTATAAGCTTACGTGCACGGATGGGCCGGTGTTTGATTCCCGGGACATTATCTGGCCGTAAGCCCGGCAATGCGCCGGTTGCGGGTATGCACCGGCCGGTACGTAACAGCTGACCTGAGAGCCAACATCAAATGAAAATTCTGCATATTATTGATCCAACCTGCGGCCTGGATTCGCTGGATACCTTGGTATTGCTGCTTAAAAAACTGCCGGCGGATCAGCATCTGCTGGTGCTGGGCAATTACGGCTGGCGGGATGCGGCGTTTCAGGCCGGTATAAACCGCGAGCAAATTTCCTGGAATCGCGGACTGGCCCGCTGGGATCCGACATTATTGCGCGCCGTAAGCCGGTGTGTGGGCCGTTATGAGCCGACGCATTTGCACGCCTGGGGTAGCTGGGGCATTCGCGCAATATCGCGACTGCAGGTAAAGTTGCCCCGGATCGCCGGTATAGCCGGCCCACCGAAGAGGGTGTTGCTTAAATCAATCAGCCGTTCCGTCCGGCGCTCGCCGATTCTGGTAATTACGCCTTGGCGCACCACCGCCGAAGCGTTGGTGAACGCCGGCATCCCCCCGGAAAGAATGGTAAAGGTCTCCCCGGCGGTCTGGATTGATCCGGATCAGCCGCCCGTTCCGGCCAATATTCGCCGTACGCTGGGCCAACCGGCGCGGGAAGGCCCGATTGTGATGCTGGCCGGCTGGTCCGAACAAGCCGTCCGGCACGACTTGGGAATTTGGGCGATCGGCATTCTGGCTCAAGTGCACATGGACGTGTGGGGGCTGCTGCGGTCCGACCATGTTTTTCGGCATGAATGGGTCAACCCGTTTGCGGGCTACGCCTCGTTTGGAAAAACCATCAAAGATCCCGGGTTGATCACCATCGCTCCTTCCAACAAATATTCATGGGCTCAACTGATGAAATTCGCCGATGTCGTGGCCGTGCCGGTAACCGCACCGACCGGATTGGGTTTTGTGCTTGCGGCAATGGCCCTGGGTAAACCGATCGCCGCCTTTGATACACCCCAGCTACGCGAACTGCTGCGGGATAAAGCCACCGCGCTTCTGGCGCCGGCATCGGATCCAAAGGAACTTGCGGTGCGGTTAAACGCCCTGATAAAGGATGTACAACTGCGCGAATTACTGGGGCAGGCGGCACGCAAAGATTACGCGGATAATTATTCGCCGGAAATGTTCATTGAGCAGATGCAGGCGGTGTACGCCCAAATTGAGACGGATCCGCAATTGCACAGGCATATTGTTTTGCCGGCGGAGGCGCAAATGCTGGCCGGCCGGGAAGATTGATGGAAATCGGCGGTTGCGGATAAAGTCCGGCCGCGGCCGGGCAGCGCCAGGCGGACCGGATTTGATGCGCCGATGCCGGCCATCCTCGGTTGTCGGTACGGCGGCAGTGTGAACTGCTGTGGCTATCCGCCAGCAGTTTGTATTATCATC
>JAKBBN010000020.1 GCA_021808485.1 Planctomycetota bacterium | reverse complement strand
CGACCCACCGGACCCCCCGCCGGAACCGCCTCCAAAGCCGCCGCCGCCGAATCCTTCACCTCCACCGGCACGCGCCAGCAGCAGCGACGGCGCTGCGGCCATGGCGGCAACAGCCGCAAATGAAACGAGGGCGAATCGAACGATATTTTTAACATTCCGCATGAGAGAATTGTAACGCATGACCGCAGAATCCACAGGCTTAATGACCGGTGCTGCCGAAGCCGCCGGCCCCCCGCGCCGTTTCCGACAATTGGTGCGGTTCATCAAGCGGTTTCCAGCGGGCACGTGTAACCGGCGCGATGACCATTTGCGCAATACGCATTCCACGGGTGATGATGAAAGGCTCGCGGCCGAAATTAATAAGAATAACCATCACTTCTCCCCGATAGTCCGCATCAATCGTGCCCGGACTGTTGGGCATGCCGATGCCATGCTTAAGCGCCAGACCCGAACGAGCCCGAATCTGGGCTTCATAACCGGCGGGAAGAGCCATGACAAATCCGCACGCGATGGCCCGACGATCCAGGGGCTGGAGCACTACCGGTTCGTTGACGGCCGCCTGCAGATCCATACCGGCGGCGTGCGGCGTTTGATAGGCCGGTGCTTCGAGGCCCTTGCCATGCGGCAGCCAGCATAATTCAATCGCTATTTCCGCGGACTCTCCGGCGCGATCAGTCATCAGCAACCTCATTCCCAATTGCACAATTCGGCCAAGGCGCATGGGCCGTCGGTGGAAATCATACCTCAATCATTGATAATCGACGAGGCCGGCTGGCCGCTTGAGAGATGATTGAACGGGCACGGCTGGCACGATACCGGTTGATGCCGTTTATGTTTGTCTTTCCAGGTCACGGCAGCGGGCGGCGGACAGAATAAACCGCTGCGTCAGGCCGGCCCAGACCAGCAGCAGGGAACCGGAAATGAGCATGAAAAGCCAGAGAAATTCCACCCGAATTCCCAAATCGGACTGGCGCGCCAGAATACCGGGTTGCAGCGCCATCCATAACCCCACGGCCATGGTCACGGTCAGGGCCAGGGTGCCCAGCAGTCGCCCCGTGGTGTTGACCCACCGCTTAAACGCGGAAAAATAGGCCAGCAATCCCAATAAGCCGGCAATCTCGGCACCGAATACCGCGGCGATGAGCAGAATATGCATCCACATTTCGCGGCCGTCGGGCACGATGGCAGTGATTTGCTTGCCGCAAACAGCCAGACCGGCCGGCAGGAACCAGAGGATCGTCACCGCAACGGAAATAAAAAATTGCCAGTTACGGAAGCTCACTGATTCGGTTACCGCAGGGCGGATTCCGGTAATGGCGTCCAACGCCACCAGGGCCAACAGAGCCATCGATGGATAACCCAGCAGAATGGCAAACAGGTCTCCCTGTCCTTTGGCCAGCAGCAGCACAGCGCAAAGCATTAAAATACCGAGCATCCACATAAAGTCCGCGCGCAATGACCGCGGCAGGAAAATAATCGTCGGTAATCCCACCAACCCAAGCACCAGTTCCAGAAAGCGCAGCGTTTCGCCCATTCCACTGTGGAAGATCGGCGCGGTTGAGGAGTCTCCCGTCAACTGTGCGCCGGCGCGGGAGAATATCAGATAGATCGGCGAGATCAGCAGAACACAGCCGAAGACGCCCACAAACACGCACGAGTATTCAAAGCGCTTTCGTGGGATCGGCCATGCGGCCGCGGACGCCTGCGGAGAATCCTGTTCCGGAGTTTCCGGCAGTGCAGGTGAAACAGGTGGTGCCTGCGGAGCGGTGAACGCGATCCGGGCTGCCGGGGCAATTGCCGACGGGCCGGTTGATACGCCATGGATACCGGGTGCGATGCCGCGACGGGGAATGGCTGATCTGCTGTAGCGCATAAAAAACTCCGCCCGCGGCGGGCATCTTCAACAGAATCCCGCCTCACTTATTATATCGTCCAATTTAGCCGTGTGTTGAACATTGTCCAATAACGGATACAACCGTTGGAACCGCGAGCTTTTTGCAGTCACGCGTGCGGAAAATATAGGGCTGAACGGCTGAATACGGGTTATTCGGTCAGCCGATCATCGGACTTGCCGACGGCCGCATGGCGGGATAAGAAAAATCCCCCACGCCGCAGACTACCGCTTAATAAGTACCGCTGCGTCTGCAGGTGAGGGTAACGAATTTCCGACGGGCATTGTGGATCGGCATAAAGTTTGGCTCGACAAAATTTGCATGATCAGTACCCGGCTGCGCGGAATTCGACGGGATTGAGTCGTGGCTATAGAGGGCGTGGTTTGATGGTACCACCCCGTCAAGCAGTGCGTTGCCGTTATTCACGCTTTCACTGCTGAAGGTGATACCGCCCGGCCGCTCCGCCGAACGAGCAGGCGCGGCACTTTCATAGCGGTGCCCTGAGCTTGTTATACCGGGCTGTCATACTGGTCCCAAATCCGACAGGGTGGCGAAAAAGAGCCCTTGATTTAATTGGCGGTATCTCCGGCTAATTTAGACCGCTGCAATTCGGTGCGAATTCAACAATTCTCATTTTTAGAAAGCATTCTACTGCCTTACGACACTCTCGTTTTTGCGTATAAATTCAAACCTGTATTAATACAATCCCTGATTTTCGCATCGGCTCACATCCGGGTATGGTAGCTTGGAGGCTTCCTGTCGCAATCGTGATTAATTGCCTTAATTCCTTGACACTATCGGCCGAGCGCGTTACGGTTCATGCTTAAGAATAGACTGCATTATGTGCCGGATGGATATGAATCCCCGGGGCAAATGACGGAATGGTCAATTCGTACTATGGAGAAACGCGGCATGCGAACTGGCTTTTGGCGTTGGCCTTCGATGGCTGTTGTCTTGGGCACAACCGGATTGGCTTATGGAGCTGCGCCTCCGATGCCGAATTCCAACGCCGCAAGTTATACCGCGGCGGATACAGCCGCCATGACCGTTTATGTGCAATATTACGCAACCCAGTTGAAGCAGAGTACAACGACGCGGGCAATGGTGCACGCACGGCACGGCATCCTTAAGCCGTTGCGGGAGAAATCCGCTACGCCATCGGTTGTATTTTTATCTGATTATGGGTCCGTGGTTACGACGGAGCTCGCGCCGTTTTTAAACCGCAAAAATCTTGCCTTAAATGCAATTATTACGCTGGCCAAAGTGCAGGATTTAAGCACCCAGTCGGCGCTGCAACAGGGCTTGACCAGTTCCCTGCCGGCGGTCCGCTATTGGGCGGCGCTGGGCCTGCAGCGCATTGAACCGGAACTCGCACAGATCGGCCCATCAGAGCAATCCGCAGTCTCGCAATTGAAGACGGCGCTGTCCACGGAGACGGATCCGGTAGCCGCTCTGGAAATGTGTAAAACCCTTCAGACAATGTCGCCGGAACCTCTGGATGTTGCGCCCCTGGTAATCCAGGCTCTTGACCGCGTCACGCAACCGTACCCCAAGGCCCCGCCACGCAATCTGGATGTTGCCGCCGGGTTGGCGGACAGTCTTGCGGGGTTTGTGAAGGCCGGGGCGGTGCTATCACCTGAAGAGAAGGTTCAGGCAATGCAAGTACTGGCCAACTTGTGCAGCTATGCGGCGCAATACTGGCAGGCCGGACTGCTCGGCTATCCGCAAAAACTTGCAGCACCGATAGCTATCAACGCCTGCTCAAACGCCATGAACACTGTCAGCGGCACGACCGAGTTTACCATCCCCACGCTTACCGATACCAGCAGCACAACGGAAACATTGCTTAAGGTCAACGCCCTCACCGGCAGCCAGAATCAGGCCGGTGTAGCCCAGAAGCTGTTTCCGAAAGTACCGATTCCCGTGCGAATTGCCGGGGCGGGGCAATGATCCGGCCGACCCCATCAGGCAACATTGAGGGGAAGTTTCGTTGCGGTCAAAGTGCGCTTATGGCCAATCGTGAATTTTCCGGTCTGTGGCTGTCCTTAGATCGGCGAGGCGCTTGTGGCTGATTCATGGGTTGAAATTCAGCCGTGTTCACGCCCGTTTCAGGCGACGGTAAACGTGCCGGGCAGCAAAAGCATTACCAATCGCGCCCTGCCCATAGCTGCCGCGGCGGCCGGCGAATCGCTGCTTTCAGGCGTGCTGTTTGCCGACGATACCCGGCACATGCTGAATTGCCTGCAAAAACTCGGCATTCATCTTGATATTGACGAATCCGCACGCACGGTGCGGGTGCACGGTGCGAATGGAAACTTTTCCGCGTCTGAAGCCGACCTGTTCTGCGGCAATTCCGGAACCACGATCCGCTTTTTGACCGCCTTATGTGCCGCCACGCGGGGGAAATACCGCCTGGACGGCAATGAAAGAATGCGTCAACGACCGATTGATGAACTGGCCGACGCAATAAACAGCCTGGGCGGCAGGCTGCAATTTCCGGAAAATACCGGATTCCCGCCGGTGCAAACCATCGGCGCCGGGCTTGTCGGCGGCCGACACCGTTTCACCAAAAGCAAAAGCAGCCAGTACATTTCGGCGGTGCTGATGGCCGCGCCAATGGCGAAAAATCCGGTGGAAATCGTGCTGGAAGGTCCCGTCACCAGCGAACCTTACGTACGCATGACGGTGGCGATGATGGAACAGTTCGGCGTTGCGGTGCAGGCGTCCGCCGCAAGCGTCACCCGGCCGGATGACGGCCGCATATTGCGTGTGGCCGCCGGGCAGCATTACGCCGGCCGGCCTTACGCCATAGAGCCGGATGCCAGCAATGCCAGTTACTTCCTTGCCGCCGCGGCCCTTACACCCGGGGCGACAGCCGCCATTCCGGGCCTGGGCCGAAATTCGTTGCAGGGAGATGTCCTGTTTGCGGACGTGCTGGCACAGATGGGTGCGAAGCTGTTTTTAGACGCCGATTTTGTCCGCATCACCGGGCCGGACAAGTTGCGCGGGCTCACGATTGATATGAACACCATACCCGATATGGTCCAGACATTGGCTGTTCTGGCCCTGTTTGCCGAAGGCCGGACACATATTGTGAATGTCGGCAACCTGCGTATAAAAGAAACGGACCGGCTGGCGGCGCTGCAAGCCGAACTTACCTCCCTGGGCGGACAGGTGCACACCACCGCGGACAGCATCACCATTGACCCGCCGGATAAAGTGCAACCGGCGGTGATTAAGACGTACGACGATCATCGCATGGCGATGGCATTCGCCGTAGCCGGACTTCGGGTGGCGGGAATTCGCATCGCCAACCCGGAATGCTGCGCCAAAACGTATCCCGATTTTTTCAAAGATTTTGGGATCGCCACCGTCGGAAAAGGAGCCTGACACCGGACTGCGGCGACCGCCCGCGGCGTGCCGTTTCAGACAGTGAATCCGCGATTTTGGCGGTGAAGCGAAAATGGGGTATAACCACGCCATGGTCAAGGTAAATTCCCCCAGTTGCAGTCTTTCCGCTTCGCCTGCCTCAGCGCACCGGGTGGGCATAATCGGCGACGGCGCCATGGGAACCTTGTGCGCCCTGATTCTGGCCGGCGGCGGCCACTTGGTGCGATTGTGGGGCAGAAACAGCCAACGGATCCACGAGCTTGGGCACCGACGGGAGAACGATCGTTATCTGCCCGGCGTGCGACTGCCCGAATCAATTGAATTCACCGATGCCGATAATTCCATCGGCCGGGATGCGGATTTTTTAATTTGTGCCGTTCCAACCCAATACATGCGATCCATTCTGCAACGGCTTAAACCGCATATTCCACAGCACATGGCGATGTTAAGCGTGGCCAAGGGCATTGAAAACCAGACGCTGCTGCGGCCGACCCAAATTATACTGGACGTGCTGCCGGGACGTTCAGTGGCCGCACTTTCCGGTCCATGTATTGCCGGCGAGACGGCACGCCAATTGCCGGCGACATTGGTGGCGGCATCTACCGATGACGGGCTGATGGAGCGGATTCAACAGCTTATGACCACGCGCTATCTGCGGATTTACCGCAATGCCGACCTGACGGGAGTGGAACTGGCCGGAGCGATGAAAAATGTAATCGCGATTGCCGCCGGCGTGCTTGATGGCATGAAGATGGGAGTCAACGCCAAAGCCGCCCTGCTCACCCGCGGTCTTGTTGAAATCACAAGGCTGGGGACGGCAATGGGCGCGCAGGCGGACACGTTCAGCGGGCTGGCCGGGTTGGGCGACCTGGTGACAACAGGCTTTTCCATGGAGGGGCGAAACAGGAGTTTTGGCCAGCGCGTGGGACAGGGGGTAACGCCGCAGGCCGCCATGGCGGAAATGGCCGGCGTGGTGGAGGGAGCAGCCACCACATTAAGCGTGCTGGAACTGGCACGACGTTATGGTGTGGAAATGCCCATCAGCGAAATGCTGCACGCGGTACTGTTTCATGGAAAGCCGCCGCAGGAGGGAATTGCCGAATTGATGAGCCGGCAACCCAAGGCGGAGCAGACGGTTGCATAAAACAAATTGCGGCAAGTCAGCTTCGGAACGGCATTGAGCCTTGACCGGAATCAGGGTATTCCAATAGCATAACACCAATGCAAGAAGGCAATGGGACTGCCTGCCGGCCAGCCTTGCCCCGCTGCGGTGCACTAAACTGAAAGAGTTTCCTATTATGGCGAAAAAAACTGTTTCCCAATTGGATGTAAATAATAAACGCGTTCTGGTTCGCGTGGACTTTAATGTCCCGATCAATGAACAGGGACAAATCACTGACGACCGTCGAATCGTTGCGGCGCTGCCCACAATCAAAAGCATTATCGATCGGGGCGGCAAGGCCATTCTCATGAGCCATCTTGGACGGCCGAAAGGCGGTCCGGAGGCCAAATACTCCCTGAAACCCACCGCCGTGCGTCTGGCTGAGCTTTTGAAAAAGCCCGTGAAAACATCGGATGATTGCATTGGAGCGTCAACCGCGGCGATGGTTAACGCAATGGCAGCCGGAGAGATTCTGGTGCTGGAAAATACACGGTTTCACAAAGGCGAGGAAAAAAATGATCCCGCCCTTGCTGCGGAACTGGCCAAACTTGGAGATTTGTACGTCAACGACGCCTTTGGGACCGCGCACCGACAGCATGCTTCCACGTTCGGTGTGCCGGCTGCTCTGGGTGCGGGCAAACGCGCCATCGGCTTTTTAATTGAAAAAGAGCTTAAGTTCCTGGGCCATGCCCTGGATCACCCGGTTCGGCCGTTTGTGGCCATTCTGGGCGGTGCAAAAGTTTCAGATAAAATTGCCGTGATTGAAAACCTGCTGTCCAAAGCGGATACCGTGCTCATCGGCGGCGCCATGGCCTACACATTTTTTCTTGCCCAGGGGAAAAATATCGGCAAATCACTGTGCGAAAAAGACAAGGTTGGACTGGCCGCGGAATTGCTGGCCAAAGCCGGTGGAAAACTGGTGCTGCCGGTGGACACGGTGGTAAGTGACCAGATCAGCGACACCGCCCAGACCCAGGTTGTGGCCGGCAATATTCCCGCGGATAAAGAGGGGCTGGACATTGGTCCGGCGACGGCGGAACTCTATCGGGCAAAAATCGCCGGGGCTAAAACGGTGGTGTGGAACGGTCCGATGGGAGTCTTTGAGAAAAAGCCGTTCCAGAACGGAACGCGCGTCGTGGCGGAAGCGATGGCTTCAATCACAAGTCACGGCGCCACGACGATCATCGGCGGCGGAGATTCGGCGGCCGCCATAGAACAGTTCCACCTTGCCGACAAGGTATCGCACGTATCCACCGGCGGCGGTGCGAGCCTGGAATTTATGGAAGGAAAAGGTTTCGCCTGCCTGGATATTCTGGATAATGCCTGAACCCAATTACGTTCCGGCCGGTTATGGCTTTGCTTGAAAGCGTTTCATGAGCAGCAATATTTTCTTAAGGCCGCCGCACCTCCCGCTGATCGCGCCGTCTATTCTGGCGGCGGATTTCGGCCGCATTGCCGAAGAGGTGATGGACGTGCAGCGGGCCGGCGCGGATCTGTTGCACGTGGACGTGATGGACGGCCATTTTGTTCCCAATCTCACCATGGGCCCGGACATGGTTCAGGCGATGGCGAGATCCTGCCAGCTGATGCGGGATGTGCATCTGATGGTGACGGATCCACAGGATTTCATCAAACCTTTCATTGATGCGGGGGCCGATCATCTTACATTCCATATTGAAGCACCCGGCCTCAAGCAGTTTGGCGCGGAAAATCTCATTCGGCGGATTCATGACCTTGGAGCCACCGCAGGCGTGGCGCTGAATCCCGAAACGCCCGCAGAGGCGCTGGAACCGGTTATGAACGTGCTGGACCTGGTGCTGGTGATGAGTGTGCATCCCGGGTTTACCGGGCAAAGTTTCATGCCCGAAACCCTGGAAAAAGTAACGTGGTTCCGCCATCGCCTGTCTCCGCGGCAGCGGCTGGAAATCGACGGTGGCATCGGCATACGATCCGCCCATGACGCCCTGGAAGCCGGCGCGGATGTGCTGGTAGCCGGGGCCGCTATTTTCCGGGCTTCACAACGATCGGGAACCATCCAGCTTTTGCGCGGCGATTACCCGCGGTAATAAAGTGTTTTTAGGTCAACAGGTGTCACAGGTAAAAAAAGGATCGCGGCATGTCCATTCTGGCCGGTAAAAAAGCTCTTGTTTTCGGTGTGCTTAATGAATATTCCATCGGCTGGCATATTTCCGATGCGTTGCACAAGGCCGGCTGTGAACTGGCGTTTTCCCATCTGCCCGGCGAGAAAATTGAACGCCGCGTGATCAAGGCGGTGGAACCATTTAAACCCGCATTTCTGGCTCCATGCGATGTCAGCCGCGATGAAGATATCACGCGGACGATGGAAACAGCGGCCGCCAAGTTCGGTTCCTTTGATATTCTGGTGCATTCGCTGGCGTTCGCTCCCGCGGAAGCCCTGCATCATCCGTTTTTAAATACCACCCGCGAGGCGTGGAAGACCGCGCTGGATATCAGCGCCTATTCGCTGGTGGCGCTGGCCCGGGCCGCACAACCCATTATGAACACGGACGGTTCAATCATGACGCTCAGCTATCTGGGCGCCGAAAAATTCATTCCGATGTATAACGTCATGGCGGTGGCAAAAGCCGCGCTGGAATGTTCCGTGCGCTATCTGGCCGCGGAAATGGGAAGGCATAAAAAGCATATTCGAGTCAACGCAATCAGCGCCGGCGCCGTAAAAACCATGGCGGCCCGCGGCATTGGTGATATCGATAAAATGATGGTGCACTACACCGAAAAAGCTCCCCTGCCCTGGCAGGCGGACACCGCCGCGACACATGTGGGCCGCACGGCTCTTTATCTGGCAAGCAATCTATCCTCCGGTGTGACCGGTGAAACCATATACGTGGACGGCGGCTATAACATTGTCGGGTGGTAGCTGATGCAAACCAGCATTCAAATTCCGCCGGTGGCGGTCGCATTGGCGGTGGATTTGCTGACCGGGGGAAACGTGGTGGCGTTTCCCACCGAAACCGTCTACGGCCTGGGTGCGGATGCGACCCGGCCGGATGCCGTCGAAATGGTGTATCGCGTCAAGGGCCGGCCGCCCAATAACCCGCTGATCATACACACCGCCGATACGGCCGCAGCGGAACATTGTGCCGGCGGATGGAACCCCGCGGCGAAAATACTGGCGCAAGCATTCTGGCCGGGTCCCCTTACAATGGTGCTGCCGCGAGGTCCGCACATCTGCAAAGCCGCCTGCGCCGGACTGGACACCATGGCTATCCGCGTTCCCAATCACCCCATTGCCCTGGAAATCCTGAACCGCTTTGGACGACCGGTGTGTGCCCCAAGCGCCAATTTAAGCGGTCACACCTCACCGACTTCCGCCGCCCATGTTCTGGCGGAGCTTGACGGCCGGATTCCGCTTATTGTTGACGGCGGAAATTGCACCATCGGGTTGGAATCCACCGTGGTGGATATGACCACGGATTCACCGCGCGTGCTGCGTCCCGGGGCGGTTACACTGGAGATGATTCAGCGGCAAATCGCCGCGGCCGGGTTGAATCTGGCCGTGCTGTCCGGCGCGCCGGACGGTTCGGCGGACTCACCGGAAGAAACCAGGGCGATGGCCAGTCCGGGACTTTTTCCCCGGCATTACGCGCCGCGTACGCCGGCATTCCGCTTCAGCCGAAGCAGCATGCCTGGCGTTCTGAACTGGCTGAAAGAAGCGGGAATTGGGCGCAGGGTAATACTGGTGGCCTTTCCGGATCTGCCGCCGATACCGGGTGTCAGCGAGGTGCTGACTCTTCCGGCTGGCGGGGCGGCCTGCGCGCAGCAGCTGTATGCCACCTTGCGCCGAGCCGATGAATCCGGGGGTGATGTGATTCTGCTGGAAATGCCGGAACTGCGGTCCGGCGTATGGGCCGCTATCGAAGATCGTATGAACCGTGCCGCACAGGAACTGCCATAATGCTTGAGCAGGCCGGCACATTGCGGATTTCCCGTCAACGGCTCATTCATAATCTGCACGTCTTCCGCCGCCGCCTGCCCGCCGGCATGCTGCTGTGTGCCACGGTAAAGGCCAACGCGTATGGCCATGGCGCCCAACTTGTAGCGCCCCTGCTGGCGGCCGAGGGGATTGACTGGTTTTGCGTGTATTCGCTCGCTGAAGCGCTGGAATTACTGCCTTGGAGCGCCGACAAGCCGATCCTGGCGCTGGCGCCGGTGGTTTTGCCGACAGACCACGCGACAAAAGATACCTGCGACTTGATATCGCGGGCGATGCAGGCGCCGACTATCCGGCTTTCGGTAACGGATGCGAATTCCGCCGGCAATCTGGCGGCATTGGCACAGCGATTAAACCCCTCTGCGCGGCTTTCTGTCCACGTTCAAATTGATACCGGTCTCACACGGCAGGGCGCGGATATTGACACTGCGGCCGCTGTGTGCCGGGCGGTCGCGGAAAATAGCCGCCTCCGGCTGGAAGGCCTGTTTATGCACCTTTCGCATGGCGACGTCCCGGATCATCCGGAATCTTCGCGGCAGTTGGTGGAATTCCGGCGGGTCAGCCGGGCAATTCAGGCCGAATATCCCGATATTCTGCTGCACGCACAGAATTCCGGGGGAGCCTGGCACTGGCCGCACGAACCGCTGGGCATGGCGCGACTGGGCATCGGCCTGTACGGACTTCAGCCGGCGATCGGCAGTCCGCTCAAAGAACTTCAACCCATCGCTGAACTGCAGGCGCCCATAACCGCCATTCATCGACGTTCCGCCGGAACCGGCGTCGGCTACGGCCACACTCATGTCCTTTCGCGCGCCAGTCGTCTGGGCGTAGTGCCGGTGGGCTATGCGGACGGCTATCCGCGGCTGCTTTCCAATCGTTCCGTGGTCCTCATCAAGGACAGACTCGTGCCGGTTATCGGGCGGGTGAGCATGGACCAGACAATTATTGATTTGACCGATTCCGCGGCGGACGTTGGCGACAGTGTGACGTTAATCAGTGATGATCCCGCCTCGCCGCTGTGCATGGACGCGCTTGCTGATTTGTGCGGAACGATCGGTTATGAACTGGCAACCGGTTTAGGTCCGCGGCTGATTCGTGCGGCCCGATAGCCAGAATCATGGGTATATCCGGAGATAGCGATGCCGAAACATTTTCTTATTACGCGCCGAATTCCGGCTTGTGGAATTGAACATCTGGAAAAACATGGGAAAGTGACCGTGAATCCGCACGATCGCGCTTTGACTCAGGATGAGCTTATTACCCTCGGGCACGAATGTGACGGCTGGCTCACCATGCTTACCGACGCGGTTTCGGATTCCATTCTGGAAAAATGCCCCAAGTTGCGCGGCATCAGCAACTATGCGGTCGGTTACAACAATATTGATGTTGCCGCCTGCACCCGCCGGAAGATTGCCGCCTCCAATACACCGGATGTGCTTACCGATGCCACCGCCGAATTGACCTGGGCGCTTATATTGGCGACGAGTCGGCGAGTGGTGGAAGCCGACGGGTATGTGCGGCGCGGACTGTGGCACGGCTGGTCCCCGCTGGAATTTCTTGGTTCCGCGGTGACCGGCAAGACGTTGGGGATTATCGGCACGGGCCGTATCGGCTGTCGCGTGGCGGAAATGGCCCGTGGGTTTAACATGCGGATTGTCTATTCCGGCCGCCGCGACAATCCGGCATTGGAACAGGCAATGGCTGCCCGCCGGATGGAACTTGCGGAGCTTCTTAACGCCGCCGATATCGTGTCGCTTCACCTGCCGCTTACACCGGGCACCCGCCATATCCTCGGCCCATCTGAATTCGAACAAATGAAGCCCACGGCAATACTGATCAATACCGGCCGCGGTCCATTGATTGATGAAACCGCTCTTATCGCCGCATTGCGATCCCGCCGGATTGCTGCGGCCGGTCTGGATGTATTCGAATATGAGCCGCAGCTCACCCCGGGGCTGGTGGAACTTCCCAACGTGGTCGTCCTTCCGCATATCGGATCGGCAACCGTGGAAACGCGGAACAAAATGGCCATGATGGCGGCGGAAAGCCTGACGGACATGATGAATGGCCGGCGGCCGCCGCACTGCCTCAACCCCGAAGTTTATGGCTGATACGCCGACAGGAACTGCAATACCAGGCAAAAAAAGGGCATGGCCGGCAAGGGAAGCTGCGACCCCTACCGGCCATGCGAGGGCAAGATGATGTTCCATGCCGCAAGGGAATAATGCGAACTCCTTGGACATCCGCAGAAGTTCCCGTTGCTCGGTGCGGCCGAACAAAAGTTATTTTCGTCGGCCGGGTTGGAAGATCCAATCGGAAAGCCACGGCAAATTGAATGGGGGAAAATCCTATTTGCGGATAAGGTATCCGCCGTGGATCAGGCGTCCGGCCGGCAGCGCCGCGGCCGTCAGCCCGGCCGGTCCGTCTGTTTCAAAATATTTCCACGCGGACTGTAGACGGCCGGCGGATATGCCATTAGCTTCAACGGGTATGCCGCGGGGCAATGGGCCGCCCGGCGACGCCTTGACGGCTGCCATGGAAATAACCGAATGACTAACAACGCTACCATACGAATCGGCACGCGCGGCAGTCTGTTGGCGCGCACCCAGGCCGGGCTTGTCCGCGAACAGTTGCTGCCGCATGCCGGCGGGCGATCGATTGACCTGGTGACCATTTCCACCAGCGGCGATCGGTTAACCGGTCAATCATTGGCGCAGATCGGCGGCAAAGGTCTGTTTATCAAGGAAATTGAAAGTGCACTGCTAGCGGGTGAAATAGACCTCGCGGTACATTCCGCCAAGGACGTACCGGTGGAAATTCCGCCGGGCCTGACGCTGGCGGCGACACCCAAAAGAGAATTGCCCAATGATGTCTGGATTGGACATGAGGGCAGGCGTCCGGAGGAAATTCCCGCCGGCGCACGGGTGGGCAGTTCATCACTGCGGCGCCAAAGCCAGTTCCTGATGCTCCGTCCGGATATTATTGTTGAGCCGTTACGGGGCAATATTGATACCCGCCTGCGCCAAGTACAGGAAGGCCGCATTGCCGGTACCATGCTGGCTCTTGCCGGACTGCGCCGCGCCGGGCTTATGCCGCAGGGAGCATTGATTTTGCCCGAAGACGAATTCGTCCCCGCGGTCGGCCAAGGCACACTTGCCCTGGAAACCAGGACCGATGACCAGGTTATCCGTCAATTGGTGAACCGGATTCACGATCCGGTCACTGCGGCGGCATTGGCATTTGAGCGATCCATTATTCGAAAACTGGCCGGGGATTGCCTGGCTCCTATCGGCGTGTGCGCCCAGCCACGGGCGGTTCACGACCAGAAAGGCTGGATTGTCCGGGCAATTGTGGCTTCACCGGATGGAAAGGCCTGTGCCCGGGGTGCTCTGTTAACCGACGACGCATCCATCGCCGGATTGAATTTACTATACGCGCCGTTGTTGACCGCACTTAACAATCGCGGAGCGACCGAGATTCTTGCCGCAATCCGCCAATAGCCGTCGGTGCGGCTATCAGGATGATTTTTTCCGCCGACCAAACAGACGCCGCATATATGCCGCGACAGCGGCACATCCCACGGCAATTAGTTTCCAAAGTGAGGCGAGCTTGGCCAGCAACACGGCAAGCAATCCGGTTTTGGCCACCGCCACCGCTGCACCGCCGGTAATCAGCGCGGCCAGGCCGTATTCCGCTATTTTGTCGCCGGTTTTGTATGCCGCATAACGCTGGTTCGAAACGTAATGAAATCCGCCGAGAAGACGGTTAAACGCGGCGATATCGGCGGTCAAATGCCGCGGATTATCCACCAGCAGCGCACTCATAACCCCGCTGCGGCCCAATATGCGTGTGTTGCAATTGACAAAGTTCTTCCCTTCGCTGGCGGCCAGAATCGCCCATTCCAGCCGGTGATCGGCACGGCTGTAATGTGGCGGATATTTCCACCCTACGATGCTTAAGGCGGTCCATCCGCGCTGCGCCCGAATTCTATTGGCCGCGTCATTAGCTTGCTGCAATGTTTGCAGAATTGCCGCAGGATCAACTTTTTGATCGTCCTTCACATAACCGATCGGATCAAATGAGAAATCAATGAACCATTTTCCGGAATCCGGCGTCAGAATGTAATGATGGGTTGGTCCCACCGGATTCTGATTCAATTCCAGAAATTTTTTGGCATCTTGAGGCGCCAGAAAGGCGTAGCCGGACGGTACGGCGATGGTCGCATGTGCGCCGAGGTCCGCCGTGCATGGTCCTTTTTGCCAGTGCAGGCTGGCATACGGATTTTCCGGCTTTTCGGAAGCAACCGGCTGCGTTGCCGGCGCCGGGGCCGGCGGGGAAGACGCCGCCAAAGCCATCGCCTCACTGCAGCTTAAGAGGCATAAACCGACCGCGGCACCCATCAGAACGCGACAAAACCGCCCGGCAAATATAGACGCCATACGACAACCCCCGGTAGTTAACGAACAATTGACTTATATTGAAACGTAACGCCGCCGCGTACCGCTGTCAACTGTGAATCCGAAGAATTGCGACGATTTGCGCCACCGCCGATCCGCCTGCCAGTCACCCCGCAGCATTTTTGTGAAGCGATGTGTTTTACCGCATCATTATCCTTGTATTCGCCGGCAGAAGGCCTCGTAGTCCTCCGGTGTGTCAATGCCGTGAAACGCCGCCGGTGTATCCTGCACCAAGATTTTTGCCCCAAGATAAAGCGCCCGCAATTGCTCCAGCTTTTCAAGCTTTTCAAGTTCACAGGGGGACGCGGCACAAAATTCCAGAAGAAACGCGCGGTTATACGCGTAAATTCCCAAATGCTTGCGATACAACCCTGCAAGTTCCAGCACGCCGGCGCCCCGCGTAAGACCGTCGCGGTCGCACGGGATAACGTTGCGTGAAAAATACAGCGCGAATCGGCGATGGTCCGTCACCACCTTGACTGCGGCGGGGTCGGCGATCTGTGCGATGTTCTCAAACGGTGCGGCGGCCGTGGTCATCTGCACGCCCCCCATTTCCACCAGACGAATCAGGTCGTCAATCAATTCAGGAGCAATCTCCGGCTCGTCGCCCTGCACATTCACTATGGTCTGAAAGCTGCTGAATTCCGGTAATATCGCCACTTCCGCAATCCGATCGGTTCCGGATTGGTGATCCCGGCGGGTCAATACTGCCATGCCGTGAAAACTGCGCACGGCTTCAACTATCCGCAGGTCATCCGTCGCCACCACCACGGTCTGGGCGCGCCGTGCCTGCGAGGCCTGCTCATAGACGTGCTGAATAAGATATTTGCCCGTAGCTTTCAGCAGCGGTTTGCCCGGAAGGCGTGTGGAGTCGTAGCGGGCGGGAATCACAATGAGCGCGGACATGCTGCCTCCTTGAATTACCCTGATCAATACTTCGGCCGGTGGCATTTGTTTGCAGTCGATCAGGGTCGATAAGTATGCCATATATCCGAAAATCGGGCGTCCATCAATTCCGCGGATTATTGGCGGTGCGACGAGGCATATCACCCCGGCGGCGGCAGGCTGGGCGATGACGCGTGATTTGGCATACAATGGTCAACATGAAGGCAACCGATAAAAAGACGCCCGCCCGGCGCGGCGGCGTTAAATCCAGTTCCTCCACTTTGCGACGTAAACCCGTTGCCGGAAAAGTGAGAGGCGCTGCCCGCCGACCGCGGGCGAGGGTCAAACCATTGCTCAAGACTGCCGTCGGTATCCCTTCCGCTTCGCCACCCGTTGTAACCGCCATGCCGGAAGCCCTGGAAAAGCCGGCTCCACAGGATCAATCTCCGTACGGCGGCCCCGCAACAGAGGCCGCAATCGCCGATCCGGAACGGCTTACGTTCACCATTCGCCACGATCTGCAAAAACGCCTTGATCTTTACCTGCGCGATCGGTTTGCCGGCCATTCCCGCGCCATGCTGCAGAAACTGATAAAATCCGGCGCCGTTCAGGTAAATGGACGGGCGGGCAAAGCCAGCACCGTGTTGCGTGATGGCGACATTGTAACCGCCGCCCTGCCACCCGCGCCGGTTCGAGAAACCCTGCCGGAAGATATTCCCCTTAATATTGTTTACGAAGATGACCAGTTTATCGCCATTGATAAACAGGCCGATCTTCTGGTGCACCCGGCCCGCGGCCATTGGACCGGTACGTTGATCAACGCACTGGTTAATCACGCCATGAAAACCGGTGGAGGGCTTTCCACCGGGAGCGATCCATGGCGTCCGGGCATTATTCATCGCCTGGATCGGAACACCACGGGTTTAATACTGGTTGCCAAAACCGATGAAGCACATTGGCGCCTCGCCGGGCAGTTTGAACGCCGGACGGTTCGTAAAACGTATGTTGCCATTGTTCACGGCAATCCCACGCTTGACAGCGACCTTATTGATGCCGCATTGGGCCTCGACCCGACGGATCGCGAGAAGTACGCCGTCCGCCGCGATGAACATGGGCGGCCGGCTCAGACAGTTTACCGCGTTCTGGAGCGCTTCGGCCGTTTCAGCCTTCTGGAGCTTTCTCCAAGAACCGGCCGCACCCATCAGTTGCGCGTGCATTTGAGTTTTATCGGGCATCCCATTGTCGGAGATACGCTTTACGGAGGGAAACCCCTCACTGCGGGAGATATCACCGGCAATCCCAAGATGGCGGAACACCCCGTCATCGATCGGCAGGCCCTGCACGCCCATCGCCTTCAATTTGTACATCCAACGCGCTTTAATCGGATGATTTTGGAAGCGCCTTTGCCAAAAGATATGATCGAATTATTGAGGCTTTTACGCTCCATAAACCGATGATGCGAGGCGGGAGACACCCCGTGACATGCGCGTCCGGGTCGGATAAATTGAGTAGCGGCAGGTTCCGAAACTGATCGCCCGTACTGTTTGAGCATGGCAGTCCGGGCGCCTGGTGTCGGACCGATGAAAAGGCTCAGCATGCGGCCATTGCCGGTCTACTGGACCGGCTGGCACAGGTTCGACACGAGGTATCAGATCAATGATCGACTCTGCAATACTTGCAAAAGGCATGGAGATTCTTGGTTACCAGTTCAAGGACTCCGCGCTGCTGGATACCGCTCTTACTCACGCCTCCTGCGCCGATGATCGCAGACACAGCAATGAACGGCTGGAATTTCTGGGGGATTCCGTTCTGGGCCTGGTGATCTGCCACCATGTTTATGATCAATATCCGGAGAAACTTGAAGGGGAATTGACCATCCTTAAGTCCGCCGTGGTCAGTCGCAAAACATGCGCCGCGATCAGCAATGAAACCGGCTTGACCGCGCTTATTTCCGTCGGGCCGGGAATGGACAAAGCGGGCCGGCTGCCGCACAGCCTGGCCGCCGGTGTATTCGAATCGGTGGTGGGGGCCATTTATCTGGACGGCGGCTTTGATGCGGCGCGGCAATTCATTCTGCGGGCCACTGAAAAATGGGTAAAGCTTTATGCTTCCGCCACCAATCAGCAGAATTACAAGTCCATTCTTCAACAGCACACGCAGCGCACCAGCGGTGGAACACCGGTTTACGAGGTGCTGGCGGAAAGCGGGCCGGATCATGACAAATCATTCTGCATTCGTGTGTTGACCGCTGGAAGGACATTTGAATCCGCATGGGGCCAGACCAAGAAACAGGCCGAGCAACAAGCCGCCTTTAATGCTCTGCGTGAGCTTGGCGTGACGGCGGAACTCGGTATCGCCTCCGCCGAAGGCACCTCCACGGTGCAGACTTCCTTTCCGGCCGGTGCATGAGCGACAATTTGAATTCTCCCCATTTCGTTTGCCCACCGTGTTTTTCGCCATTTATTCATGGCGCACCTTCACGCAATTCGGCGGCGTTTTTTTCGGACATAAGTCCAGGCGGTATTCCGCGCGCACAACGGGAGGCTCTTGCCGGTTTTATCGGGCAGATGCGCACGCTGCGTGCCGGCGATTCCGATGCCGCGCCCCATAATAAAAAAATCGTGCGGCGGCCGGCGTTTTGCTTGTTTCGTGTGCCGTCATGGCCGATGAATTAGGCGTCGGGAAGGGAAGGATGCCGGGCTGGAGCGTGAAAGCCCGGTTGGAAATGAGTTCCCCTTTTTTGGATAAAGGATCAGCGAAGTGTAATGTAAAAGACCCCTGCGTAATGTATTAAATTATACAGATATATATAATAATATGAGGTATTAACAATGAATGCTCCACGCCGGAACAGCATCCGGATGTGGAGAGAGAGAAAATCGGCGGTAACAGCAACAGCCATCGCGGGAGCCGCGGCCTTTGCGATTACCGGTATGGCTGCCGCTTCGATTTCCCCAACACTGCCGCTCGCCGCGGGGACGACGTTTAATTCCACTCAAACCCAGATCGGCCTGCCCCAGTTGCTCACGGCCAACGGCACGCTTACCGGCGCCGGCGTTACGGTGGCGCAGGTGGAAGCGCCCCTCTCCGGCGGCGATTACTTTGAACCCACCATATCCCAGACCGGCGAATCTCCGCTTATTTTCACCTTCGTCAATGGATCGGGCACGGTTTCCACCACCCAGAACACTTCGGAGGAATCCGCGCACGCCACGATCGTCGGCCAGCTGTTCTATGGTACGTCGGGCGGGATTTCCCCTGGAATCAGTCAGCTTTATGTTTATGACGCCAATGAAGCCTATATGACAATGACCGGCGGAAATACGCTTATTCCATCCGGTGATACAGCGGCCCCGGCGGTCGTCAATCAGAGTTTCGTATTTCCGGGTGAAAACGCCACTGGCATTGCGTACCTTGATTCTCTATATGACAACTACGCCGCGGAACACAATACGCTGTTTATCTCCGCGATAGGTGACGGCGGCTCGAGCTATGCCACATCCACCACTCCGGTGAGTTATGTCAATCCGCCGGCGGATGCGTACAACGGAATCGGCGTGGCCGCGTTGAACGGCGGGTCCGGAGTCGGCCCCGCCTACGACGGCCGCAGCAAGCCGGACATTACCGCGCCCGGCACCTACACGAGCTATACCACTCCCATCGTATCAGGTGCGGCCACTTTGCTCATTCAGGCGGGCAATGAAGAAATCGGCGGGTCCGGTACTCAAACGGCCGCCACGGATATCCGCACGGTCAAGGCGCTGCTGCTTAATGGAGCCGTCAAACCCACCGGTTGGACAAATTCCTACACGGACACCAACGGTACCATTGCATATAATTCGGCCAGTAATTTCACCACCACGCCGCTTGATCCGCGCTATGGCGCCGGTGTGGTGAATGTATACAATTCCTACGAGCAACTGGCCGGCGGCGAGCACAATTATTCCGCCGTCACCACCCAGGCGGTTAACGCCGCGCCCCAATTTGTGAATGCCGCGGCCGCCCAAGGCAGTCTGGTGGGATGGAATCTGACGGTGATCACCTCCAGCACCACCAGTCAGGCCGCCGAGCATTATGTATTTGATCTGCCCAGTTCCAATGGTAATTCCTATGACCTCACGGCCACGCTTACATGGGACCGCCAGGTTAATCAAACGGCAATCAATAACTTGTCGCTTTACCTGCTGAATTCTTCAGGCACTGAAGTGGCCGGCAGCTACAGTTCGATTGATAATGTCCAGCAGATCAACGTAAGCAACTTGGCGGCTGGAACGTACGACCTGCAGGTCATCAAACTCGGCGGTAGTTCCATCGTGTCCGCATCTGAAACCTATGCACTGGCCTACGACTTCGTGGACCCGGCAGGACCGGTTTCCACAAACGGCGGCACAATTCCGGAACCGGCCGCATGGTGGCTGATTGTCGGCGGACTTGCCGGCCTTTGCCTGATGCCGAAACAGGTTTTGGCGGCGAATCAGGCGCGAAAGTGATCGCCGTCGGCTACCGCCCGCGGCGTATGGGAGATTGAGTTTTACTTTGGGTTCAGCTCAGCACGGCGGGGCGCTTGCGCCTCGTCGGCTGATGCTTTTTTTTAGCTACCGGCTCGGCTTCCCCGTGGTTAACGGGCGAAGCTGGAGGCCTGCCGCGGATCATCCGTGAAAGAAAGCTTGAAAGAAAACCCCTGGGACGGCAAGTCGGCGTGGCGGGGTAGCGGTATTAAGTTCTGTGTCACATTTCTATTTCTTGACAACAGCAAAAGGTCTATTTTTTTACAACGCTTTCGCTTCCGCCATTCTTCGAACTCCTCGCACTTTCAATCGCTTTTGCCACCAGACCTCCATTTCGCATAGAATTCGGGAACGGATGCATCCCGCGGAGAAAGAACATGCGACAGCCCTCCCACTTCCTACAGTCGGCCTTGTGCCTGCTGACCGTCATCCTATTCGCCCATCGTGAGGCACTTGCAGTCACGCGTGGCAATCCATCCAAATTCCATGTTTACGCAAATATCCCCTATATCCATCCACAGTCCAGAATTCGAGTTGGCGACCTGTATCTTCCCACCGGCATGGGCCAGCATCCGGCAGTTTTGCTCCTGCATGGTGGCGGCTGGGTTGCCGGAAGCAAAAGAGACCCCGGTGTCCGATACATAGCCCCGCACCTTGCCCGCCGCGGATGGGTAGTTTTTAACATCAATTATCGTCTGGTCAGGCAGGGCGGCGCCTTTCCGGCGGATTTGCGTGATTGTAAAAATGCGCTGGCATGGCTCACTGCCCACTGCCGGCAATATCACATTAATCCAAACCAAATTGTGGTTGTCGGGGCATCGGCCGGGGCACATTTGGCATTGATGACGGCCTACACGTGCAAGTCAACCCTGTTTCCCGCCTCCCATTACCCTGATATGGCGTTGCATGTCGCCGCGGCTGTCGGTTTTTACACTCCCACAAATGCCGCCTTTATCAAGTTTTTGCCACCGCGATCCTGGGCGCGGCGGGTGGTCGAACGCTATCTTGGCTCATGGCGCAAGTTGCATCCGCACACTTGGCTGTCATCTGCATCGCCATACTATTGGGCGAAACAGGGCGTACCCACCCTGCTGCTGCAAGGCTCCGCTGACAAGCTGGTCCCCCCATTTCAATCCATTATCATGCGGCAGGCACTGAAAAGAGATAACATACCGGCCAAACTTTTGATGGAGCCCGGCGCGGGCCATGCCTTTATGGATTTCCCCTCTCCGGTCAGAAGCCGCGCAATGCGCCAATTGCAGAATTACCTCACCGGTGTAATTGATCCAGTTTCCCCGCCCGCGAAAGCCAAAGCCTTGTCCAAATAATCAGTTTTTATCGGTGGGATTCGGCGATACTTCGGCAGGGAACGGGTAACTACCGCCTGCGCGGTTCACCCGCACAAAAAAATGCCCGTATCCGGATCTGCTGGCCATGTGATGGACTCAGCCGCTATGATGCCAAGCGGCTTTTTTTGGCTATTGCCGGGAATCCAAGGATGGCAAAACGCAACACTCAATCAAGACGGATCGGCATCGGTCAAGGCAAGACCTATCTGGACCGGACTCATTGGCCGTTGCAGTGCCTTATTTTCCTGTTTCCATTGCTTATTCTTTATCAGGTCGGAATTACTCTGCATCCTTGGATACCGCGAAACACTTCCGAACCGGTGGTGATCGCCTTTCAGCTGATGTTGCGTTTTTTTGCCGCCATCGGAACGGCGGGAAATTATCTACCGGGTCTGGCACTCGTGGTGGTTTTGGTAGTATGGCATTTGACGCGAAAAGATCCATGGGAATTCGACCCGTTGCTTTATTGCGGCATGTTTGGGGAGAGCGTGCTCTGGTCGCTGCCGATTGTTTTTTTTGCATTACTGGCCGCCCACGGCGCCGCACTCGACAGCACCAATCCGGCAAGCGCATCCGCGCAGCCATGGCAAACCCAGGCTGTCATTTCCATCGGCGCCGGTATTTACGAAGAGTTGCTCTTCCGCTTGATCCTTCTGACGGTGCTGCTTTTTGTGTTTAAAGACCTGCTTCAAATTGCCTTCGGCTGGTCGCTGGTGCTGGCAATTATTGGCTCGGCGATATTGTTCTCGTTGTATCACTATTTGGGATCAGAGCCGTTTTCCCCCCAAACATTTTTCTTTCGAACGGCGGCCGGCATTTATTTTGGCGGCATTTTCATTTACCGCGGATTCGGCGTGGACGTGGGCACGCATGTGGTGTATGACCTTATTGTGGTTTATCTGCAACATGCCGTTCATCACTGAATTCACATCCGACCGCCGGACCTTCATACGACCCGCCCAACCGCGGTTACACCGCCTGCGATAAAATGGCTGATTCCCGCACAACCGGTTGCGGTGAATTCGGAACTGCCGCCGATTTTGCGCGCAGCACCGCCATCAGTACCATGCAGCCGGCGCCAAGCACGGAAAACGCCAGCATGCCATGGGAATAGCCGGCCGTTTTCCCGGCCGCAGGCGCGGAATCTGCAATTTCACCCCATAAGGGCGGCAATACAAATCCGCCAAGGGCGCCCAGCCCCCCTACCCAACCGGCCGCCCCACTGACAGCTTCAGGAATAATGTTTGGCAGCAGCTTAAAGACGGCGGCATTGTTAATTCCCATGCCCAGCATGATCATCGCTATGCCTGTCAAACTCCCTTCAAATGATACTGTACAACCCGCCACCATGCCGCCAACCACAACCATGACCAGCGCCGCGAAACCCACGGCCCTTCCGCCGAATTTATCCGCCCATGCCCCGCCAGAAACCCGAACCAGCGACGATGCCAAACTGAATCCGCCCGCAATACGAGCTGCAATAGGTATCGGCTTGCCAAACGCGGCATGGAGATAATTTGGCAGCCATACCGTCAGTGCCAGGAACCCGCCAAAAGTGGTGAAGTACAGCATCACCAGCCCCCATGTTTCCCATCGCCCCCCTGCCAATGCCAGCGACCGTACCGCTTTGCCGACAGGAATAATCTCCGCTCCGTGCGCCCGGGCGATTGCCGCCGCCTCATCGGTGGATATGCCGGAACTGACAAGCTGGAAATACCACGCATTGCGGGCAAATAACGCATAAATCCCGGTACCGGCCGCAAGCAGCGCCAGCCAAACCAGGTAAACCGTGCTTAAGCCGAGATGCGCCAGCGCCAGCGGCATAAGCAGCACAAAAAGGCCCGGGGCCAGGTTGCCAAAGCCGGCGTAGGCTCCCAGCGCCCAGCCCTGTCGGCGTTTGGGAAACCAGAACGCTACCTGGCTGATCCCCGGTGAAAACGTGGCAATACCACAACCGCTGAGCAAGCCTAAAAACAGCAGCCATGGATAAACTGCCGGCGTGATGTGCTTTGGATAAAGGGCGTGCGCGGTTAAAAATACGCCCAGGACACCAAAAATGGAAATGGATAGCAGCACAATAACCGGTTTGCGGCCGCCGTTGCGGTCCACCCATGCCGAAAATGGTATCCGGAGGAATGAACCGGATAACAGCGGCATCGCCATCAGCAAACCCAGAGATGCCGGGTTTAGATGCATCGGCGCCTTGAATTTCAAGGCGGTCACGTTGAACAGGCTTACCGCGGCAAACCCGACGAAAAAGCCGACGGTTGCGCCCCAAAGCGTTTGATTCGCACTGCCCTGCAGTTTGACTGACATTTTATTACTCCTTGGCATGCCCCCGGTGATTCGTCATTCAGATCACGGGTTAGGTTCTCCGGCATGTGCGATCAAATTGATTGCAAACGTCATACCGGCGGGTTGCCGACACCCCTCAACTTTTCCTTTTCGATTGATGCTAATTCCATTCCGCCATCGTCGGGCGAACGTCGCCCACCGAGCTATCAGAATTTAACTTGAAACTCCAATTCACCGTAAAGGTCCCGTGTGTTGGCGCCTGCATGTTGGCGATAGCCCCATTGTTGTTGGCAAGTGCGGCCGCGTTGGGAATGGAGTTCGCCGTGGACGGACTCTTCGCATTTTCATCGCGCAGTTTACAATTTATTGTCAATGCGTATTCTTCCATCTCATCAGGTGATCCGTCCGTGAACAACGGCCAGGCACAGCCGGCAATGGAATCCGTGGATGCCGAAGTGGCGCCGTTGGCCGCTGAAAAAGCGATAACCCCGACGTTCGGAATTCGACTATTGGCGCCTGCGGTGCGGTTGTTAAGGGTCAACATGCGATTGCTTCCAATCCGCGGTGCAATGCCGCAAGTAAACCCCCGCTTCTTGAATGGGTGCGTAATCTGCATTCCCTGAAACAAACACCGTTTCTATCCGCCGACGGTATTGTGACACTTTCAGTAGAATGAAACAAATTCATGAACTAGATTCTTTACATGCAGAATATTCATGCATAGTGAACAGGTCGCGCGCAGATTACACCGGGGAACCGCGCCGCCGCCCAATTACCGGCCAATGAAATCCCGGAGTGGGTCCGAACCGGCTCATTTTGCCCCTTAACCGCTCCCTTTCCGCGCGGGCTCCCATTCGCAGGTCCCGCCATGCGCCAACCCGTCGGATAAAGCGACGCGCAGCGGAACTGTGAAAAAAATAAGCCCGCCATGTCCCCTAATCTCACATGGCAACGCGTGGCATAAGCATTTTCCAGACCGATAAATTGAGGCGGCCATTTTTGCGGCGTTCGCGCCTAATGTTCCACCGCCGCCATGCCGAAAATAACAGTAGCCCATCCGGCTGATTCGGATTACAAATCAGTGGATCTGAAATGCCGGGGTTTGCCCGCAAGGGTCATGTAAGGGCGCTTGGAAGAGACTATTAACGGCTGTTCTTTTCAGGAGACATGAAATGTCTATGCAGGAAATTTTAGCGTCAATTGATCGGGTCACACGGCTGGGTACGGCAAGATCGCTGATTAACCCGCGTTGGCCAGCTCAGAATTCAACCCTGCTGGAAGGGGTATATGACGAGCGCGGCCACGTGCCGCCGCACTATCATGACTGCGAGGAAATTATCCTCTGCACGGACGGTGAAGGAATCCTTTTTATCGGTGAGGATCCGCATACGATTGTCAGCGGAACCGCGTTGGTGGTGCCGGCCGGCGTGCCGCACTGCCTGTACAACACCGGCATCGGCCGGCTGCATCTCCTGGCATTCCTGCCTACGGCTGATCCGGAATTTCACTGGGTTCCAAGCCTGCGGCGGACTGCGGAAAATGCCGAATCGCCGAAGCTTCAGCCCCATGTGGTTGAACCGGAGCGTGCCGTGGCGTAGAAATTTGGCAGACCGGCCGCACCGCGCGGCGGCTGGTTTGCCGGAGGGAGAGAGAGTTGGAGGGAGCGAGAGGTAGGTTTCACTTTCTTGATGCGGCGATTCGCCGCGGAATCTGGCGACAGGCCGGTTTAAATTGAATCGGGGTGTTTCCCCGGTGCGGTGTGGCAATGCCTGGAATTGCCTGAGCTGAACCCAACGCGCCGATACCGAGGAACCGTATCCCGAACGCAATACGTGGCAAGGCGCATGCAATGCAGCCGAATCGCGCCAGCGGAACTTAAAACCGCGGTTCGGCGTGCCCTGTGTCTTGCGTGATGAAAATGGAGAGGAGAGTCTCTCCTGGGGGCTGTGGATGATGCTGGCCGCCTTTCCGGCGCGCCGGCGGATTGCACAGCCCCCTGCTTTATCCGGCCGGCTGAAAGCCGCTCCACGTTTCCGCCCGCACCGGTTTTCCGACCGATCGATTTGCCGTTACCATGATAAGCATGAACAGCCCTGATGCCACAGCGCCGCATATTCTTGCCATTGAAACATCCGGCAGAATTGGATCCGTGGCCGTGGGCTGCGGCCTGGAGGTGCGGGAATATCGCCAATTCGGCCAATCCATGCGACATGCCGTGGAACTGATGCCGGCCATCCGCGAATTAACCCGTCGCCAGGGTTGGGCCGCTTCGGACATAAATCAGGTGTACGTGTCCATTGGACCCGGATCATTTACCGGCGTAAGAATCGCCATCAGCGTGGCCAGGGCGATCAGTCAGGCCACCGGCGCCCGGCTGGTTGGGGTACCGACACTGGATGTACTGGCCGCAAATTTGCCCGCGGGGGTGCGAAATGCCGCCGTTATTCTGGATGCAAAGCGCGGGCAGGTATATGCCGGCCGCTATACCGCTTCCGATACGGCACCCCCCGATCCGCATTCGGCGCCAATCGGCCCGGCAAGGCTGCTCCGTACCGCCGGTCCGGTGCTCAGCGACCCTGTGGAATTTATCCGCCAATGCCCCCGCCCACTGCTGATACTGGGAGAGGGAATTCCTTATCATTCCGAGGCACTGGCGGCCGCCGGAATAGGCGAAGCGTCGGTCATCACGGCGGAGAAGGAGCTTTGGCAGCCGGACGCGCGCCGCGTATACGAACTCGGCACGCAGTTGACGGCAATCGGCGGGTTTACCGCCCTGCCGGATCTGCTGCCGATTTACATCCGCAAGGCGGAGGCTGAAGAGGTACTGGAACAAAAACTGCAGGCCGCGGCCGCAACTCAACCACCGCCCCGGGGCACATCGGGTTAAAAATATACATCAGCGAATGGCCTCCGACTTTTACCGGACGTTCGCGCGGTTTCATGACGGCGCGGTCGACCGATAAAACGTGCGGCCGTCGGCGATCCAGCCATAAGACGCTCGCCCATGCTGTTTAATAATGATTAGCCGGTATTTAGCCTCAACTTAAACCTCCTATTTTGCTGACAAATAACTGTGCGCGATCCATCTCGGCCGACGATGGCCGATGGCGCTGCGTAACTAAAAAGGAACTGCCCGCATGCGCCCCACCATTGAACTTTTAACGACCCACAAAACGATTTCCATGGCGGAAGGCAATTCCGCGGCACCGGCGGTTAAGCGCGGCGAGTTGGCCGCCGCACTTAGTTGCGCCTTGGATCTGACGGAAGGCCTGCCAAAAGGCCACAATCAGCGGGTGTGCTGGATCGCCATGAACATCGGCCGACAGAAGCGCATGACCCAGCAGCAGTTGGACGATCTTTTTTATACCGCCTTGTTCAAAGACCTTGGCTGCAGTTCCAATGCCGCTCGCGTCGCGGAACTTTATGATTACGACGATCTGAAGCTCAAAGCGGATTTCAAAGCCGTGGACACCCAAAAAGTGGGACAGGTTTTACGCTATGTCTGTTCCCATGTGGCGCCCGATGCACCGGTATTGCGGCGGATTTCGTTGCTGGCCAACCTTGCGCTGAACGGGCAGCCTATTTACTGTGATCTGGTCAAGGCACGTTGTGATCGCGGCGCGCAAATTGCCGCGGCTATGGGAATGAACGAGCAGGTCTGCCAGGGCATTGCGAATCTGGATGAACATTGGAACGGCCGGGGGAAGCCGGGAGGATTAAGCGGCCAGGCAATTCCGATGATCAGCCGGATTGTGCTGCTCGCTCAGGTGACGGAACTGTTCTGGTCCGCGGCGGGGTCGGCCGATGCAATAACCGAAATATGCCGCCGCAGCACCACTTGGTTTGACCCATCCGTGGTCATGGCGTTTTTAAGCGCCTCGTCCGGGGCGTCCTTCTGGCGACAGCTGGATTCGCCGGATTTAACCGCGGCGGTTCTGGACATGGAACCGGCCGGGCGATTCAGCGAGTTAACCGTCGCCGGACTCGATGCGATTATTGAAGCCTTTGTGGATGTGATTGATGCGAAAAGCCCTGATATAAGCGGCCATTCGCGGCGCGTGGCGGATATCAGTCTTAAAATTGCCGCGCAATTACGCGTACCGGGAGATCAGGGGCGATGGTTGCGCCGCGCGGCGCTATTGCACGATATCGGCAAACTGGGTGTAAGCACGCGCGTATTGACCAGATCAGCGGAATTGCGCACTGCCGCCGAACAGCAGGAATACAACCGGCACGTGGAATTGGGCGCCGCCGTGCTGGCCGCCATTCCGGCACTGGATCAGTTGACCGCGATGCTGCGGACACATCATGAACGCCCGGATGGCGCGGGCTACCCCGGCGGCCTTTCCGGTGAGGCCATACCGCTTGGCGGGCGCATCATCGCCCTGGCCGATGCATTCGACCATTTTGTCGGCCCGGCGGGTTTTTCCGCACCGGAAATTTCCAGCGTCCTGGTCAAGCTGGAACAGCAGCGGGGAAAAGCTTACGACTCCCGCTGCATGGATGCCTTGGCGCGCTGCGTGCGGGAATTCAACGATTTACCCTCCACCAGCCCCGCCCGCTGATGCGGCGGCCTGTATGGAATTCAGCCCGTTGATACACTACGATATGCAATGGAATGATTGGATGGTCGCTCGGATCAATAGCTTATTGACCGGGAGGAAAGTCCGAACACCACAGGGTACGGTGGTGGGTAACGCCCACCCGTCCGCTGCGCGGGCGCGGGAAAGTGCCACAGAAACCAGACCGCCTAAGCCGGGGTAACCCGGCCGGCAAGGGTGAAACGGTGCGGTAAGAGCGCACCGCGGCCTTGGTGACAAGGTCGGCATGGCAAACCCCACCGGGTGCAAGACCAAATAAGGGACCGATGCGCTTTCCCGGCGCGTGCCGGCGAACCACGCCCCCGTCAATTGATGGTTCGCCGGTGGTTTCATGGCGCGAAGTGCCGATTGCGGTACGAGCTGATATGAGACCGTGAGGTCCCGGGTAGGTTGCTAGAGGCCGGTGGCAACGCCGGTCCCAGACAAATGACCATCGCCCGAACAGGGTACAGAATTCGGCTTATAGATCATTCCAAAAAGCGGGCCGCAGCCGGTCACCGGTTGCGGCCCGGCCATTTTAAATGAACCAGCCCCCCGAATTTATCGCGGTTTAATACCCGCCGTCCGCACCCGGCGGACCGAACGGAGGAGGACCGTCCGGGGGTAGTCCCCCATCTCCGGGAGCCAAGCCGTCGCCAAATGGCCGCATCCGTCCACGTTGTCCCCCCTGCCGCAGGTTGCGCGGTGGGCGCTTATAAAAACTGCGATCCGGTCTGCCGCGAAAATACCGCGGAATAAATGGGTATTGATCCGTAGCAACATAATAATACGTTCCATCAGGATATTCCGGCGTTACGCCATGACGACCGTTGGCTTCATCCAGGTCGCCATATCCGGGTACATATTCAGAATCCCCGGTATAGCGCCCGTTATATGGCCCCCCGGGGCCGATGGGCGGGTTGGACCTGTTACCCCGCTTGATCCGATAGCTGGATTGCAAAAGGCGAATGCCGCCGGCGGCTTGATGGGCGTTTTTATAACCCCACGGACCGTAAACAGGGAATCCATCCGCGGCATAACCGATGAGAACAACCTTTCCCCAGCCATCCCGCGATTTAATAAGTTCCGTGGGCACGCCATGATAATGATAAGTTCCGTCCGGCTGCCCATGGGCATGGCTGGCATCAAGACCAAGGTTGCCAAAACCGGTGAGCAGGGTGACATTCCAGACAGAATCCCTCTTGTTATGCCAGAATTCCGCAGTGCCTGGATCAAGCACAACACCATCAACTGCCACACCAAAATCAACGTGGTTGACGAGTTTAAGGAGTCGGGCATTTTCACGCGGCTGCAATATCGATATTGCCCGGAAATGAAGAAGCGGACGCGGCTTTTATATTTGGGCCACACCGTGCATGGTTCAAGAAAACCGACGCCCCGGACCGCGGCGCGAAGCCCAAACGCTTTCGCCCGACCAGCCGCGACCATTGCAGCCGCGAGAACAAGGCATTTTCTGCGGGAAATAGAGGCTTTCATGGTGATCCTCCTGTTGTCATTGCCGCCTCACACAGCCGCACCGGCTTCAGCCCGGCCTTCGGATAGTTTAGTGACGCTGAGGGCGGGCCCGGTTTTGGAATCCGAGCCGGCGGTTGTGAACAAATGCCGTCAGAGGGGCGGAGCGGACGCGAGGGTGAGATCGGGGGTATTTTGCGACGGCGGGTTGTTTTAATTATAGCCCCCCCGCCGGTACAATAATTCGCGTCGGGCTGGCCTGACGCGGAAAGAGAGAAGGATTCAGGGCGGACAACGCAGGTATTACTATACATGTATATATGTTTATATAAATGGCGAGGCCCGGAGCACTGTTGACAGACCCGATGGAGCAGACAATCGCATCACTCAACGTCACGCGTATAGGCCTGGACAAGGCGGCTCGCGCCGCCGATTTTTTGCGGGCGTCCGGCAACGGCGTGATGGATCTGATCGCTCACTTCTGGGATCGCTTGCCGCAAACGCCCCCGCTGGCAAGGGATGATCTTCATCTGCTGGTTGTCCAGCCGGCGGCGGACGGCGGTTCTCCCACCGCCGGGGCAATTGATTTTTCCCGTCTTGAAGGAGCGATGCTGTATGTACCCAAGGCACACCGGGCGGATGTGCTGGCGAAGAACAACGTTGCGGCCGGAGCTTTCAGCACTTACCTCGCGGGATGGGAAAGGCTTTTCCGGTCACGGGAGACCGAATCGACAGACGCAGGCCAAAGCGGTGACGATTCATTACATAATTACTATATTCCAATAAACTACATTACCGGGGAAGAAAGTGGCGTGGAGGCCATGCTCCCCCACCTTCTGGCCTTGGTTGGGAAAAAAAGTCCAGCGCGTAAGGTTGTAAATGTTGTGATGCACCTTCCAGATCAGATGTCGGCGAGCCATTGTGATCATGTCCGTGTAGCAAGAAACGGGGATGAAGCTGCGATTAATCGATGGAGAAAGCAATACAACCAGGAGCGTGGAATTCTCTTTGACGCGGACGTGGACGCGTGGATCAATTCAGGGAATGTGTTTGTTTATGAAATGGACAAGCAGATTGTCGCGGCGGCCAAATTTGACCTGACGCTTCCTAACATGATTGAAATCGGCGGAGTATTCACATTTCCGGAATTTAGAAGACGCGGTATTGGCGGAGAATTGGTTCGCGACCTGGTGTGGCGGATAAGGGCAATGAAAAAGAAACCTTCGCTGCAGGTTGATAAAACCAACACTTCCGCACTGTCGATTTATCAGAAGACTGGATGGAAAGTTGCGGGAAACCTTGCCCGCGTATGGCTGAGCGAATCGCGATAGGTTTGGCCATTTAGTGTTCACTGACGGACCGCCTGTTTTCATTAACACTTTAGTTTCATGGCACTCACCGGCAGCAATGTTCCACGTGGAACACCTCATATTTATAGAGATGCCGCAATCATTTCCTATCGCTTGACCAAACAATTGTTTTGCCGCACAATGTTCCACGTGGAACAATGCCGTGTCAATCAGATTGACAATTCCATCAATTTCTGAGACAGGCGAATGGCTCACGGAGGTGCCTCACCATGGCAGGAAATAATAAACCACGTCTAGGAAGGGGCCTCGGTGCCCTGATTCAGAGTCGCCCTTCGGCAAAACCGACTTACCAAACCGGCCGGACAGATGTAATGACCGTTGACGAAATATTGTCACCCGCCTCACCGAATGCACCACTTGCCACGATCCTTCCCGGTATTCGGGTACAGGAAATAGCTCTCGATCTGATTGACCCAAGCCCGGTTCAACCACGATCGTCCATGGATTCAACAGCACTGCAGGAACTTGCGGAGTCTATTCGTTCCCACGGCATACTACAACCTGTATTGCTTAAACCTATTGGGGAACGCTACCAGTTGTTGACGGGGCATCGCCGCACAGAAGCAGCAAAAATCGCGACTCTTAAAACAATTCCCGCCTTGGTGCGAACTGACAGCACGGATGAATCTCAAATGGAATGGGCATTGATTGAGAATATTCAGCGGCAAGACCTGAATCCTATCGAACGTGCCAGGGCGTATCGCAATTACATTGACCGATTCCACTTTACCCATCAACAGGCTTCCCAGCGGCTTGGGGAAGATCGCACCACCATTTCTAATTATTTACGCTTGCTCGACTTGCATGCGGATGTGCAGCATCTTGTGGGGGGGGGAAAATTGTCCGCCGGACACGCCAAGGTGCTCGCGGGCATCAGCGATCCGGAATGGCAAGTCCGCTTGGCCAATCTGGCCATACAGGATGAGTTGAACGTTCGCAAACTGGAAGTTATGAGCCGGCAGCCGCCGGCGGATGCGACCGTCGCCGCAGGCGATGCGGGAGGCAAAAAAGTGAAAAGTCCGCACATTATTGAAATGGAGCAGGATCTTTCGCGCAAGCTCGGCACAAAGCTGCGCATCGCGCCGGCCCGGCGCAAGGGAACGGGCAAAATCATCATCCAGTATTTTACGCTGGATGATTTTGACAGGATTGCGGAAAAGTTGTCTGTCTAATATGTCTTCATATATAAATAAACATATATCAAAAAGCCCCGCCGGGGGAACGCCGCCCTTGCCTCAATCCGCCTCACCGTCCGCCGCACCGGCCCCCGCGGAATCACCACCACAGCCCCCCGCGGCAGCCGATTCCCCCGCGGCGCCGCGCACCATCATGGAATGGCTGACGGCGCGCTATCCGGAGGCCCGCCGCAATACGCTCCGCAGAATGGTGGAAAATCATGCCGTCACCCTGCACGGCAAAGTGGTGCGATCACTCAAACAACCCTTATCGCCGCAGGACCAGCCCATGGTGGGTGAAGCCGTCCGAACCGAAGCGCCATTCCGCGGCGGCCTTAAAATAGTGCACCAGGATGCCGATATTCTTATCGTCCGCAAGCCCGCCGGCCTGCTGACCTCCACCGTGGATGCGGAACCCCGGCCCACGGTCATCGCCCTCCTGCAGGAACGCATGAACCGTAAAAATCAGAAGATGTCCGTTCACCTGGTGCATCGGCTGGATCGCGACGCCTCCGGCCTGCTGGTGCTGGCCCGCGGTGTAAGGCCGTTGGCGGAGCTTAAAATGCAGTTTCGCCGCCACACCATTATCCGGGAATATGAATTGATTGTGCATGGCACACCGAACCCGCCGCAGGCACGGCTGGAGCATCATCTCCTGGAACAACCGGGGGGGCGCGTGGTGGTCTGCTCCGATGAACAGGGAAAATCGGCAATTCTGCATTATCAAGTATTGCGGACCCACGGAGATCGATCCCATGTCCGCTGCCGCCTCTTTACCGGCCGCAAACATCAAATCCGTGTGCAATTCGCCGCCATCGGCCATCCGCTGGTGGGGGATCGGGTTTATGGCACGTCTGCGGCGCGCAAAGAAAAGGAAGGCCGGCTGGCATTGCACGCAACGCGGCTGGAATTTGTGCATCCCCGCATCCGCAAGACCGTTGTATTTACCAGTCCATTGCCCGAAACAATCCTGACCGACTTTGCGCGGGGCTGATCACCCCGGCGGGCTTTTGTGCAATATTTCCAAATTGCGCCGGGCCGCCGGCATCCATCGCGGAAAGCGCATTGCCGCATTAAAACAGCGAATCGCCTCCGCACGCACCCCCATGGCCGCGTAGCATATTCCCAAATCCAGATGGGTGCGGCCGTTCAAAAGGTCCATATCAAACGATGGGGCCGACTGATATTCCTTTTCCATCGCCAGCCTCAGAATATTCTCCAATTCCCGTGCGGCGGTCGGAATCCGCCCCAGCTTGAAATGCCAGTTGGCCCTTCGCCAGATCAGCGGCGGCCAGCGTGGAAACCACGCGGTCGCAACAGCGTGCAATTCCTCCAGGGACCGGCCGGAATCGCATTCGCCGCGGGTCTGCCGGACAATAATGGAATCCAGGAGGGCTGCAGCCAGCGGCACGGCAGGGGGGTGATCGGCATCGGCAATCTGCCGCCATGCCTGAAGCAAATAATCCAACCCCTCCGCCTTGCCGAGTTTCAACAAAGCCTGCGACAGCCGGATCAACCTTTGAAAATGCTGCGGGTTGTCGTTGAGCTCAAGCTGCATCAGCCGAATGTTCCGCGCCAGTTTCACCGCCTCCGCCGCGGTGGAATAACCGTCATGAAAAATCCGCACGTCACTTTGCCGCACATGCAGCCGAAGCCGCCGTGCCGTCTCCATGATGTCCGGAGAAAACTGTTCATGCACACGGCCGGCAACCTGTAACTGCGGCATCCGCCGAAACAACCGCGGCAGGGGGGTGGGGCTGAACCGCGGCGCACCGTCATCCCCGGATTGATCCTGAATCCAGCACAGCCATGCCAGGGTGGAAGCATCGGACAGGCACGCTTGAATCTGTGGAATGGCTGCGGAATTCAGCCATTCATCCGCATCCAGCCACAAAATCCACTCGCCGGCGGCGATGGAAAACGATGCATTACGGGCCATGGAAAAATCATCGCACCATGAAAAATGCACCAGCCGTATCCTGGCGGACGCGGCGAGAGCCCTTTCCACCGGTTCCGTTCCGGCGGTGGCCAAAATGACCACTTCATCGGCAATTTCGGCCGCGGAACCCACGGCACGCGGCAGAGTTGCCGCGTCATTTCCCACAATCATGCAGACAGATAACCGCATGGCATCCGGCCGTCCCGATAATGTTTTCCCTGCGCCGGCCGTCGGAAGGACACGCACCCTTCGTCCGCAGGCTGTGGGCAACCCATACCAGAATAACCGCCGCCGCCCGCCGGACGAAATGGATTTTCGCCGCGCGGCCGGACTCTGTTCAGCATTCACCCCGCACGGCGATGATTTACCGACCGACGGCGCAACAACAGGGGCAGGCCGCCGAGTGCGAGAATGACAATAGCCGCCGGTTCAGGCACAGCGGACCCGCCGACGGTAAAGCTTGCCTGAAGGGTGTTGAATTCCAATTGGACGGCAAACGGATTGGACAATCCGGCGGCGATGTTGCCGATGGAAAACGTTGTCGCGCCGCCGCCTGACAGGGAAGTGAAATCAAAGGTATTCAAATAACCCGGATCCCCGCCAAAACCGGTATAGGTATGGCCATCCACGGTAATGGTCAGGTTGTCATAACCGGGGCGGAAGGCGTCAATGTGGGTGAACAGCGAAGTGGAATTCATGCTGTACACCAGCGTGGTACCGGCCGGATCAATCCATGTTCCGCTATACACATTGCTGAAGTTTTCCGAATTCGTGCCGCCCGGGGTGCCTGTTTTGGCCGTTGCGGCACTGCCGCCGCCGCCGGGAGTAAAGCTGAAGTTGGAGAGAATAACTTCGTTGGAATTCGCCGCACCGGCGCCATAATTTACGGTAAACCGGCCGAAGCCGTCCGCGGTTTCCACCGTGCCGCCGGAAATCGCATTGCCAAAACTGCCGCTGATTCCACCGGTTGCTTTGATAATGGTGAATGTGTCCGCCGCGGTAATGCTGTTTTGAAAATCATTAACAAACTGCAGACCCAACGAACCACCGGCGGTAAACTCACCGCCGACCACAAGATAATCATATCCATCGGTGGCCAGCCCCTGCCCGGTTCCGCCAATATGGAAATTGACGGAAGAGCCGCCGCTTCCAACGTAATCTTTGCCGATGGAAAATATTCCGGCTATCACGCCCAAACCGCCGCCGGCCTGCGGCGCACCGGGATTAAAGCTGCCGTCGGTGTTATAAAAATTGCCGGCGAACTCCAAACTTCCGCCGCCATAGCCGTAGCCGCCGCCCAGCGTAAAATTACCCCCGAATATAACGCCGCTGCCGCTGCCGCCACCGCCGCCCCCTCCTCCGCCGCCACCACCGCCACCTCCAGCGCCAAAATATGTATCACCGAAATTTTGTGAATAATCGGTGTGCACATACAACGTACCGCCGTTGCTCGCTTCCAGCGTGCCGTTATTGCTGATAGTGCCATACACATTAAGCGTTTCACCGTTCACATTCGCGTCAATAATGCCATTGTTGATCAAATTCAGAGTGAAATTGCCGCTTGGATCACCGATGGTTCCCGCACCCTGAATCGTGATGCTGCTGCTGAGCGAATCATTACCCTTATAATCCGCCCCTTGCAGAAAAGCAGGGTTCAACGAGGTGTTGTTCAGTTGAAGTATTCCACTTCCGTTAAGCGTAACACTGCCCGAAATAGATAACACTTCACCGCTGTGAACGATGGTTGTTCCGTTATCGTTGATCACGCCTTTCATGGTCAGGCCGCCGACATATGGATAGGTGTTGTCCAGAGACAGAAGGCCCGAAACAGTGATGGGTGACGTAGTGCCGTCCAGCGTGCCGCTGGTACCATAAATAATGGATGTTCCGGAGGCGGCAAGGTTGGCGCCGGAAATCGTTCCATCGTGCAGCGTGATCACTCCTCCACCGCTCGCCGATATGGTTCCTCCCTGAACCGTAGTATTGTCCAGATCTAGCAGTGAATTGCTTCCCGAAGAAGTTATCTGTGAACCGGAATTGGTGACCACAACGTATGATAGATGCAGATCGCCGCCGCCGGTGGCTTCCATCGTGCCGGTGTTGGTAATGGCATTGCTGCCGCCGCTTCCGGAGAATATTTCCAGTGATTCGCCGGCACTGTCGGCATTAATCAAACCGGAATTTTTAAGTAGAAAGCTGGTGGAAAATCCGGTGATTGAACCTGCACCGGAAATAGTCGTTTGATTGATAAGAGTGCTCGTACCGTCATAGCCGATAAGTTCGCCCCCGGATGCCAGAATTATATTTCCCGACCCGGCAAATGTGGTGGGGCCGCGAAAACTTATATTGCCGGCGGAATAGCCGCCGGAACCGGGCATTTCCGAAAGGTTTCCCTGCACGTTAATGGCGCCGGAAAGCTGCAAGGTATCGGTTGAATTGACGGAAAAATCCGATGCCAGCGTTACACCGGTTGTCGTGCCGTCCAGGCGGATGTTCTGGTAATTGCCGGACCCGAAGAGCTGAATCACGCCGCCGGCCAGCTGGTTTAACGTTCCGCCCTGCACATCCGCATTCGCCAGTTGGACCACCGATCCGGCGCCGTCGGCCTGAATGAGACCGCCGGAATTCTGAACCGTCATTCCCGGCCGCAAGGCCAATATGCCGCCGTTGGTGGCTTCCAAGGTACCGGTGTTGGTGAATGTGTAAGTGGCGCCAAGCAGCAGTGTCTTGCCTGCAACATCGGCATCAATGATTCCCGAATTGGTGAAATTTGAGAGAGCCGCATTCGTGACGTTGGAATTGCCGACGGTGCCGGACCCCTGGATCGTGCCGGCATTGGAAAGTGAATCGTAGTTACCGGAGGATGCGCCCGCAATATAAGCGGTATTCGCGCCGCCGTCCGTCAGCGTGATGCTCCCGGAACCGGATATCGTGGTCGGACCGTTGATATACAGCCATGTGGCGTCACCGGTGCTGTCAACGGTGATCTGTCCGTTGTTGACAATATTGCCCTGCAGCGTGATGCTGTCGGCGACCGAAGGCGATCCGCTGTCCGTTACGGTGACGGCCGCATCATTGGTAAGGCCCCCGGCGGCGGTGCCATCCAAAGTAGCCGAGGTCGCGGTAAACGAACCGCTGCCCGCCAATGTGCCGCCGGATATGACAAAGGCCCCCAGTGCCGCGGTGGCTCCGAAATCCGCCTGAATCCGCCCGCCGGAGTTTGGCAGCGTTCCGGTTCCGCCTAATTCAAACGTGCCGCTCTTGACTTCCAATGTTCCGGCATTGGTGATCACCGGGTCATAAAGAAATGACGCTCCGTTGGTCAGCATTTTTCCGCCGGTTTGAATCGATATCGAATCAAGAATATTTACGGCGGCGTCGTCCGTCAGCGTGCCGCCATTCCATACGGTAATGCCGCCGCCATTGACAATGGCATTGCTGGTGAAAGTAAGCGCACCCGTCCCGCCGGCGCCGGAAGCATTGCCGCCGACATATATCGCGGGTGAATAGACGGCACCGTCCGATGTCATGGCGCCCGTTGACCCGGAACCATCCCCGATAAACAACTGTTTCGCCGTGATATTTCCGCCGTTGGAAACAGCCAGATTCCCGCTGCCGGTGTCGCCCACTATCAGGTTCTGTTTGGCATTCAGTCGTTGGCTGCCGGAAATGGTGACGTTATTGCCCAGCGGTCCGCCGGTGTCAATGACGAGGTCCGAATTGGTGACGGTTAACACGCCGGAGGTAAAGGAGAGCGTCCCGTCAGTGATCAGGGAGCCTGTATCCAGTTCGCCGCCGGCAAGGTTAAACGAACTTCCGGGGTTAATGGTTGTTGATCCGGAAACTTGAATCGTTTGTCCGCTGCCCAGGGACAGGTTGGAGCCCAGCAGGCCGCCGCTGCCCACGGTCAGGCTGCTGTTGGTAAGGTCCAGTGTGCCGCCGGTAAAGGCGAGCGTTCCGTTATTGGTAATGGAAGATGCCGTCAGAATCCCCCGGTTAAGCGTGACGGTGGACCCGTCGAAAATCGTCAGCGATCCATTGATATTCATTCCCGATGCCCCACCGCCGAACTGCTGCGCGTTGGTGCCGTTAATCAACAGTGTTCCTGTCCCGCCGCTTCCCGTGGCGGATCCCCCGACATAGGCATTTCCATTAACGGAAATAGGGCTATTGCCGCCGAAGCTGCATCCGCTGAAATTCGCCATTTCAATGTCCACCTTGCCGATGGACCCGGCCAATGCGGCAATATCCAAATCACCGCCGATTTCGGCGAATCCGGCATTCACCGTCAACGTGCCCGAACCCCTGTAACCGACGGCCATGGAACCGGAAAGCTTGAGCGATTCATAACCGCTGGTGCTGCCGGCCGCACCGATAGAGATACTGCCCACGCTGCCGGCCGCTTCGCCGATGGCGCCATTCACTCCGGAAATCCCCGCATTGGAATACCCTGTGATCGACAGGTTGGCGGCCGTATCCGATCCGTTGCCGACAATGAGTGATTCGTTGCCCGACCCCAACAGGCCGGTTGAACCCAATGCCAGTAAATATCCACCCGCCGAAAGCGTGATGGCGTTGTTGCTGATATAAAGCTGATTGGAATACGAACTGCTTTCAAGCTTGACCGTATAGGTTTGCCCGCTTCCCAGACCGAACACCGTATTGCTTGAAACCGTCGGCACCCCCGCGCTCCAGTTTCCGGCGGTCTGGAATTTCCCATCTCCCGCGGATCCGGTCCAGTTGTCCACGGTGGTTGTCGCGGCGGTTGCAGGCACGACGCCGGCTGTCGCGGCGGCAATTCCCATAAGCATGAGACGTAACACGAGGTCATGACGCTTTTGATGTGATTTCATGGGTGCGCTCCCTGTTCAAAAATGTCCACGAATCTAGTACTCTATACGTTTTAACTTATATATGATTTATATGCAACGGACGGATGCGGCTTTGACTTTTAATCCGGCGCCGTGTTTACATGTGCCTTTAGAATAGCCATTATTACAATCGCCGCAATCCCCCTGAACAGGGGGGGGTGTATTGATAACTAAATACATTGGTATGACGATACCACCGGCGCACATTGTTGGATTGGTTAAGAATATGCAGGCGGTATTTTGCCGGGAATGACGAGCGTGCCGGACTTATTTAGATTGACCATAGGTGGCCGTCGGCCCATGTTTGCGGAAAAAATGACGGTTCAAAAGCACCGGGGCAATCGCCGCCGCAGAAGGATTAATGGCGCGTGTTTGCAGGCACATTTTTGCGGCGAATTCCAACACGATTGCGTTCTCCAAAGCTTTGGCCGGCGTGGCGCCCCAGGTAAATGGGGCATGGCTCTTCACCACCACTCCGGGAACGTTTGCCGGATCAATATTGCGGCTTTCAAAACATTCCACGATGACCCGGCCGGTGTTTAATTCATAGTCAGTCTGAATTTCCATGGCCGTCAGGTCGCGGGTACAGGGAATGGGGCCATGAAAATTATCCGCGTGCGTGGTTCCCAGGCAGGGAATCTCCGCGCCGGCCTGGGCAAAACAGGTGGCAAAATCCGAATGCGTATGCACGACACCGCCGGCCGCCGGGAAGTGCCGGTATAAATGCAGATGTGTGTCCGTATCAGACGAGGGTCGACCGCGTCCTTCCAGTTGTTTGCCCGATTCCAGGGAAATGACGATGATATCATCCGGTGAGAGCTGATCGTACGGCACACCGCTCGGCTTAATCGCCATGACGCCGGCCGCACGGTCCGCGCCGCTGGCGTTGCCCCATGTAAGCACCACCAGCCCGGCGGAAACCAACTGCTGATTAACCCGGCAAACCGCATCCTTCAGATTGTCGTACGCCATTACTTTCTTACCTCATCGCGAATATTCAGCAGTTCTTTCATTACGCCGGAAACATCGGTGGTGTATCCGTTGATACCAAACGCATCATGGAGTTTGCGATAAACCGCGTTCAGCCGGTTGTATAACGCCACATTGGCCGGCAGGGGCTTGAAGACTTTCTTCTGAATTCCGGTCATAGCGGCAGTTGCGGCGGCAAAATTTGCATGCCCACCCTTTGCCGTCCCCGCAGCCACCGCCGCTCCAATAGCCGCCCCAAGCGCACACGTTTGCGTGCTGCGGGAAATGGCTACATTACGTCCCATAATATCAGCATAAATTTGCATAACCAACGGGTTTTTTGCCGCAATTCCGCCGCAATTCACCACTCTATCCACCTTCACGCCATATTCTTCCAAGCGATCCATTATCGCGCGGGCGCCAAATGCCGTGGATTCGATCAGGCTGCGGTAAATTTCCGCCGGTGTGGAATGCAATGTCAGGCCGACGGTCATACCGGTCAAACGTTGATCCACCAGTACAGTGCGGTTGCCATTGTGCCAATCAAGTGAAAGCAAGCCGCTTTCACCCGGTCGGAGTTTTTGTGCCGCCGCGGTGAGTGCGGCATAGGATCCATTCCTGTCACCGCCCGGCTTTATGCCGTTCACAAACCAGTTAAATATATCACCCACCGCTGACTGCCCGGCCTCCAAGCCATAAAACTCCGGCAGAACGGATTCCGGCACAATGCCGCACAAGCCCGGAATATCCGGCAAATCGCGGTTCATGGGGGCCACCATGATGTCACAGGTGGATGTGCCAATAATTTTTACAAGCGTGTTGGATGTAATGCCCGCGCCAATGGCGCCGTAATGACAGTCGAAAGCTCCAATTCCGATCGTAATGCCCGCGGGCAGGCCCAGCTTAGCCGCCCAGGCCGGGCTGAGCTCTCCGGCGGACTGGGAATTATTGTATGTTTTTGCCGGCAGACTTTGCCATATCCGCACCAACCGCTCGTCAATGGAATTGAAGAAATCCCGATCGCCATATCCGCCCCAAGCCGGATTATAAAACGCCTTATGGCCCGCCGCACACACCCCGCGCCGCAATTGCGATGGATGCGTGTTGCCCGCCAGGTGGGCCGGTATCCAGTCGGCAATTTCCACCCACGTGCAGGATGCATCAAACACCTTCGGACTGCTGCGGGCACATCGCAAAATTTTCGCCCAGAACCATTCGGAAGAATACCGACCGCCGATTTTGGCCATGAATTGCGGCCGCAAACGGGCACCGGAAGCGGTGAACTCCTCCGCCTCGGCATGGCTGGTATGATCCTTCCACAGCCAGGCCATGGAAGCGGGGTCTTTGGCGAGAGTCTTATTAAAAGCCAACGGTTCACCGTCCGCATCTACCGGCAGGGGGGTTGAGCCGGTGGTGTCAACACCGATCGCAATGACATCCGAGGCGGAAAATCCGCGGATCTTCCCCACCTGCCGCAGTACGCCACGCACTGTTTTTTCAATCCCGGTTAAATAGTCCGCCGGATGCTGGCGCGCCAAATTGGGCTGGCGTGAATTCAAAATAACGCCATGATCGCCATGGGCATAATTCCACACGCTCATCGCCAATTCACGGCCGCGCTTCACATCCACCAGCAGAGCGCGCACGGAATTGGTCCCGAAATCCAGTCCAATGGAATATTTACCGGCCATTTTCATTCTCCAGCCCAAAAAAAGATACTGTCACCGCGGGTGGTTCCTTCCTGCCGACCGCGGCGAATCCGGAGGGCACAAACCCCGGCATGGGCCGGATCACCTGCGCCGATCCATTCCTTGTTTTGCCCTAAATTCCGGCGTGCCGAGCCATTATCCAGCCTCACCGGCCGCACACCGTTTAACCGCAATGATGATACACATCCCATCCCAGATAATTGCCGAGTGCATCATTTAAGATGTCCGATACCGGAGCTTTGGTCGCGGCCACATGATGTTCAAAACCATTGGCGCAAATGTGATGCAGCAGCTTCTGAAAATGCGGGACTTTGATAACACCGTACCCGCCGAAGGTATCCAGCTTGTCATCCGTAAAATCCCCTTCGCCAAAATAAGCGGCGATCCGCCCGGCTGTATCATTGGTGGATACGCGACAATAGGTGAATGGCCCCGGCGCCACGCGCCCTACGATCGTTCCATAGGTATTTTCCTTGCCCACAGTACCGGCAATGATTTCCTGATAGTCCATTTTCTGGCTGGCAAAAAAATCTTTCGGCAAATTGGAACAATGGAACACCACTCCCTTGTTTGGGTCCGTACCGTAATTGTTGTTCCAATCCAGCAGGGCCGCCGGCCGGCCGGAAGCCAGCGTAAGGGCGTACATGCCCACCACACCGGCGATATCCGTTTCACAGCCGCTGGGCATTAAGGAATTGGACATCATGCTCATGATGGTGCAGGGAACAACGCCGTAGAATTCTTCCAGTGATGTCCAGCACTGAATGGCCGTCGCCACCAGTCCGTTATCCGCCACCCAACGATCAATGGCCACGCCCAGCTTGGCCATTTTAATCACGGAAAGCTGCGGAATTGAGCCGGTATTTGTATAGCCCTGAATGGCGGCGAGTTTCGCCTTTACGGCCGGATCATTATCCGCCATTTTGGCGGTCCATCCCAGGACTTCGGAAAGATCCAGGGTTTCCACGGTAATGCCGGCCCGTTCCAGAAGCTTTTCGCTGTAACGAACGGTATTAAAGGCGCCGGGCCGGGCGCCCACGGCCCCCAACCGGCAATTCCGAAGCTTGTTTACCACGGTGCATGTGGCGGCAAAGCGGCGCAAATCCGCCCGGAACTCCGCCGAATCAGGTTTCATGGTATGGCGCGTTGTCAGTGAATATTTGACCCCGTATTGCTTGAGATTGTTGCAAACCGACATTTTCCCGCAAAAACTGTCCCGGCGATCCTTGATGGTCATCTTCTCGCCGTCATCTTCAAAGGCGTGGACCAGTACCGGAACATTCAGGCCGGACCAGCGAATGCTGTTGGCCACGGCACGCTCGTCGCCGAAATTAGGCAATGTCACCAGGATGCCGTCAATTTTGCCCGCATGCTGCTTGAACAATTCCGCACATTTGCGGGCGTCCGCGTGGCTTTCAATTGCGCCAAATTTTGTCTGATCCACCGGCATGGCGATGCAATCAATTTTTTCATCGGCCAAGACCTGCAAAATGGTTTTCCGGCCCGATTCGCACAAATGCGCAGGAAAAAAACCGCGATTTCCTACAATAACGCCAAGCGTCGCCATGAATGAAACTCCAACTTCAATAAACAATTCTGCTTTTTACACAGGCCGGATTTGTAACGCTAATCCGATGAATAAAAAATGTCAATATTGATGACAAATCATGTTGAGCTTTCTTAAGTAACAACCATGCCAACATCACGACGGCGGATCACCCCCGGCTCACGATTATAACACTTGAATTCATAATAAGTTATCGATGTTTTTAAAAGCTTGGCAAATAC
>JAKBBN010000100.1 GCA_021808485.1 Planctomycetota bacterium | reverse complement strand
TCAGGCCGCCGGTCAACCGGGCACCAGCCGCAGGATGGCCTGCCGGGCGTCGGCATCCAGTGTCGGCCACGCGGCAATCAACCGGCGTAAATCCGAATCTTGGCCTAAATCGCCGTTCGGTGCGCCGGATTCCGCGCCGCCTGAAACTGAATCTTGCGATTTTCCCGATGATTTTGCGGCCAGTTCGAGTCCCTCAACGCCCAATCCGCTGTTTCGTAAGAAGCGGCGCCAGTCGGCAAACCGCTGCAATTCCCAGTGTTTCCCGGGCTTTTTGTAAGACGCAAATTTCCGCCTTTCGCTTAATTCCGCGAGTTTCCGCGGAGCTTAAAGTTGGGGCGGGCCGCCCCAGTTGCCGGTGGAGGCAGGGATCGGTATTTGCATGACAGCAGGGCGATTGCCGTCAAGTCAGCGGGCGGTCGGCACGAGTTTAAGCAGTAAGACCCGATTGGTGCGCATAGGGACCATATCGTTCCATTTTCCGTTGGCGCCAACGGCGATGGTTTTGTTGACCATCGGCCGGTTTTCTGTTGCATGGCGCAAGGTTTGCAACTGCGTGCGGGACAATTTATCTGGTCTTCCCCAGTGCTGGTAAAGCGTATAGGCGTCGTTATGGCGATAACCGACGGCAAAAAACAATTTCCTCCGGCAAATTTCCCACCGGGCCGTCGGCCCGCAAATTCTCCTTGGTCATTAAACCTTGTTCTATTTGAGTTGTTGTCCGCGCAACGGTTACACCGATGGGAAACGCTGCAGCCGGGCTCCAACGAGGGCGGTGGCCATACCGGGCAATCAGCAAGCCGCCATGTTGCCGCTCAGGGCGACTATAATCCTGCTGTCGCGAACCGCGCGGATGGTTGGCGACAGTTATGGAGCAATGTATGACGGACAAAATGTTAACGGAACTTGCGGATTTCGGCAGCGGCTGCTTCTGGGGGACGGAGGCCGAATTCCGCAAAGTACCCGGGGTGCTGGATGTGAAGGTGGGCTATGAGGGCGGCAAGCTGGAAAACCCGACTTATCGCGCGGTCTGCACGGATACCACCGGTCATGCGGAAGTGGTGCGGGTTACATTTGACCCTTCCAAGGTAAGCTACGGTCAACTGCTGACCGTCTTTTTTGAAACGCACGACCCCACCACGCTCAACAGCCAGGGGCCGGACTTTGGCACGCAGTACCGCAGCGTCATTTTTTACCATAGTGGAAAGCAGAAGGAATTGGCGGAGGCGGAAAAGGGCCGGCGCGATGCCGACGGAGATTATGTCGGGCCGATTGTAACGGCTGTGGAACCGGCAAAAACATTTTACCCCGCGGAAGAATACCATCAGCGGTATTTTGAAAAGCAGGGCGTGAATTATTCCTGCCATCTGGGGAACGGCAAAAAGCCCGGCCGCGGGGGCAAATAACCGCGGGTTGCCGGTCAATTGGCAATGCGCCGATTTGCCGCTATTCTCCGTGAAAACAGGCGGTCGTCGCCTGAATGCGGCGCGGCAAAAGCCATCACATTGCCCGTACAATTTTTGGAGTTTGACCGATGGCTGATGCGCCGCTGGTATCCGTGGTCATACCCACATACAACAGTCCGGATCTTTTAATTCAAACGCTCAATACCGTGTTGGCGCAAAGCTTTAAGGATTTCGAGATCGTCATCATCAACGACGGCAGCACGGATAATACCCTGCAACGGCTGGAGCCGTATCTTGATCGCATCCGTTTGATCACGCAGCCCAATGGGGGTATTGGTGTGGCGAGGAACCGTGGTATTGATGAGGCCCGGGGAAAATATGTGGCGCTGCTGGATCACGATGACCTTTGGATGCCGGAAAAGCTGGAATGTCAGGTTGATTTTTACCGGCGGCATCCGGAATGCTCCATGGTTGTCGTACCGCACAGCAACACCGATTCGCCCGGCGGAAAATGCTATAACCTGCGGCTGGCAAAACGCAATGGCGGGCTTATATTGCGGCCGCTGCGGGAGTCCCGCCGGTCGCACAACCGTCTGATCATGCAGACTTCGGGGGTCATGTTCGAAAAAGCCAAAGCGGAGGGTATCCGCTTTGAAACCCGCCGCGGCTGCATGGAGGATGTGCCGTTCTTCCTGGGCATGTTCGGCCGCGGACCGATCGGTGTAGCCGGCGGCAAGCCGCTGATGCTGTACCGCCGCCATTCCGGCAGCTATTCGCAACGGGCGGATTTCTGGTATGAAGGCATGAAGCGCCTGCGGGAACTTGACGCCCAGGGCCGCTTCCACGAAATAACCGGTATCAATCGCGCGGACCTGGATAAACGCCTGGTGGTTATGGCTCAAAAATTTGCGGTAATCGTGAAAAACATCGGCTGCTATGACGAAGCCATGGCCATGTACCGGTCGGAAAAACCGTTTCAGTTAAAGCAGCGGCAATACCTGTTTCTCACGGCGTTTCCAATTCGGGTGTGGTTGGCAAGAAAACAAAAACAACGGAAACTGTCCTAAACTTTGAATATGGAATCGCTACCTGCGGCAACTTTCGGCCCGGCGAAAACTGTGCCCGACCCTTTCGGGTACGTTTGGGCCAGCCATTGTCCGGTGGTCCGTTGAAACCGCCGGACGGATTCATACCCGCGGAAAATTGCGGTCGGCTTTAGTCCGGTGCGGAATCCGCCGCATGATGCACCATCATGCTTGCCAGTTCGTCAAATGATACTTTGGGTCGCCATCCCAGTTGTTGAATGGTTTTTGGGTCCGATACGAGCATGTGATACTGCGCGCGGAAATCGTCACGGGCACGGACAAAATCCCGCCAGTCTTTGTTCAGGCAGCTGAAGCAGGCCTCAACCCACTGTTGAATCGTAAAGGGCATGCCTGATCCGATGACGGCTTCCTGTATTGTGTCCTGATTCACCAGGGTGCTGATCGCCGCGGCCGTATCCCCGGCAAAGGTCCATTCCTTGCTTACGGTAAGGTCACCGATTTCAAGGGCAGCCTGTCTTCCGGCGGCAATCGCCGCCGCGGCGCGGGCCACCATCTGGCTGACATGCCGCACCGGTCGCAACGGGCTTTCATGGTTAAACAGATAGCCGACATAAACACGTAAACCCAGGCTGCGATAATAGCGGGCGGCGTACGCGGAACTGATGCGCGCCAAGGCATAAGGGCTCGAGGCGTGAAAGGAGGCCTGTTCATCAATAGGCCGGCCGTCGTTGACAAATTGCAGGCCGCTGCCGGTGATGAATATGCGTGCTTCCGGTGCGTGCCGCTTTGCCGCTTCCAGCACATGAATTGTGCCGTCCATGATCGTGGCCTGATTCTCAAAAATCGCGGCATGATGTGTTGTGGAATTTGCCGCCAGATGAAATATCCGGTCCGGCCGCAGCTCGCGGATCAACGGTTCCACCTGCGAAAAATCGCGGATATCCACGCGCCGCTCGCCGCCGCTCCGGCCGACACCGCAAACCCGCTGGCCCTGGTCGGCAAGGATTTTCTGCAGATAGTGACCGGTCTGCCCGCAGGCGCCGAAGATGATGGCCAGTTCCATGGTATTTCCGACTCAGAAACTCAAGACATTGCGAGGGGAGTCTTTGTCAACAATGGTGATGTGCGGCAGTGGAAATATAAACCTGGTCCCCGCAGCCATGGTTTCCTTTTCCCTCTCCAAAAACTCCGAGGCAAAATGCCATGGCAGCACCAGGTAATAATCCGGCCGCATGGCCCGCGATTCGGCTTCACTGACGATAGGAATTTCCGTGCCCAGCGTTTGTGCGCCGAATTTTTCCGGGCTTCTTTCCGCGGCCACATCAATCATGCGGTTGTCAATTCCACACCACTGCAGAATGGTATTTCCCTTGGTTGATGCGCCGTAAATATGAATGCGATTGCCTTCCTTCTTCAGCTTTTTCAGCAGGCCGATGAGTTCCTGACGGTGCACATTGATCCGGTCCTGGAAATTGCGGTAGGGCTTTTCCGTGTCCAGTTCCATGTCAAATTCTTTAAGCCGCAGCCGATGCAAATCTTCGACGAATTGCGGGTTTTTGAAGCGAAAATTATGTTCGTGGGCGGCGTACACGCGAATCGACCCGCCATTAATGGCGTTGAATGCGGCACGAAACGCTTTCATGCCCGCCCGCTTGAGAATGTTTTCAATCACCGCGAGGCTGTAATATTCCAGATGTTCATGGCAGATTGTGTCATAGGAATTTGTTTCCAGCATCGCCGGCATGTATGACATTTCAAATATCCACAACCCATCGGGGGCCAGCATTTCGCCGATGCCCCGGGCGAACGCCACCGGGTCCTCCAGATCATAGAACATGGCGATGGAGGTGATCACGTCAAACTTTTTCCCCGCCATGAGGTCGGCAAGTTCCTGCGAGGGAAAAACATCCTGCACCAGGCGGAATTTGACCTTGCTGGACTGCGCCACATTGGACGGATCAACCCCGTATTTGTCAAAATGATCCGGGTAGCAGCCCAGCAGCGTGCCGTCGTTGGCGCCGATATCCAGTACGCGGGCGGTGGATTTTCCGGACAGCGCCGCCCCTTCCTCGGCAATGCCGCGCAGGTGATCGCGCATCGTCTGGTTGGTTCCACTTCGATACCAGTAGCTGGAGTACAGAATTTGCGGGGGAACGCTGTACGCCATCTGCAGCAGGCCGCACGCCCCTTCGCGCTCGGACGGATCACACCGGACAACGGTGGTGGGTATCCGCCGCAGCGGCGGCGAGTCGGCGCCGGGCTTCAAAAACGACCCCTGTAAATACTGCTCCCCAAGATCAATGACCTTCTGCAGGTGGGGTGAACCGCATACGCGGCATGTCTGGCGTTTTATTAAATGCATGATTTCTCCGGTTATCTGCGGGATCGGGTCTTCTTCACTATGCCCACCAGAAGGCGGTCCAACTGCTCCATGCACTTGTTCCGTTCCAGGTTCAACACCGCAAGTTTCTTGACAACAACGGCTTTCTCGCGGTCCGGCACTTTTTCAAATTCGTACACTTTTTCCTGTTCGTGCCATACGGCGCAATTGGCCCGGGCAAGCTGGGAAAATACCTCGCCAATGTTCCCGGTGACCGCGGCCACGGCGTTACCCTTCTTCTTGTAGATTTTGTTGGCTGAAAATGACAGCTTTTCCAGCGGCACCGCGCCGCCGACCGCCCCGGCGACCAGGTCATTGATTTCAGCCTGCAGCGCTGTTTTCTGTTTTCGCAGGCTCGCCAGACGCGCCGCATCCCGGCTGTGCCAGATTTTCAGGTCCACGATGGTCAGTTTGTCGCATAGAGAGCCAAGCGTCTCGGCCATGAGGTGTTATCCTTTTTCGCACAGCAGCCCGGCGAAGCGGTCCGCGAAGAACCGTTGCACGGCGCTATTTTCGGGCTGAAGCGGAAAATTGCAAGCAGCGGCCGATCCGCCGGTTAACCCCAAGGGTCGCCTCACCGCATCCGCGGAATACATGCCGTGCCGGGCGGCATGCGTCAGCCTGTCATTGATTCCACCGTTGCCTCGCGATGGGACCTGTTTTCCAGCGCAAGTTGAACCACCCGAACCATGCGGCGTAACATCAATGGGGGGCGGAAATCATTGGAAGCGATAAACGCGCAGCGTGCGGAAAATACCGGATCGTCAAAACCCAGGCTCGCCTCAAGCGGGCAATGGCAGAACGAAAGAAAAAGTTTCCCCGACTCAAGATTCCGCCGGTGAATCGAAAAGCTGTAAGTGCCGGAACTCCGGCCGATGATCGCCGCACAGAACGTGCTCAGGTAACCGTTTTCATTCAGGTCCGGCCCGTTTTTACGGATGATATCCGCGGACTGCACAATGTTGCCCGCCTTCGCCGCGGTGGGATTGGATGGAATAAAAAGAACATCCGGAAACTGCTCCGCCAACGCCTTGATAAACGGTGAAAAGTCAAAGTCCGCGCTTTGCATGGACAGTACTTTCCCATTGGATATCAGTACTTTCGGCCGGGCGTCATGCCGCATGAATTGATCGGTATATTCTATCGCGTACCGGCTGTAATCCGGCTCCGGAACGCACTGTTCCACGGGCGGCAGTTCAAGGCCCATGGAATGCCGCACGCTTGCCGCCAGAATGTTCCGCAGCAGCAGAATATTGCACCCGCCGTATAGTTGCACCGTCCGCGTTCCCAGGCAGCCAATCCACGTGTTGATATAAACTGTTCCACTATCCGGTTCCACCAAATAGGGCCGGTTGCGGCGCAAAGTGTTGTGGATGGAAGCGTCGTGGCGAATCATGGGTGAGTCCGCAAGCAAATCCGGCGGGCAGCCATGACCGTACACAAATTCCCGGCCGGGCAGCAGGCGAATAATCTCCCGCACAATCCCCCGTGTCAAATGCACATCTCCGTTATGGAAATGGTTGTAAAACACAACCCGTTTGACTTTTGCGGCCGGTAAATCCGGCGGCTTCACATCGCCGGGAGACAAAAATGTCGTCGCAAATTCTTCTCTTCGTCGTCGGCGGCCGGGCGCCAATGGATCTGCAAAAAAGGCGACCAGGCCGGTTTTGTTTTCCTGACTTGCGGACATGACTCTTCCTGACTGTTCCCGCGATACACCCAAGCCGGCAGTCGGCCTGCCGCAGCCATTTCCAGCACGCAAGTGTGGCGGCACTTATGCATGAATGGACAATTGTGGCGTCTGACACCGGCGGCCCGGACGCCCGCGGCATCCGGTTCCCATCGTCCGCCATCCGATGCCGTCAACGGCCCGGAGCGGCACGATTTTATGCGCCGGCTCATTTTGCCCCGGGAAACATCTGCTGGTTGGGCTGGCCGTTGCCCTCAATCGCCGGCTGCGCGCCGGCGCCGACCGGCGCTGCGCCACCGCCGTTCCCGGCTGTCGGCATGTTGTCTCCGCCCGGCGCCGCGGCGCCGGACAGCGGGGCGCCGCCCATCGGCTGCAAATCAGGTTTCAGAAAAAGATAATACAGTCGTCCCTTGCTGAATTCATAACCCGCCTGCGTTTCCGCCATTGGGCCGGTTCCCATGTAAATATCGGCCCGACCGGCCGCCCGAATCGCTCCGCCCGTGTCCTGGTCCAGCATAAAACCCGTAAACGGCGCAATGTTCCCCTGTGTATCCGGCATTTGCGCCTGCACGAATGTGACTGCCGCACGCGGGAAAATACTCTGGTACGGCGGGGCGTTGATGGTTTTGTCCGTCGCCAGTGTGCGGTGCGCCGTCACCTTCACACCCAATGATCCCAACGGCCAATGGGCCGGATTGTATATCTTCAAAAATGCCATGAAATGGTTCTTCATGATCAGGTTTTCCACTTCCTGTGGATGCTGCTGGAAATAGTTTTCAATCGCCACCAGCGAAAGCTTGCGCCGCGAAATTTTCCCCGCTTTCACCAGTGCCATCCCCAGGCCGCTGTACGTGCGTCCGTTGTCCCCGGCATAACCGATTGTCATCTGCTGACCGTTGGTGAGAATAACTTTCGCCGATCCCTGGATCTCCGCGACGTACGCATCCAGCGGGTTGGCAAACCATACCAATTCATCGCCCGCCAGCAGGTGTCCCTGAATTAGCTGCTGTCGCGTCGGGAATGGCTGGTATCCGCCCCCCGGCATCAACTGCCCCATCACCTGCCCGGTGATGGGATTGCTCACCAGATTTGCCGGCCGTTTGTACACCGGATACTGATACTGTCCCGTACGGTTCAAGCTGCCATACAGGATCGGCGTGTAATATCCCGTATACCACACGCTGCCGCGGTCGTCATATCCCTTGGCAATATACACATCATATCGCGTGTCAATCATTTGCTGGAATTGGGCCGCCGAAGAAACATTTTCCACCATGTACTTAAAATCATACAGGCTCGCGAGTTCCTGATGATGTGTGATCGGGCCGTCCGGGAAAAACATCCGGCTGGATTTGGTATTCATGTATTCGATCGACCGGTTGATCGCCGTGATCAGGCCCTTTTTATCCATAAAAGCCGCCTGCATGTTCGGATATTCCGATACCGGCAGTTTCCGCAGGCCCCATTCCCCGGGCGCCAGTTGATGATCCACATTCATGTGCGGCGCGGGAATCACCGTGTTGTTATGCGTGGCACACCCCGCTATTGCAAGAAGCCCCGCCGTCGCTATTGCACCGAATATCCGAAATCGTGTCATGTGGGAAATCCTTTTCGTCCAAAGGTCGCTATGCAGAGCATCAGATTAACGATTTCGCCGTCGTTTGGCAAAACCACGCACCCCCATTTTGCCGCCCGGCCGGCCGGCAGCCCCGCCGTGGGCCTCCCCGGTCGGCTCCGGACTCTCCTTGATTACCCTTGACGCATTTTTCGCGTATTCTTATGCCCTGTCATGAATGAAGAGCGTAAATCCGCCGTTATTTTCTGGGCGCTGTTCGGCGTTGTCGAACTGCTGTGGCTCCTGGCCAGCCTTGGCGGCGCCTGGTTTGTCGCCCAAAAAATGTATTATCAAGATCAAAAATCCCACCTGCTGCATGCCGCGGAAAATCTTCGTCAGGACCTTGCCGCCGTACCGCCGCGAAGTGACAGTTTCGGCAGCTACCTTGTATGGTCCCAACGCACCGTCCCGCTGATCAACCGATTCCGCAGCCAACTGAGCGGCATTGGTTATATTTTGATCTGGAACACCAACGGCGATGTGGCGCTGCTGGCTGTCCGCACAGGGGCGGGGTTTGTTCTTATTCAACCGCAGGTGGATCATGTTCTAAAGCCGCAGGCATGGGCGGCGCCTTCCGTCGAGGGTGCGTCGCCATTTCGCAGTATCGGCCGTCTTCCCTGGACCCAGTCGGGCAGATTCATCGACTGCACGCTTCGCTTTAATTTCTCCAACGGCAGTGCCGGTCGTCCGCGGCCGTTTCACGGTTACCTGAGCATGGGCCTGGACGCCGACCTCCTGGCACGCCGGTTCGCACGTGCCGTGCGGCCGTCCATTCTTACAGCCCTGGTCATTGCCGCCGGCGGCATGGGCGTGCTGGCTCTGCTTTTTATTCTGGTGATGCGCCGTTTCAACTATGCCCGTCAACAATACGCCCAGACTCTCCGCGCCCGTACCAGCCTGCTGAGCGAACGGGGAATGCTGGCCTCGGTTCTGGCGCACGAAGTTCGCTCGCCGCTCACCGCGCTCCGCTTCAATCTGCATTTCCTGCGCAGCCTGGTGGAGGAACCTTCACCGGATCCATCCCGCCAGGTCGAAATGACCCACGCCTGCGAACGTGAAGTGCGCCGCCTGGATCTGATGCTCGACGATTTTCTGCAGCGCACCCAGATTATCACCGATGCCCGTGATGCCTCCATAAACACCGTGGTCGCCGAGGCTCTGGATTTCCTTCGTTCCGCGATGGAAAGTCAATCCATCCGCGTGATCACCCACCTGGAACCGGCCGACGTGCAGGTGGCCATCGGTGCCGATGAACTCCGCCAGGTGCTGCTTAATTTGTGTGCCAATGCGCAGGATGCCATGCCGCGCGGCGGCACGCTCGTGGTCTCCACCGTGGCCGAGGCGGATAGCGCTCTGTTGCTGGTGCGTGACAACGGCGGCGGCATTGATCCCGCCTTGCACGACCGCATCTTTGAACCGTTCTTCACCACCAAACCGCGCGGCAGTGGTTTGGGCCTTGCCTTGGTTCGCAAGGTCATCAGCGGCGCCGGCGGCACCATTCATTTTGAAAGTGATCCGGGAAAGGGCACCACCTTCCGCATCATGCTGCCCCGCAGCGCCGCCCAGCCGCGGCCGGATGCCGCCGCCAACCCGCCTGAAACCCCGTCCGCACCCGCTTCCCCCCGATCCTCACCGCCGGAAGCTCAGGAACAGGCCGATGATTCACCTCATGCCTGATGGCCCCGGGCCGGCCCTTGATTTATCAGGCTGAATATTATGCAGAACCTCACACACTTCGTCCGATAAATCGGATACATTAATATCGGATAGGATGTCCGGATTAATTGACCGGAAATGCACCGGCCGACGGCCCTGGAGGATTCCTCGCATGCTTTATGAAAAAGACCCGCTCAACCCCATTGATCCCACCGCCCGCGACATGTGGCGCGTTTTCAGAATCATGGCGGAATTTGTGGAAGGGTTTGAAGCTCTGGCCAATCTTGGTCCGGCGGTCACGATTTTTGGGTCCGCCCGCACCTCCCGCACCCACGCCGACTACCGCAAAGCACGCGAATTGGGCGCCATGCTCGCCCGTCGCAAGCTTGCCGTTATTACCGGCGGCGGACCCGGCATCATGGAAGCGGCCAATTCCGGTGCCCGCGACGCCGGCGGTGTATCCGTAGGCCTAAATATCAGCCTGCCTTCCGAACAGCACGCCAATCAATACCAGACCATCAGCCTGAATCACCATTACTTTTTTGTCCGTAAAACCATGTTTGT
>JAKBBN010000019.1 GCA_021808485.1 Planctomycetota bacterium | reverse complement strand
ACAATTCACCAATACATTGACGCCCACAATGCCGCTCCGAAAATATTCACATGGACCAAGGACGCCGACACCATATTGGCAAAGGTTGCCAAGTGCAAAGAAACGTTAGGGACGGTACACTAGGCATCCGTGGAGGGCGGCGTTTTCATTGCGGCAATTTCACGCTGCAATTCGCGCAATTTCCTGGCGATTTCCGGCAGCTGATAGAGCTGCAGATAAACCCGCTTGGCCTGCTTCATTTCCATGGCGGGCGTGCCGCCCACATCCTGGCCGTCGGGAACATCCGCGGCGATACCGGCCTGGGCGGCGGCCCGCACCAGATTTCCGATCGTCAGGTGCCCGGCAACGCCAACCTGACCGGCGAATACGACATGGTGCCCGGTTTGCGTGCTGCCGGCGATACCGACCTGACTGACCAGCAGGTTGTGCTCCCCGATTTGGCAGTTGTGGCCTATCACCACGGCATTGCCCAGTTTTGTGCCTTTGGCGATTGTGGTGCTTTCCATGGCGGCGCGTTCAATGATGCTGTTGGCGCCGATTTCCACGTCATCTTCCAGAATCACGTTTCCAATCTGCGGAATTTTGTGATGAATCCCATGATGTGTCGCAAAACCGTAGCCATCGGAACCGATGACGGCCCCGGACTGCAGAACGCAGCGATTGCCCAGCACGCAATCGTCGTAAATCACGGCATTTGGGTAAACGATACAATCATCACCCAGCCTGGCCCGGGCCATGATAACGGCCCCCGGATATACCACGCATCGGTCACCGACCATGGCATTTTCACCGACGCAGGCAAAGGGGTGAATCTGGCAATTGGCGCCAAGTTTCGCGGATTTGGCCACTGCGGCCAGAGGCGATACGCTCATCGGCGCATGGACACGAAAACCATGCAGCAACACCACAATTTCCCGAAAACTGAAATAAGGATCCGCCGTCTGGATAAGTGTAAGGGGCGCAAGCGAACCTCGATCAATATCCGATGGTTTAAGGGAGTGGCTGACAATGACGCAACCGGCATTGGTGACGGCGAGCTGCTGGGTGTATTTGATATTGGACAGAAAGCTGGCGTCCTGCGGACCGGCCAGATTCAGGCTGCGGCATCCGCTGATCGGCCGTTGCCCGTCACCGGCCACGACACCGCCAACATGAGCGGCAAGTTCCGCCACGGTTACTGTTCTGGAATTATCCGCCGCCATGGCTGTCTCCGCTGAAAAGCGCGCAGCATCCATGCTGCGCGGCCTGCAAACCGCCTAAGAGTATAGCATGCGCTCGCATTTGGTGGGCACCGTTGCGGTTAATATTTTCGGCCGCCCGCGATGGGCCGGCCGTGGGCGATCGCTTGTTTCAACGGATCAGTGCAACGGCCAGTGATCCGTTCGAAAAGGAAGTACCGGCATGCCGCGGCCGTCCATCAAGTTTGGCTGGGCTTGCGAGGTGAAGCCGAACCTTACCGCCACGGGATGCGCGATGTGCGGACTCCATACGACAACGCCGCGACCGTCAATTCGGGCCATTGCCGGTATGAAATGGCGGGCGGCCCCGGAAATTTCGAACCAGTCCAGCGGCTTGCCGTCGCGGCTTTTCAGCCCGTTTTGCACACCGCTGAAAGCGATGTGAATACGGCCGTTACGGATAGTCATTGATTTATACATGGGGCCAAGCGTTCGTAGAGCACTGCGATGATATACCATGGCCAGGGCAAGGCGGGCAAGGCGGGAGCCGACGGCCTGTTTGTTACGGAAATGTATATTGTGCAGATCGCCGATATCCATGGTGCCGACCATGCCGACCGCGGGCAGGTGTTTGACGGCATCTTCCTCCCCCTGCCAGACAATCGGCACCCCGACGGCGGGCTTTGGATAGTGAAAATAGGGCGCTATCTGGATGATTAAAAACGGCAGTTCCGGGGCATTCCAATCCCGCCGCCACCCCTGAATCATGGCATTGAGCCTGACACCGTACAACGGGTCGTTCACCCATGCGTTGTTTTCCCCCTGGCACCACGCCACGCCGCGGATTGCAAACGGAATCAGCGGATGAATCATGGCATTAAACAGACAGGCCGGGGCCATATCCGGTGAAGGCCGGCTTAATGTAAAAGGATTTTGCGGACGGCGGATGTGCGGTTTGAGCGGCGCGGCCCGACCGGCGGCACGGTTGCGGCGCGCTTCCCGCGCCCATGACCGCATCAAAGCATGGTAATGCCGCAGTTGCTTTTTATACCGGGCCGCGGCTATGCCAAACCATGCCACGTCCCCGTGCAGCGCCGGCGTACGACGAAGTGCGGACATAGGTGTCCAGGACTCAATCACCGTTCCACCATAGGAGGCATCGATCAAACCGATGGGAACATGAAGCCGTTGGAACATATCCCGGCCGAAGAAGTAACTCACCGCGCTGAAATTCCTGGCGACCGAAGGTGTGCAGGGCATCCACGAGGCGACAAAATCCCCTTGCGCTTCCGGTGAATTGACCCGCGGCACCTTCAGCAGACGGATTAACGGGAAATTGGCGGCGGCGGTTTCCCGCCGCGCGTGAAGCGCCTTGGCCCACCAGCCGTTCAATGGAAACTGCATGTTGGACTGGCCTGAACAAAGCCACACATCGCCCACCACAACGTCGTGGATCACCAGCCGGCCGTCACCGGTGATCGTCATATCCCGTCCATGCGCGTCGGCACGCATGGGAGAAAGCCGGACGATCCAGTTTCCCCGGCTGTCCGCGGAAGACGAGACATGTTGCCCGGCAAAACGAACGACAATCGTGCTGCCCGGCGCAGCCCGGCCCCACACGGGAACAGCGGCGTGGCGCTGGAGCACACAATGGCTGGTAAACAGATGCGGCATGATAATGACACCGCGCGCAACACGGGCGGCAAACAATGCCAGCGCCATGACAAATATCCGACTGCAACGCACCATGGGTTTGGACTCCGAAGTTAAATTCACCAAGCCGTGCGGTTGCGTACGGCGCTGTCCGGGTTTAAAAATCGCTGGAGCATCCGCGGGATTACATATTCCGGACCGTAACGGGCATACCAGTTTTCAAACGTTTGTCGGCAGGTGGATCGCATGGCTGCCAGCGCCGCCGGATCAGCGGTTGCCGACGATAACACCCGGGCCAGGTCTTCCACGGACCGATTCCTGAAGATCCATCCGGTAATGCCCGGCTTCACCAGGTCACCGGCCGCACCGCAGACATCCGATGCAATTACCGGCGTGCCTACCGCCATGGACTCGGCAACCACGATGCCATGGGGTTCATAGGTTGACGGCAGCACGAACAATTCGCTGTGGCGGGCCAGCCGCTTGACGTCCGGCGGCGGAACAAAGCCCATGAACCGGATGGCCTGACCAGCGGGTTGAGCGGCCTGCTGCAGTTCGGCCTTCAGCGGCCCGTTGCCGGCAATCAGCCATATCCAGCCGCGATCCGCAAGGCGGCATTGCAAAAACGCCTGAATCATCAGATCCAGTGATTTTACCTGGACCAGCCGGGCAGCGGTAAAAATGATCTTGTGACCATCGCCAATCTGATGGCGGGAAAGGACCTCGGACCGGTCCGACAGCCGTGCGGCCGCCAGTTCTTCACGATCGCAAAAATAGGAGCTGCGGTATATTTGATCGTGCCTGGCGCCATAATATCGCCAGTATGCAACCCCATATTTGTTGCAGGGGATAATACCGGAAAGGTTGCGGCATATCCGCGGAAGATAGCATTTCTTAAACCGTCGTTTCAGCCGTGCTCTACCTGTCCGGCCGCGCTCGGAACGTATGTTGCTGTCCGCAAACATAATGACCGGACGGCCGGTCCTGCGGCAGTAATTGATGAAGCGGCGTTTAAACGGAGTGTCGTAACCACCGATGATCGCGGCGCTAAATTCCAGGCCGCCCAATGCCGCGTGCACATTGGGCCCGCGGCCCTTTTTCGCCGTGGGAAGATACGTGACGGGTGTATTCCGCGGCAGCTGATAACCGGCGGGATTCGGCGGTTCGGCCCGCAGGAAAACAGAATGATACATTGGACCATCGGCGGCGGAATTAAGACGATCCATCATCGCATTGAAATAATGCTCCGGGAAATTCTGCAGCCATAGAACCACCACACGGCCGGACCGTGTGACAGCCGATATGTCAGTTGATTTTGTTTTCACCATAAACCAGCGGCTCCGTGGCGGATTCGGTCGCGGCAACAGGGACAATCGGTTAAATGATCCCGTGCGTCAGGCAAAACCTTCCCGCGATACGCGGCATTTCGGCTGGATATTGGATTAACTCAATCAAGGGATGCCTCCATGGCGGTAATCATTTTCAGCGAAGTATCGTGCCAGCCGAAACGACACACGTTGGCAGCACCGGTGCGGCGCAAAGCTTCGGCTTTATCCGGGCTGGTAAGAATGGCGCCAATGGTTGAAATGAGAGTTGCCGAATCATCCGGACCGACGCGACCCGCGGCTTGGCCGCAGACTTCCGGAAGCGCGCAGCAATCCGCTATCACCACGGGAGTGCCAAAAGTCATGGCTTCGACCGCGGGCAGGCCGAACGATTCACACTTGCTCATCAGAACAAAACACCGCGCACGGGTATAGACCTCGGCAATTCTCTCGCGCGATGCGCGACCTTCAATGATCACGGAACTCCCGATGCCGAGCGAATCCGCCAGCGTCCTCAACCGGCTCTTCAAATCCGACGGACATTCACCGACGATGCGATACGCCAGCTCGCCCAGACCGGGCAACTTTCGCAATGCAGGCATGGCCCGAATCACCATATCCTGCTGCTTATAAGGGTTCACATTTCCAACCGTCGCAATTTCCATGGGCCGCGTATCCCAGGCCGGAAACGGCTGGTTTACACGGTCAAGCCATTCCTGCTGAATCCCGTTGTAAAACACCTCGCCCCGGCGCGGAACAAATCCAAGATGCTTCGTCATGAGGTCTTTGAGGTAATGGCTGGTCCAGCCGACTATTGCCGCATGACGAAAGGCAATCCTGTTTGCCCGACGCTTGAAATAAGCCACCAGCGGATCCTTCAACGAAGCCCATGCTTCCGGACGATACGGCCACGGGTCCTGACAGTGCGTCAGCGTGGGTACTTCCATCCCCTTCACGATCATACCGTTGAGTTGCAGAACATAGGACACTTTTTCACGATTCACCCAGGCGACAAGCTCATGGCGTTCGTACTGATCCCGGATCGGAAAACTGTACGGATCGATCGCGGTCCACAGGATCCGGCAGTTTGGTAAAAGCCGCTCATCATGTATTTCACGGTGAAGCGGGTGATCCTTGATCAGCACCAATGTAACGCGCCAGGCCGGCCGCAACCGGGCGATGTTCAGAAACAACTGCAGACCGACGGTATAACCACCACCACTGCCGATTGAAAGACCGTTGATCAAAAGATGAAATTCACCGCTTTGAGCGGCGGGCGGCGCCGATGAACCGGGCGAATGGGTTGCTATATCCAAGACTGCACCCTCCGCCAACCGTCAAACACCGGACGAAAATCAAACACCTCTTCCAGACAATTCTGAAAGAAACTACATCGGCGGAGTCTGAGGAAATCGATCATCCGTGCAATCCAACGAGGCCAGAACAGGCCGAGCCAAGGTGGTGCGATGCCCAAAACTATGGGAAGGCACAACCTCCCGTACAGTATACCACGCCGCACGAAATGTGGACAATTTTCTCGCGCGGCAGGTGGACAGTGGATTACGGGTTTGGGTCTGCCGGTTTTTCAGACCGCGGATTTCAGCCCGGATTTTCAACAGGGCTTCCAAGGGCACGTTGGTGCATGGATTCCAGGGCCTGCATCGCATCGGCTGTATCAGGTCCGGCGCATACCGGGGGGGGAAGTACCGCCGCACCGGCTTTTACCCGGCGATTCAAACGCCGGCTGTGGCACAAACGCCGGTCCCGCGATCACCGCCGCGCGGCGGCCAGAGCGGCCGAATAATCCGGTTCCTGTGCAATTTCCGGCACCAGTTCGCTGTGCACCACTTTACCCTGCGAATTCACAACCACCACGGCACGGGCCAGCAGTCCCTTAAGCGGCCCTTCCATAATCGTTACGCCGAATTTTGTTCCGAAATCCGCATGGCGGAAGCAGGAAAGAACCTGCACGTTTTTGAGGCCTTCCGCCGTGCAAAACCGGTTCATGGCAAAGGGCAGGTCATGGGAAATGCACAACACAATGGAATTGGGCAATGCACCCGCATCCTGGTTGAACTGCCGTACGGACTTGGCGCACACGGATGTATCCAGACTCGGGAATATGTTCAGAATCACCGTTTTGCCGGCCAATTCCGAGGATTGCAATTCGCCCAGATCACCTTTTGTCAGTGCAAACGCCGGAAGAGCGCCGCCCGAGGCCGGCAGTTCACCGCTTGTATGAATTGGATTACCCTTGAACGTTATCCTGGCCATCATCAAATCTCCTGTAATTGACTCCATCAATCCGTTGATCACTGCGGCGCAAACACCGCTTCCACAACCAAGCCTCGACCGGCGACAAACCCGGCGGAATCAGCGATCGGGCCAATGATTTTTATCCGCAGACTTCGGCGAATGCAAGCCGGGCCGCCGCCTTTTTTAGCTCATCGTGAGAACGGCCCTGAATCGTACGCTGCCGCGCATCATGTGTTCATACGCCTCCGCGGCGCGGTCCAGCGGGAATCGCTCGATCATGGGGCGGATATTGCTCAACGCGGCGAATTCAAGCGTCTCCTGGCTGTCCATACCGTCGCCGGAGGGCCAGCCCATGATTGACTTGCGCTGGCCGATAAGTTGCAGGGGAGAAACGCTGATGGGTTGTGCATCCGCCCCCACAATCATCAATTTGCCGCCTACGCCGAGGCCTTCAATCAGAGGCTGCATCGCTTTGGCGTTTGGAGCAGTGGCCAAGATCACCTTCGCCCCGCCCATGGCCTTGAGTTCGTTCGCCGGCGATTGCGTTGATGTATCAATATACGCATGTGCCCCGAGCTTGGCCGCCAGTTCACGCTTGGCCTGCCCGCTGGAAATGGCCACTGTATGAAACCCCATCGCCCGCGCGAACTCAACGCCCAAATGCCCCAGTCCCCCCAGCCCCTGCACAGCCACTAAATCCCCGGCGACCGCCCCGCTATGCCGCAGCGCATTATACGTGGTGACCCCGGCGCACATCAGCGGGGCGGCATCAGCCGGGTCCATTGCATCGGGTACCAGAGCCAGCGCCTCCTGCGGCGCAATGACATACTCCGCGTAGCCGCCGTCATAGGAAATGCCGGTTATCAACTGATTTGCGCATGTAATAAAATCCCCATGGCGGCAGGAATCACATACAAAACACTGCCCGCCGTGCCACCCCAACCCCACACGCTGACCGGGCTTAAACCCTTTCACCATCGATCCGACCCCGTCGACAATGCCGATCACCTCATGCCCCGGAATCCGCGGGTATTGGATTCCGGGAAAAAGGCCCTCCTTTACAAACATATCACTGTGGCACACGCCGCAGGCTTCAACCTTGATCCGCACATCGCGCGGACCGGGATCCGGAATCGGCCTTTCAACCATTTCAAAATTCCCCTTCGCGGCGCCGATCTGAATACAACGCATAACGGCCATATGAACCCCTTTTGAAATATCCGCCTTTTAATCGGCATGTCCACGATACATTTGATGGCGGGAAACGAACTCCCGCGGCCAGCAAGCTATTTTAGGCGCGCATTTGTGCGGCGGCTAACCGGCCAAGATCCGTTTTTCCCGCCGGTTGCCCAAAAAGCCGGCCATGTGCTACATTATCCGGCTTATGCTCCTCCGGTCAGGTTGGCGCGGCGGAGCTTTACCCGCACCGCGGGCATAATATGTGAATGCAACCTGATTACGCACTGGAGAACGTCATGAATCTTGAAATTGTACATGTTAAAGCACGGGAAATTCTGGATTCCCGCGGAAACCCGACGGTGGAGGTGGATGTTCTGCTCAACGATGGAACGCTTGGTCGGGCGGCCGTTCCCAGCGGCGCATCCACCGGTGAAAACGAGGCGGTTGAACTGCGCGATGGCGATGCCAAGCGCTATATGGGCAAGGGAACCAGCAAGGCGGTTTCCAACGTCAACACCAAAATCGCCCCGGAACTCATTGAACTTGACCCGCGCGACCAGGAACATATTGACCGCCTGATGATCGAGCTCGACGGCACGCCGAACAAAGGCAAGCTCGGCGCCAACGCCATTCTGGGTGTATCCATGGCTGTGGCCAAAGCGGCGGCCGCCGCCAGCGGATTGCCGCTGTACCGCTATCTTGGCGGCACATCGGCCAAAGTACTGCCCGTGCCGATGATGAACATTCTCAACGGCGGCAAACATGCGGATAATAATGTGGATTTTCAGGAATTTATGATTCAACCGTGGGGCGCCAGGAATTTCGCTCATGCCCTGCGCATGGGAACCGAGGTCTATCACACCCTCAAGAAAGTCCTGCACAAAAAAGGCCTGAGCACCGCCGTGGGCGATGAAGGCGGCTTCGCCCCCAGCCTGAAATCAAATGATGAAGCGCTGGAAGTGATCGCCGAAGCGGTGAAGGCCGCGGGTTACAAGCTGGGCAAGGATATCTTCATCGCCCTGGACCCCGCCGCCAGTGAACTCTGGGACCACACAGGCAAACACTACAAGCTGTTTAAGAGCGATCCGTCCCGCAAACTCTCTTCGGATGACATGATTAAAATCTGGGCCGGATGGGTGGACAAATATCCGATTCGCTCGCTGGAGGACGGCCTTGCGGAAGGCGACTGGAACGGCTGGAAGAAACTGACCGATACGCTGGGCGGCAAAACACAGCTTGTGGGCGATGATCTTTTTGTCACCAACACCCAGTACTTGCAGAAGGGAATCAGCACCGGCACCGCCAACAGCATCCTGGTGAAGGTGAACCAGATCGGAACGCTTACCGAAACGTTTGAAGCCGTACAACTGGCGATGCGCAACGGTTACACCGCGGTGCTCAGCCATCGCAGCGGAGAAACGGAAGACGCGACCATCGCCGATATTGCTGTGGCTACGAACTGCGGACAGATCAAGACCGGAGCACCGGCCCGCAGTGACCGTGTAGCCAAATACAATCAGCTGTTGCGGATTGAAGAAGAACTCGGCGAACAGGCGGTGTACGGCGCCCGCTTCTGGAATAAAAATTAAGCCGGAAGCGGTCCGGATCTCCGGGCCGGCGCGTGGATCGGCAAGCGGACCGACGGCGGACTTGCGGCCGCGGTGCTTCAATCGCACAATAGCGTTATGGCGCTTTCAGGATAATCCGAATCCGGGGGCCTCACAGCGGAAGAATGCATGCGTCGTTACCGTCATACTCCGGCCTTTCTGACCCTGCCGTTCGTGTTCGGTGTCGGCGTTTTGACATGGCTGGCGATGCTGGCTTCGCTGGCGATTATCGCCTGCATCATTCTGGCGCCGGCGGCCGCCAGCCTGCACGAAGCTCGCGTGCAGCGCAATGGGTTGCGCGCATCACTGGCCATGCTGAACGAAAAGATTTCCCAGGATCGGCTCCTCCTGCATCTGGTGGCCACCAATCCGGTCATTCTCCAGCGGCTCGCGGATCGGCAGTTGGATGTAGTCAACCCCGATGAGCAGGTTTTACCGCTGGGCCGCATTGCCCAACCGCGGGATGTTCAAAGCCTGATTGATGAAACACTCAAACCTGTGCAGCCCGCGCCGGTTCGCCCCATACCCTGGTATCTGGTGCCGGCGCTTAACCCGGTGACGCGGACGCCGCTGATTCTCGTTGCGATATGCGGACTGGTGTTTGCCTTTCTGCTGGACGTGCGGCAGGTAAAACCGTCGGAGTGACGCCGCGCGAAACTTCTTATCGCCCCGGATCATCCCGTTAACAACGCACCGCCGGCCGACTTAAAGCGGCAATGGACGCCCCCGGTCCGGGGCATCGGCTGTTTTTGCCGCGAATACAGGCATCAGCCGGTCGCACTTCTCATCCGCTATAATGGTGGCGTGTGTTTTCCGGTTTTCAGGATACCTTACGAATGAAATCCAGCCGGCAGCGGTTTAAAGATTTTCGCCAAAAATTCCGGCAGGGTCTCCTGAAGGGCGATCGGCTGTCCGACGGCCAGGATCGTCGCGAACCACCCACCCATTTCGGCGGCCGGCACGCTCCGGTTTCCATGGAGAAACACGAATTCAAATACACGCGCCGCCAGCTTCTTCGGCAGTATCGGCAGATTCTTCGCGGATATTACGGTTCGGTGGCGGTGCTGATTGTGCTGGTCATCATCGGGGCGATGGTTGCCCTGGCGCCGCCGCTGGTGCTCAAGCTTGCCATTGATGATGTCTTTCACAACCATCCGCTGCCGGTTCCGAGAGGTCTGCTTCCCCCGAACATCACCACGAATCTGCTGCACTGGCTCTCCGCCGCTCCCGCCAACGGCCTGTTGGCCCTGGTGCTATTGCTGACGATGGCGGAAGTGATCTCCGTGATTTCCCAATGGGTGCGCGTGCTGGCCATCCGCCGGCTGAATTACAAGCTCGCGGCCACACTGCGGCAGAAACTCCATGCGCATCTTTCATCATTGCCGCTGGCCCAGATTGCCGACTACCGCACCGGGGGAATCATCAGCCGCATCATGAGCGATACGGATCAGGTGGCCGGGGGCGTGCAGAACGCCGTGGTCAATCCCATCGGCGCGATGATTCGCGTGGCCTGCATTCTGTTGATTCTTATCGCCACCAATTGGAAGCTGTTTTTATCCGCGGCCGTTCTTATTCCGCCGGTTATACTCATTCACTATCTGATTTTTCGCCGTTTGCGCCCGCTATGGCGCAATATCCAGGATGATCGGAGCATGCTGTCTTCGCGTGTCAGCGATCTGTTTGCCGGCATACGGGTGGTGCGGAGCTTCCGCCGGGAACGCAGCGAATTCGCGGAGTTCGGCGTCCGGCAGCACACGATGGTGCGAAAGCAGTATTTTACATCGCTGCTGGGACGGATGCTGATGACCGGATGGGCCGTTTTTGTGCCCACCATGGCCATTGTAATCTTGTGGTACGGTGGAAATCTGGTGCTGGCGCATAAGCTGACACTCGGCAGCCTGGTGATGTTCCAGACCTACGCCCTGATGCTTCTGGGCCCGATCACCCAGATGCTCGATTCCATGCAGGCACTGCAACAGAATCTTGGCGCGCTGGACCGCATATGCGACGTGCTGGCCCAAAAGCCCGATATGCCCGATCCGCCCGGCGCCCAAAGCCTGGACCAGGGCATTCCGCAACTGGAACTCCGCCATGTCGGCTTCGGCTATCGGCCGGAGCAGACGGTGCTGGATGATATTAATCTGGTCATTGAACCCGGCGCCACCGTGGCCATCGTAGGCCCATCGGGAAGCGGCAAAACCACGCTGATTAACCTGATTGCCCGGTTTTATGACGTGCGCAGCGGCGATATCCGCCTGAATGGCCGGGATATCCGCAACATCCGGCTGGCGGATTACCGACGGCTGTTTGCCATGGTGCTGCAGGATGTTTATCTGTTTGACGGAACCGTGCGCGAGAACATCGCCTTCGGCCGGCGCGGCGCGACAACGGAGGAAATTACCGCCGCGGCGCGCAAAGCCAACGCCGATGAATTTATCGCCGCACTTGAAAAAGGATATGACACACAAATCGGCGAACGCGGAGTAAAGCTGTCCGGCGGACAAAAACAGCGCCTGTCCATAGCGCGGGCGATACTGGCTGATCCGCGTATTCTCATTCTGGATGAAGCGACGAGTTCGCTGGACACGCAAAGTGAGCGACTGATCCAGGCGTCGCTTGATGAGTTGATGCGCAGCCGCACCACGCTGGTTATCGCCCATCGGCTGAGCACGGTGATGCACGCGAGGCGCATTGCGGTGCTGGTGGACGGCCGCATCGTGGAAATAGGCACGCATGACGAACTGCTGGCGAACAATGGCGTTTATCATGCCATGTTCACCCAGCAGTTCGCGATGAAAAACGACCCAATCCTGGAAAAACTAACCTGGGACCCGGTGAATCAACCGGCGTAGCGGCTGTTTGCGCACCGCGGTCGGCGCTATTGGGCGGGGAAATAATCACGCCGTCCCGGAGACCTCTGTTAAAGGTCCGGCGGAGTGGCCGTCGAATAACCGAATTGTGTCGCAAGCCTTCGGCTGAAGTCCACAATGTTTGGAGCGGTGTCGTCGGCCAGCGTTCGCGGGAATAATTCCGGATACGCGTTAATCGCCATTCCGCCTATCCAGATCGGCCGGGTAAATTCAGCGGCGCGGAGGTGGCGTATGATCCGGCGGGCTGTCGCCGCCTGGCGCGGCAGAGAACAGGAGAGTGCCAGCATGTCCGGACGCTGGCGCTCTACGAATTGGATAACGCCTGCCTCGGATGTATCCAGCGGCGGCATGGCCACAGTCCAGCCGTCACGCCACAGCCAATCGCCGATCAGTTTCAGCCCGGCGCCGTGCATTTCGCCCGGCAAACCGACGATTACCGTTTTTAACCCCAGTTCCTTTGAGCGGGTCATGCGCCGGCGAATATCCGCCAGAAGATCATGGATTTCCGCGAATATGGCCTGGCTTTTGCCGGCCGGAATCTCGCCGCGCGACGCCGCGGCTCCGGCAAGACCGATCACGGGCAGCATGATTTTCAGGTGAACGAACTCAATGGATGCGGATTGCAGGCTCCGGCAGATAAGCGCCTTTGCCTTGGCGCGATCCTTGCGGCGCAGCAGGGCGAAAAGTCGCAGGGCATCCGCATGAAAAGCCGGTTCGCTCATGCCATCATGATAACATGGCATGAAGCCGGAAAGTCAAAGCCGTCCACTGCCGAGCCGGTGCGATGGGCGGCACGCGGGTTTGTCCTGTTGCGGCCGGTCATCTATGATAATACATGTTAAAAAGGGAACCAGATGAACGCACCGCGTGGGACGAGCCGAATATCCGCAGCGTATCCAGATCGGATGCGGGTATTTACCGGGCGCCTGTGCATAATGGCCGCATGGTTTGCCATGTTTTGTGCGATAACGGGAGCTTTCTGCGGGGGTTCGCCGAAGGCATATGCCGTGGTGAAAACCGTGCCTCTGGAATCCCGATCGCACCGGCATGCAGCCATTATTACCATCAACGATCCCGTGGATCAGATTACCTATACCAGCCTGAAAAGGAGAATAATCATCGCCCGAAAGGCGGCCGATTCGCTCCTGATTCTACGGATCAACAGCACCGGCGGATATCCCGGACCGGCTCTTGCTTCCGCGCGGCTGATACGCCATGCCGGGCTGCCGACGGTAGCCTACATTTCCGGATCGGCACTCGGACCTTCGCTGCTGCTGGCCGCGGCATGCAACAAAATAGTCATGGCGCCCAAGGCAATGTTCGGCGACGGCGGCAACATGGCGGGCAACAAATCGGTTATTGCCGATGTGCGGAAGGACTCGGCCCGTGGCCATCCGCTTCTTATCCTGCGGGCCATGGTGGACCGGCGATTGCAGCTGGACGAAGTGGAAAACCAGCGGACCGGCCGCCGGCGGTTTCTTACGCCTTTACAACGCCGCGCCCTGTTTGCGCCACTGCGGCACAAAGCCAATACGCCGTCATCCCAACCGGCGGCAAGCTGGCGATTTGTGCGCCGGGTAAAGCAACGGGGCACATTGTTAACCGTGGATGCACGGCAAGCTCGCCGGATGGGGCTTAGTTCCGCCACGATTCGCAACCGGTTGCAACTGCGCACGCAGTTACGGATAACCGGTGCGAAAATCGCCGTCCTACGACTGGATATGCTGGAACACCTGGCCCGCTGGTTGGCTACACCCACGGTGCGATTTTTCCTTTTCGTCATCATGCTGGTCTGTGGATATATGGAATTCGTCCATCCGGGCATTACCATTCCCGGCGGCATCGCTCTGTTGGCGCTGGCACTGCTGCTGGGAGGTCCTTTGATAACCGGTCTGGCGAACTGGCTGGACCTGCTGATTGTGGCGGTGGGGATTGCAATCATTCTTTTTGACCTGCTGCACTTTGGCGGCATCGGCCTGCTGGCCGTTCCCGGATTGCTGCTGGTGGCCGCGGGGATCGTGGCCACCTTTATTCCTCCGGGCGCCGGATCACCCGGTTCATCAACAAGCTTGCAGGCCCTTCGCACCGGCATGACCGTGACCGTTCTGGGCATGGTAACCGGCGGCGGCATTATTCTGCTCCTGATGCGATATTTCAAGATCACACCCGGACTGCGGCGCTTTGCCCTTGCTCCGGGGATCGCACCGAATATCATCTCCGTTTATGCCCGCAATACCAACCAGCGCGACACGCTGTTCCCCGGCGCCATCGGCCGGGCGATGACAGACCTTCGTCCGGCGGGCAAAGCCCGCTTTGGAGAGAATCTTGTGGACGTTATGGCGGAAAATGAGTACATTTCCGCCAATGCAGTGATCACTATTTCGTCTCTGCATGAAAATCGGATTTGGGTAAAGCCGACCCCGGATGGTTCATAGTGAACCGGCGATGGGATACGGTCTAATCACCTTTTTGGCAATGCACACGGAATTCAACAATGTCCATTGAACTCCTCTTAACCGCCGTCGTTCTTTTTGCCGCGGCCATCGTGCTTCTTACCGCGGAATTGTTTGTTCCCGCGCATGGACTTCTGCTGGCCTTTTCGTGCGCGTTGGCCGTGGCGGGGGTGATCGCTTGTTTTGCGGTATCGTGGGTTGCGGGATTTTGCGGCGTGGCCGTGGTTCTGCTGGCCGCACCCGTGGTGCTTTTTGCGATGGTCCGGTATTACCCGAAAAGTCCGGTGGGACGGCGTATTGTGCTGCGCCAACCGGACCCGGGAAGTATCAAAGGATTGGAAACACAAACGGCGGAATTATCCCAGATGGTCGGAAAAACCGGCGTGGCGATTTCCACGCTGCGGCCGGCCGGCACCTGTGATTTTGCGGGGCGACACATCGCGTGCGTCAGCGAAGGAATTGTCATCAATGCCGGAAGTGCGGTCATTGCCATTGGCGTATCCGGCATGCAGTTGTTGGTGCGAACCGCTTCACCATGACATTACCGCCGCGCATGGCGGGAAAAAACCGCGATTCTTCCCGCAGAGGACGGCACTGGGCGGCGCGGCGGAAACAAGACGCCTCACCGCTTCGATGTGGCTGCGGCCTTGTGCGACAGATCCGCTAGAATTCGTTTTAATGATCGAAGATGGGCTTTGATGCCGGCGGCCTGTGCATCCAGCAATTCGCAATCAAACGCCTGTTGTGTGCCGGCTGCGGTTTTCATGGTGCCTGCAAGCGGCCGGGCAAGCTTGCGACGCAGTTCAACTATCCGGCGAAGATCAATCTTTAGCGCCCCCATCAGATTCAGCACCACCTGACATCGCGAATCCGCCGCGGGCGCCGCAGCCATCATATGTTTTCCGGCGGCGGGAGCGGCGGCGAGTCCGGCCGCCTGACGGCGCATCCGGCTGAATATCCGTGCAAACAGGGCGATTCGCGGGGGCACTTTGTCCAGATGGGCCATATCCACCGAATACGTACGGCCCTGGGCGACAAGCTGCATGGTTTGCACGCGGCCGTTTATTTCCGTCCATTTATCCACGGAAAAAAGATACGGCAATGAACTGTTGGGCATTTCCAAACCCGGCATACGCACTATGACACCGTGGGCCGCAGCCGCGGTTCCCGCAGCCGCCGGTGGAAACGCCCTCATATTCGACCGGCTGGCGCGGATTTTTAACGATTGTTTATTCATCTCGGCGCTTATCATGGCCAAGTTCGGCCTAAGCTGCGGCCTTACCGTCACCAAGTGCCGCACACCGCTGCGGATAAATTGCAATTTGCAGGAGTCCGCTGTTTTGCCATGATGGGCATTGGCCGCCTCAATCAGTTGCCCGACCGATTCCAGCGGTTTTGCATTTACCGCAAAAAGCAGATCACCCGGGTGAAGCCCGGCCGCCGCCGCCGGACTTGCTTCCACCACGCGCACCACCAACAACCCCTGGCCCGGCGAAAGCCCCAGAAGCTCGCTGTAGATCGGCGGGATGTTATCAACGGCAACTCCGATCCAATGCGCCGGCCAGCCGGGCGATTTTGCGGCGGATGCTTGCGCCGCACCACCGGATTGCCATGGCCCGGTCGCCGCTCCCGTGACACCGGCGGCGGGCGGCAGGATTGCCGCGCCACACGCCAGAGTCAGGAGAAGGAGAGTTATCATTGAACAAGCGGATACGCGGCGGCATGGGCGATGCGAACGATGCGCCCAATCCGGCGCTGCCGACACCCGGTTATACGATTCATTACCCCGGCGGTGTTCGGCCGGGAATACAATCGTATGGCGATTCAAATACAACCTTACCATGGGAGATTTACCCGTCATTTCCAGTGCGCAAAGCCAATTCTCAGTAAACCGGCCGTCCACCCTGACTGGCAGGCGCCATGGGAAAAGCCATCACCTGGTTCGGTCCATCACTTACCACCATGATCCGGTTCTGGCTGGCGGAACCGGCCGGAAATGCCGTCGGCACCCCCTGGGAAACCGCCGGGTTTCCGCCAAATTCACCCGGCATTGTAAGTCCGCCCGGGAGACTTGGCGTAAGCATGTGAATCTGCCGTGGTTGCCCGGATGCCGGCGCCACGGCAACACCGGAAGCATTTGGCGGACGGATACCGCTAAAAGGCTGCCCAGCCGGGATGGATGCCGCACGGCGTCCGGTTAAAATCCCGGCTAGGCTGAAAACACTCGCGGTGATCAATACCGCTGCGGCAATTCGCAGATATTCCTGCGCGAAGATGCGCCGGAACCCACCACTGGCCCCAGGTTCCCGGCGAGCACCGGAAACCTCCTCGCCTTGTACCAGTCCGCGAAAGGCGCGCCGCTGCGCCTGATTTTCCAGAAAACAGATTGCCAGTTGACGCCACCCGTCTGAAAACTTATCCATGCCTCGCAATAATTCGCTTCGGCGATTCTCCGAAAGTTCATCATCCACCAGCAGATCAAACTCGGCCTGTCCGGCCGCATCCAATTTTAGTTTCGGCAGTGCTCCGTCCGTCGGACCGGATTCATGTGTGAGAAATCGTTTCATGTCAGTACCTCTGATTCTAAAGCAGTTATCGGCACAGCCGTGCGCGGGTTTGCGTCCGCCACCGGCATTTCAAACATTCTGCAGCATGGTGCGAAGTTTTTGCCGGGCGCGGAATAGCCGCATCTCTACCACGGATTGCGTCACGCCCAGCCGCGACGCGATTTCCTTGTAACTGCAATCATCAACGTGCTTCATCAAAAGCAGTTCCGCATCTTTTGATGGCATTCTGGCCAGTGCCGCCCGCAGTTGCATGCTTCGCTCGGACGACAGCAGCGACTCCAGCGGATCGGCGAACGTTGCGCCGTGCGACCCGTACCGCGCCATCTGCATTTCCGCGGCTTCATGCACGCGCTTGCGGGCCCGGCCCAAAGTACGCCGATGCATCAGCGCGGCGCGAACAGTCAGCCGGTACAGCCATGGCTTGGCGTTGCGCGGCGACTGCAAGGTGGACCAGTTTCGCAACGCCGCGGCGGCCACATCCTGCATCACATCATCCGCACCCTGACTGCCGCGAAGCCGTGCCACCGCCACCGCACGCAGCCAACTGCCGTACATGCGCATGGCTTCCACGGCATCACCGGGCACAGCCGCCACTGCGGCTGCTTCAACTGAGGCATCTATAGGGCGCATCTGCACCGATTCTCCTGCTGCACGGACGGCTCCCCGCCGGCCATTCATATATACGTTGCCGCCCGCAGCCCGGTCTTTCGGGCAGGCTTTGACAATACGGCTGAAACCATTACTCGGTTGTTTCACGCAATCATGTAGGAATTATCGGTTATTCAGCATTAAAATCGCCAGTTACCGTCTGATTTCAACCTTTTTCGCGGATTTTTTGATACCGCCCCAAAGTTATGACCCGACGCCCGACTTCGTGGGATCCATGCCGACGGCGCGGCTGTATGCCGCAATCAAAAACGGACCACAATGTGCTGTAAATTTGTTCGGGTCCGGTTGCCCGTGCACGTCAAACCGTCAAAAAGCGGTATTCAACGACATGGTGATATGTCTGTCCCGGATGCAGCAGAACGCCTGGAAAGTGCCCATGATTAATGGCGTTGGGAAAATGCTGAGTCTCCAGGCAAAATCCGCCATGTTTACCATACGCTCCGCCAATACCCTTGGCACTTTCATCCAGAAAATTGCCGGTATACAGCTGAACTCCGGGCTGGGTTGTATGCACTTCCAGCATCCGTCCGCCGACCGGCTCAACCACGCGTGCCGCCAGGCACATCGCAGGAGAAACGCCGCGCAAAACAAAGTTATGGTCATATCCGCCGGGAACCTGCCCGATGCGCGAGCCGATGGCCGCAGGTTTCGTAAAATCCAGCGGCCCGCCAATTACCCGCCGGATTTCACCGGTGGTAATCAGGTGATCATCCACGGGGGTGTAAAAATCAGCCGCGAGAAATAGTTCGTGCTTCAAGATATCGCCGTTGCCGGCGCCATTGAGGTTAAAATAACTGTGATTTGTCAGGTTCACGGGAGTGGGCTGATCCGCCACAGCGTACATATCAATCCGCAGTGTGCCCTTATCGCGCAGCGAATAAACAGCACGGACATTCATATTCCCCGGAAAACCTTCCTCCATATCCGGACTTCGATAGGAGAACTCCACCGCATCCTGCTCCCCTTCGCGTATGATCCGGGCGGCCCATACGCGCCGCGCCATACCGGTTGGTCCGCCATGAAGAGAGTGCGGGCCATTATTCGCATTGAGCTTATAAGTTTTGCCATTAAGCGTAAAACTTGCCGCGGCAATTCGGTTAGCCACCCGGCCCACCATACAGCCCAAATACGGATGGTTGCCAAGATATGGTGCAAGCGAATCAAACCCCAGCACCACGTCCGCCGTTTTACCGGATTTATCCGGGGCGTGAACCTCCGTTACCGTCGCGCCATATGAGCAGAGTTTTACCGTCACACCGTGGCTGCTGGTGAGCGTAAACTGATCCACCGACTGCCCGTCGGCCGTTTTACCAAAAGCTGTTTGCTGAATATTCATAGGCCTATTTGTACACTCCAGCGGCTTGAGCGGCAATGGCATGGCTTGCCGTGTAGGCGATTGCTTAAACCAATGGCCTTTGAAGCTGCGCGATCAGACTTCTCCCGGTGGTCGATAGCGTTTGGCCGCATCATCCACCACGGCCACCCAGTCATGACCGTGCGCACGCTTTTTCAAGTGCAGTTTTCCGGTATTGCCAAAATTCATACCGATCCGTTCATACTGTCCGTCGGCCGAGTTAAACCAGTAAGCATTCAGCTTTTCCCCGGCGATAGCACCGGTATTCAGCACCGCTTCCTTCGGGGACGCAAGGTAGGCCATTAAGAATGTCGCATCCCGCTTGAGCCTGCTTCCGTCGCGTGTAGCGCCGATTCGCCGGTTAATTGCCCTGTCCTGCCCGGCCAGTACAAGCCCCTGGTCGGGTATTCGCGAAAAATATGGCCGCGAATAAAGCAGCCTGCGAATAAAGTGCAAATCCGAAACGGCCGGCGTATTGAGCGCCTCGCGCCAGTTCGTCACGCCCGGCGGCCAGTTTTTGAGCATCCATGGCTGCCCCGTATGCGGTGTCATCTCCCAAAGTGCATCATGTCCATACGCGCAGCCGAAGGCTCCGGCAAATACTGAAAGGTAAAGACCACGCCTTTGCATATGCGGAGGCTGATGCGTGCCGGAGTCATAAAAGTTCTCGCCGATCATGGTGGGCCGGGGGTGCGGCAAATTATAATCATGGCTGACCAGACCGGTCATGTCGTAATTCGCACCGCCTTTGCTGGAATTCCCCTGGCTCATATAAAAATCAATCCAGTCCGCCCGTGCAAAATATCGCGAACAGGACCGCTGATAGCACGGGTGCACAGTGATTAAGTGCTTTCCCCCGCAACCGGCTTTAAGCCCGCGGCCAAGTGCGTCAACATTGACAGGATTGATATTCGGCGGTGTGGACTCGCCGCCCGCCATATGAATAACATTTGGAAAATCACGGAAATGCCGCCCGAGTTTCACCCCAATGCCGTGCAATTGCCGCGGTGTGTAGTGATTCATAATACCCGAATGCTTGCCGGCCCACATTGAAACAATCATCGCATAAAGCCCATAATGTGCCCCGCGCCGCACCAGATGATCGCAAAATTCAAAGTATTTTGGATTCAATTCATCCTTTTGCGGCCCCATGTATGCGCACTGTCCTTCGGCATTAAGTCCGCTGGACTGCGGATAAAAATCCAGGCAGAACATGAACCCACTGAACCCGTGCAACCGCCGACTCGCAAAATATAGCTCTAGGTCCGCCGCATTGAGCGCCACCAAGTTCCACGCCGTATCCGACAGCAGGAAAAATGGCCGACCACTGGCCGCATCTGCCAGATAATGCCCATTTTTACTCACAATCAGCCCTCGCGGCGCCGGCACAAGACTGTCATGTTGATGATCGGCCGCCCGACCGAAAACCCGCGCCGCAGCGGCCGATGATAGCACGGCGGCCGTGGACAATGCTGTTGTTTTGATAAACGTGCGGCGCCGCATTGATTGCTCCTTGGAATGTGGCGACCGAAGGCCGCGTTCTCAATATTTCATATGCATACGCCCTTAATATACATCCAATTTGCGACACGGCAAGTATCACTTTGCCCGCAATAAAACTCAGCCCTCCACCAATTGGAAAAGCAATGGCCGGCCTTTGCCAATTCCATAGTCGCTGGCGAAACATCAAATGCATACAGGTGCTGCGAAGACCGTAAAACATGGAACATCGCATTTTTCAAGCGATTTGACAAACTTATTCCCAAAACGGCTATTGACAAGTTAAATGGATGTTGTATGATTGTTTTCAGACATCCATATTTCTGCGTTTCGGCACTATATTGCCATCCGCAGTTAAATGGGCGTTGTTTTGGAGAGATAGCATGCGAAAAACGACAGCAGACAGTACGTTTAAAGAAAACCGGCAATTTGACCGCCCAACAGACTTGGTGCAGTTCGGCCGCAATATTCGCACCGTCCGCCAAAATCTGGGGCTTACCCTGGATCAGCTTGCCGCAGTCACCGGCGTCAGCAAACCATATCTTTCCAATATTGAAACCGCCCGGCTCAGCGGCCCACCGTCCATTGAGAAACTGCAAAAACTCGAAACCGCACTGCAATTATCGCCTGAATCGCTTGTCGGGCAGGCCGATTGGCTGCGAACACCTGTGGCTGTGCGGCAACTCCTGGTCGGCCACGGCGAGCCTGCACCAACTATTGCCGCGGTTTTCGATAACTCCACCGCAACTCCGGCTCCAGCCGCCGCATCATCCGGCCAACTACCCCGTACGGTGCATGGCGCGGTAGACCTTGACCGTTTGTTGGCCCGATCCGGTGGAAACCTTGCCGTCCCTGCCAATCCCATAAGCTCCGCGGCCGCGGCGGCCATCCCGCTGGCACGCGTGCCGCTGATTAATCGTGTTGCCGCGGGAAATGCCGCGGAATTCACTGATCTGGATTACCCTGCCGGCATCGCCGACAGTTACATCGCCGCGCCGCTCCCGCCGGAAACCGATTCATCACCCGCCGCCCCGCCAAATGGCACAGCCCGGAGTTTGCCGGATGGCGGTTTGTTCGCCTTGCGCGTGGAAGGAGATTCCATGGAGCCGGCATATCACAGCGGTGACATTGTGGTATTTTCCTCGCTGCGATCGGCCAAAGATGGCGATGATTGCCTGGTGCGGCTGAATGATGCGGAAAACTTCTCCACCACCTTTAAACGCATTGAATTCATCCACGAGGATGCGGCCCCGGATACGGATATGCCATTTATAACCCTGATCCCGTTGAATCCGGCGCATCGCCGCCGCACGATTCGCCAAGGGCAGATAACCGGGCTGTATCCCGCGGTTTGGCGGATAACGCCGGCCAACATTCCCGGCGGCCGTACGCCGGCTGCTCCGATACCGGACAATTCAGCCGCGGATTCACCGGCGGCCGCGGGCGGTCGCAGCCCGCCGGACGGCTTTTCAATGGAAAATGACTGACGCGCGCACGCCGGACCGAAAGCTTGACCGCATTGACGATCAACTGTAGAGTCAGGCCGTCCAATTGCGGCATGGGCGCCGCGGACACCATATGCAATTTACGGGAGTACTGAAATGGCCGGCATTCGAAGTGTTATTTCCACTCTTGGGGCCAACGGCGAAGAGATCATCGGCCCAAACACCATTTTATGGCATTATCCGAACAACGATATTATGAACGGCTCCCTGCTGACGGTGGAAAGCAATCATTTTTGCGTGCTCAAATCCCGCGGCGCCATTCTGAATGTCTATGAAACCGGTCAGTTTCCCATTGAAACACCGCAGCGGCCGCTCATCGGGTCCATTCAGCAGGCTTTCTACGGCGGACAAAGTCCGTGGCAATATGAGGCGCTTTACATCAATAAATCCAAGCTCGTGGTTCAAACACAGGGATTGGCGCTTTCCCGTGAAATGGCGGAAATGACTTATAATGTGGATTACTATATTCATGTGGATACAAAGGAAGATGCCGTCGCACTGGTGCAGCATATGCCCTACCGCGGCCACACCCTGACCACCGTGGACCTGAACGCATATGCCGGCCCCGTGGTGGAACAGGCCATCAATCAGATGATCCAGCTGACACCCCTGGAATCGGTCAATGAAAAAATCGGCGATCTGACGCAACTTGTCTTCGGGCACCTGCGTGATTTTCTGAAAATTTACGGCATCTCCCTGAACACGGTGAAAGTGCTGGTGCATCCGGCGGATCCGCGAATGAAAGCGCTTATCGCCCTCAAGGCCTTCGGCCTGACGGAAAAAGAGGCCGTTCGTTATTACACCGCCATGCTCATGGCGGAAAAGGGTATCATCAGCGCACCGAATATGGCCGTCGGCCTGCCGTTTAATGTCGGAGTTTTTTTCCCGGGTATGGGCATTGAAGCCACCATGCCCCCGGCAGGTAAGACACCGCCGTCCGTTGAACCGGCGCCATAAACCGGCCGGCACATCGCATAACCGCAATTCCCCAACTCTGGAGCACATTGCATGGCCGGCATTCAAAACCCGATTCTCCAGCAGCTTGACCTGCTTCTATTGGGCTATGGTTTTAATTTTTACCGTGCCGAAAACCGCCTGCGGGCGGATGATCTTCTGATCCGCCAGAAAGCCTGCGCAGATCTGGGCAGCGCCGCACGCCGGATAAATAATCTGGCGGGTGATTTTCAAGCACAGGTCATTCCGCCGCCCACACGGGAAAACCCCTATCCACCGGCGGAACTAAGCGCACTCCTGGGGAGTTTAAACAGCCTCGCCCAACGCATATCCAATACCGCCGCCGCCATTCAGGGCCTGCCGACACCCACGCAGGATCGCATCTGGCGGCGACTGCGCGATGAAAAAGAACTGCTCTCGCGTCTCCTTGAATCCGACTTGGCGTTTATCAAGCAGACAGTGGAAATTGATCGTATCGCCGCCTCTCTTACAGTCAGCGAAATCAAATCCCCGGCTGCCGTTCAACCGCTGAATGCCGCGATCGACGAGCTTGAAACCGCCTGTGCAACGCGCCGCCGGCTCTTGGAAATTCCCACGTAATCCGGCAATGGCCGAAATCCGCGAATTGCCATGCGACTGCCGATCCGTAAAGTCACCTGCTTTCGTTGACACTCGCAATTGTGCAATACGCTGCTAAAATAAATACATTGGAAATAATGGGACACCACTATGCCGCCGGAACCACAAAACAAACAACTACCTAAACGACTGGGGAAAGAGCCCTTATTGGAAGCGGTTTGGGAATTGCGCTTCGCCGGCGATGTATCCACGGGGCAGGAACTGCCCGGCCTGCTTCTTGGAAAGCTGCGTGCCGATTACCCTGGCGCCAGGATTGAACTGCGTCCATTGGCCAACGTTCCGCCGGAATTTCGTAATTCGCAGTACCAGATGCGGTACGGAGCAACCCATGCCTTGCCGTGTGGTGAATTTACGATCCTGACGGGGGATAATGTGGTGGCCGTCAGCATGGTCAAACCCTATCCAGGGTGGGACACGTTCAGGAAGCGGATTTCGACCCTGGCGGACTGGCTGAACAAAGCCGGCGTTATCCGGAAGCCGACCGCGTTTTCCATTCGATATGTCGATTTCTTCGCAGGCTCACCCGCGGAGACCCTGAACCTGCTGGCCGCGGAAATCAGAATGGGAGAATTCAAGCCGACATCCGGCGAATTGCAACTGCAGATGGGAGTTGTGCTTAATGAATTTCAGGGATCAATTCAGGTGCTTAACCCGGTAACGCTTCCCGGAGGCAGCAACCCTTTGGAAAAGACCGGAATGGTCACCGACATTGTGGTTAACGCCGCTTTGCGCGATCCGGAAAATGCATGGAACGATATTAAATCCAACCTTAATCCGGCGAAAGAAGCTTGTCACAGGCTCTTCTTTAATCTGCTTAAGCCGGAAACAATTAAATCTTTGGATCCCATTTACGGGGAATGACTATGTCTACCGCCGCAATCCAATCCAGCTATATACCCAGTGGAAAGTCTGCGCCCAGTTGCTGCAACAGCATGATGATCCCATTCTCCGCCGGTTTCTGGAATTTCCCCTGCATCGACACGAGCAACACGCTGGGCCGAACGCTTGCGGCTATCCGTCAAGCCGCGATACTCGAGGGATTGCAAACGCAGTCAAACGAGGAGATTTTGAATGAAATCAGGCAATTGCGCAGCAGAGAAACCTGATGATGCAACGCGTTTATTTTGACACATGCGTTATTATTAATGCGTTTCAAGGCAAGGACAAGGAATTAAGCGACGCCTGCTTGGACATGTTATCCACATCAAAGTTACTGTTAAGTGACCTCCACCACCTTGAACTCCTACCCAAACCGCAGCGGAATATTGCCGGAACCGACCCTAAATTGCGGAATATTGCCGAACACGAACTTAAATTCATAAAAGAAATCTTCGGCCAAGCCGAGCTCTTTCAATTAAATCTTGCCGATGCCGTTAAAATCGGAATCTGGCTGGCACAGGAGTTCAACATAAAGCCATTGGATGCTTTACATCTTGCCGCGGCAAAAATAGGAAAGGCAGATATCTTCCTGACTACGGAATCGCGTAGAAGCCCTATCCTGCGTGTGCCGGAGGATTGGCTGAAAGTGCAAACACTTGCCCGATAATCGCTGCGAATTCGAAATGAGTGCCCGGCGATGTTCGGAATAAAAATTGTGTACCGTTTATCGGCAATTCGGAAGACGAGTCCTTGGCAGTGGCGGCACGTCAAGCGGGCGGTGTGCAGAACATTCGCCGGCCACCTTATCTTGCGAGCATCGCCGCATCAGCCCTTTTTACGACCAAGCGGTGTACTTCACGCCGTCTTGGCAATACTGCGGTTTGAACTTTTTTAATTTCCAGGCTGATCAGGGTTGACCATTGCGAACAGTCAATTCCGACTGCTTGATTGAGCAATTATGGTTCATGCTCCAGTCGACAATAAACCGGGTATGAATTGGTGCGGATAATCAACTGCCGCGACAATGCGGCACGAAGCTCAGCTCTGCTTGCCGCGTTTCTTTTTGCCGTATTTCTTCTTAACTGCTTTCTTTTTCATGGTTTAACTTCCATTTTCACGATGGCCGAATTCCGCCGCAACCGTGTCGCAGCTCTGTCAGCAGTAAAAGTTAGCCGCCACAGCCCACAACGTCAAGAACAATGCGGTCAGCCCTGGTCATTCACCCGCCATTGTCCGTTGCCTGAAGCGCGAGCATAATAAGCTCCGACCGCCGTTAAACCTTTGGCGGATCCGCCCGTGGATCATCATAGAGGCTTTGCGCATGACCGATATTCCACCACCGGATTCCACCATTGCCGCCGGCGAGCCCGCGGCAGTCGCAGCGGCCGCTGCGGCGATTGACGCCGCGGAAACAGCCGCCCATATCCGCCGGGGACGCAGCCGTTTCCTGGCGATGGCGGCGGCCTATTCCCTTGGAAACTTCAATGACAATTTCATGAAGCAGGCGGTGAGTCTGCTGGCGGTCTCGCACCACCTTGCCGGACTGCAGGGGTGGATTTCCACGTTTTATACAATTCCATTTTTGCTGTTCGCCGCGCCCGCCGGTTGGATGGCGGATCGCTTTTCCCGCCGATCCGTGATCATCGGAGCCAAGACGATGGAGCTGATTTTTCTATCGCTGGGGGCGTGGGCGATTCTAACGCTGAATTGGGCTGTGATCGTAACGGTCATATTCCTCATGGCGTTTCAGGCCAATATTTTCGGCCCGGCTCTGGTCGGCAGCATTCCGGATATTTACCCGGCCAGTTTTGTGGTGGAGGCCAATTCACGGCTCAAATCCGTCATCACCGCGGCAATTCTGGTCGGCATAATCATTGCGGGCGTAGCCCTGAACGCTGCCGGCGCCGTGCATCTCCCGGCCTTCCTTTCCGCCATTATTCCCACATCCACGGCGGGCAGCGTGTCCCGCGGCCGCATGATTACGGCCGTTATTCTTGTATCCGTCGCCTTCACCGGCCTCTTGGTCAGCCTGGGAGTGCCGCGACGACCGGCGGCAAATCCCGCGGCCGGATTCCCCTGGGCAGGCCCGCTGGATTCCATTCGCGAATTACGCAGATTGTGGCCGGACCGGCTGCTGCGTTGGGCGATCATCGGTGATTCTTATTTCTGGTTTGTCGCAGTACTGCAGGTGCTGGTGATAAACCAGATGGGAATCGCCCAGTTTCACTTCGACAAATTACGCACCAGCTACCTGGCGTTGGCGGAACTCGTGGGCGTGGTAGTGGGCTCACTTTGCGCCGGCCGAATCACCAAAAATGACGCGGGGCTTTGGGCCGCACCACCTGCGGCGGCATCCTTGGCCGTTTTTCTGATAGCCATCGGCGCAGCCCCGTTGCTGCCGCCGGACGCCAGACTGGGGTACTGCATTTTCCTGCTGGCCGGGGCGGGCGTCGCCGGCGGCATCATGATGGTGCCATTGGAGAGCTTTTTCCAGGTGCGGCCCGCCGCGGAACATCGCGGCCGCGTCATCGCCGCCGCATGGTTCCTCGGTTATGTGGGCATTCTGCTGGGCAGTCTCCTTTACACACCGCTCAGCCACCTGCTGGAACCGACGTCAATCTTCATGCTTGCCGGCCTGGCCACCATTCCCGTCTCCGCGTGGCTGGCGGTTGTGTTTGTCCGCAACCGGCCCGGCATCCCCTCCTGGCCGGCCCGTATCATTTGTGCGAAGGCCCGCATCGTACTGCCCTTGCGCTACCGCATTAACATCCGCGGCCTGCAGGAAGTTACCGCCCGCGGAAAAAACGGCATTCTTTTTTTACCGAACCACCCGGCTCTTATTGATCCGGTTATTGTCACCTCCCAGCTCCACGCCCGATTCGCCGTGCGACCTCTGGCGCTGGAAGCGCAGATAAACAAACCGGTTATCCGCAGGGTGGCGGACATTCTGGGGGTTTTGCCTATCGCGGATGTTTCCCGGCTGGATGCCGGAGCGGCCGGTCGTGCGGATGCCTCAATTAACACGTGCATGGAAGCCTTGAAACGCGGCGAAAACGTTCTACTTTACCCCGCCGGCCGCATCATGCGATCCGGAAAAGACAAGCTCGGCGCCGTCAGCGGGGCCCACCGTATTGTCACACAATTACCCGGAGTGCGCGTCGTTTTACTGCGCACCACCGGGCTGTGGGGAAGCAGTTTCGGCTGGGCGACCGGCGCCGCTCCTCAATTGGAAACCGGTCTGATAAAGCATATTCCATCCCTGCTGAAAAGCGGTCTTTTTTTTGCGCCAAAGCGTAACGTAACGCTCACATTCCACGAGCCTGCGGATTTGCCGCGAACCGCGGACCGCGCCGATTTTAACGAGTATCTTGATAATTTTTATAATTTGAATGCCCCGCCCGCCCGCTATGTTCCTTACAGCCGCTGGGAATCCGGCGGCCCGCACGATCTTCCGGAACCCCGGATCACCGCCTCCGCGGATCTTGGTTCCAATATCCCCGCCGCCACGCGGCAAATCATTATCGACTACCTGCGCACTGAAACGGGCATTCCGCAGATTGATCCTGAACAGCAGCTCGCGGCGGATTTGGGAATGGACAGCCTGGCGGTCACCGATCTTATTTTTTTTCTGGAGAAGGAGTTCGCCGCCGGTGTTTCCAGTGTGGAAGCGCTGCAAACGGTTGGCGATGTGCTGCAGGCCGCGTGCGGTAAACTCTCCAGCGAAGCATTTGACGTGCGCATCCCGGCGCCGCCCGCCGGTTGGATAACCGCGGATGCCCGCCGGGCACAGCTGCCCCCGGGCCGCACCCTGCAGGAAGTGTTTCTGAACCAGGCCATCGCGAACCCGAACCGCATTGCCGTCGCGGATTTGCAGCGCGGCGCCAGAACCTATCGCGAATTGATAACCGCCGCATTTGCCATGCGGCAATCGCTGGCAGCGCTGGACGGCCGATATATCGGCGTGCTGCTGCCGGCGTCCGTAGCGGCGGATACGGTATTCATCGCGGCACTCTTCGCCGGCAAAATTCCTGTCATGATCAATTGGACCGCCGGCCAGCGCAATATCCGCCACGCCATGGACCTGCTGGGTGTCAAGCATATTCTCACGTCACAGTTGCTGCTGCAAAAACTTGCCTCCCAGGGTACGGACCTTTCCGCACTGCAATCCGCCATGCTGCCGCTGGAAACGTTTGCCGGGTCACTGGGAAAGTTGACCAAACTTTCCGCCGCGATAAAAGCCCGGCTGACGCCTCGCCGACTGCTGTCACGCAATGGACCGGTGACGGCCGGCTTGGACGGTGATTCCAACGCCGTGGTGCTTTTTACCAGTGGATCGGAATCCTTGCCGAAAGCTGTGCCGCTGACCCACAACAATCTGCTTACCAACATGCGCGACGCCTTGGAAAGTTTCCACATTTACCGGAACGACCGCTTTTTGGGCATGCTGCCGCCGTTCCATTCATTTGGTTTAACCGCAACGATGCTGCTGCCCATTTTGTCCGGTGCCGGCGTGGTTCATTACCCGAATCCCAATGATGTCAGCACGCTGGCCAAACTTACCGCGGCTTGGCGAGTGTCCATCCTGCTCGGAACACCTACATTTGTGGCCAACATCATGCGGGCCGCCGCCGGTGAAGACCTTTCCGCCGTGCGACTGTGCGTCACCGGCGCGGAAAAATGTCCGGAGGCCGTTTATCAACTCCTGCACGCGCACTGCACAAAGGCAAACATTCTGGAAGGCTACGGCATCACGGAATGCTCACCGTTTGTCTCCGTTGTGCGGCAGGATCAACCCAAGCCCGGTTCCATCGGCCGGCCGCTGCCGTCGGTTGAGTGTGCAATTGTGGATTTGGAGACGGACCAGCCGTGTGCGGACGGCCGGACGGGAATGCTGCTTGTACGCGGTCCGAGTATTTTCCCGGGCTATCTGAATTATCAGGGGCCTTCACCGTTCGTGCAGTGGCACGGAAATCAATGGTATAAAACCGGCGACCTGGTGTGCCGGGATGCGGATGGGAATCTGACCTTCATGGGCCGGTTGAAGCGATTCGTCAAGATCGGCGGAGAAATGGTATCCCTGCCGGCGATCGAGGATGCGGTAGCCGCCCATTTTCCCGCTGCGGCGAAGGATGGCCCGGCCTTTGCCGTAATCCCCGCCGCGGATGAAAATCCGCCCGAACTGGTTCTGTTCACAACACAATCCGTTGATCGGGCCGCCGTCAATGCGGCCATTCGCCAGGCGGGTCTTTCCGGCCTGCACAATGTTCGTGCCGTTCACCGGATCGTGGCGATGCCGGTACTGGGCACCGGGAAAACCGATTACCGCGCCCTCGCTGACCAGCTTAAATCCATTACCGCCGGATAATTTAATGGAACATTATTGTTCGACTTTTTCCGATTCGACTCGCCCTGTCGATACACCAAATCGTATCTCGACCGCCGGGGCTGGCTTTGGGATGCGTCGCGGCTGGCCAATATGTGGCTTGATATTGGTTTAAATGAATATTTATATTTACGAATTGACAGACGTACGCATTCACGTTATAATAATTTTAGAATCTACGGATAGTTCCGCGGTCTACCGCATCAAGTCATGGACGAACAGGGTAATAGAAGTCGTGGCTTATTGTGAGAGAATGGAAGATGCCGGTCAATTCGCGCCGCGGTTTTACGTTAATGGAAATGTTGGTGGTCGTGGTGGTTGTAATCGTGCTGATCTCCATCAGCATTGCCGTCGCCGCACAGGTACTGCAAACAAGCCACCGTAAACTAACAATGCTCGAATTGCACGATCTAAATGATGCCCTTTTGCTGCTGAAGCATCGCAACGGCGAAGTACCGACGACGATTGTCGACTTTCTTCAGCAGTATCAGCGAATGTATATTTTCAAGGATGCCGGCGGCGTATGGCATGAAAGAAGCAATTTGCTCACCGAACTCCCATCAAGCCTGACGGTTTCGGGACAAATTCCGGTCCCGGGTGGAACCATGCCCGGCATCGTGCAGGTAAAGGACGGCTACGGCAACGGCATACTGTTGTTGACCAGCCCGCTGCAGAATCCGCACGCGCCCTGTTTTGTTTCCGCCGGTCCGGATGGTTATTTTAATACCGCCGATGATCTGCACAGCTATGATCCGTAGCCGACGGCGAATTCAATCTGTTGATGCGGCGATTTTGATCCTGTCCGACAATGCGTTCTGCCAGCCGGCCCCTAAATCCGCATCGCTGATCACCAGGTCCAGATCCTCCACACTGCATACCCTGGCCAGACTTTTCCGCCCGAACTTGGTGGCATCCACCAGCAGCACACGGCGGGCGGTTTGCCTGATCGCAAGTCTTTCAAATTCCGCCATGGCCAGATTGGAATTGAAGATATCCGTTCCAAAAACACCGGCCACCGAAAACAGGAACAGATCCGCGTGAATATCCGCCAATGCCTTGGCGGCAATCGGTCCGACAAGAACACCGGACCGCGGATACAACGCCCCGCCCAGCACCAGCAGTTCCACCTGTTCATCATTGGCGAAATACGCCGCGACAGTAAGGGAATTCGTGACCACCTGCAGCGGCCGCACGTGGATTTGTTCAAGGGCGTAACGAATGGTTGAACCGCCGTCAAACAGCACGGTCATTCCCGGCTCAACAAGTGCGGCCGCCGCCCGGCCGATGGCGATTTTGGCCTGCACCTGCTCGGCCATCCGCTGGTCAAGAGCCAGTGAACTCGCCCCGCGGCCGCGATAGATAACCCCTCCGCGCGTGGTTTCCACCAGTCCCTGGCTCTGGAGAGTATCAATATCCCGCCGAACCGTGGAACTGGAAACGGCAAGCTCATCGGCCAGCGCATCCAGCGATGCACTCTGTTTTTGCCTGATGATATCAAGCAGTCTTTTTTGACGATCCACAATCAGCATATAGCATTAACCGGTGGTATGGTTTTCCCTTCCGCCACGCAGCGCCGGGCGGCTGTCATTTTATCCCGGCCCATGTTTCCTCCAATGCGCGGGCGCTGGCCTGAATGCCGGAAACTTCCTTCGGCCACAGTTCCGGTTCCATCACGCCTTCCACGCCGCCGCGGCCTACAACCGCCGGCAGACTCAGACAGACCTTTTTCATTCCCATTTGGCCGGACATCTGGCTGCTGACAGGCAATAACCGCTTGCGGTCCAGCGCAATGGCATGAATCACCTCGGCAATGCTGATGCCCACGGCATATCCGGCGCCGCCTTTCATTTTGATAACCTGCGCACCGGAGGTCTGCGTTTTTTTGAAGACCTCCGCCTGCTGCACCGGCGTGAGCAATTTGCCGATGGCGACACCCGCAGCCGTAGCCGAACTCCAAATGGGGGTCATGGTGTCGCCGTGTTCGCCCAGAATCAGGGCGCTGACCTGCGTAGGCGGAAGATTTTTTTCATAGGCGATAAGGGAACGGAATCGCGTGGAATCCAGCACCGTCCCCAACCCCATCACCTGTTTCGCCGGCCAGCCCAGATATTCAATGTTCAGACGCGTCAGAATATCAACCGGGTTGGATACCACCACAAATATGCAGTCCTTTTGCACGCCGGCGGATTTCAGCTGGTCCAGAATTCCCTTGTAAAGCGATACATTCCGGTTGATCAAATCCAGCCGGGATTCCTCCGGCTTGCGCCGCAGGCCGGCGGTGATACAGATGACATCCGAATCCGCGGCCGCCTTGATATCCGATGCATAAATCTTTTGATCCCCGGCCAGTGACGCGCCATGCATCAGATCCAGCGCTTCGCCGGAGGCAAGGTCATGATTGGCATCGACCAATGCAATTTGCCGCACAATGCCCGCACATTGCAGAGCAAAAGCCGCATTGGAACCCACACGGCCGCCGCCGCCGATGATGCTGACTTTCATTTTATCTCCTCGTGTTATGAAAATGCGCTACCGCGCCGGACAGGGCGGTTGCTCCGGCCCGCGTGTTATGCCAGGCCTGCCATAATCTGATCCGTCATCTGCTGAACCATCGCCTCAAAGGCGTCTTCGGAAATCGCCGTAGAATCCGCCGCTTCCACACGTCCGTCACTCCGGCACGCGCAGGCAGACTGGGAATAGGTATCAAATGTGGCCAGAAATGGCTGGTTTTCGCTGCCGATGCAGCCGCCGGTGGCACAGGACAGCCGCCGGTCCGGCATGCCGAATCGCTCTTTTACTTTCAACAGGTCAATCATTTCCTGCTGGGTAAGGGTATTGATTTTGCCCAGTTGCCGCGTCAGCAGCAGAATTCGGCAGTACGCATCCAATATTTCCAGCTTGTAATACGCTCCGATCAAGGTGGCGTCAAAGCAAACCGACCCGTGATTTCCCATCATGACCGTATTGGTGTCCGGCCCGATGAGCGCCACGACGGATTCCCCCAGTTCCTTGTAACTTGGGGTTGTGTACCGGGCCATCGGCACTTTTCCCAGAAACACTTCCGCCTCCGGATGAATGCCTTCCGGAATAGGAATGTTGGCCATGGCAAATGCCGTGGCATGCGGGGGATGGGAATGCACGACGGATTTCACATTCGGTCGGGCTTTGTAGATCTGCAGGTGCAGCAGCACTTCACTGGTGCGCTTCATTTTATTCTGTGTATCAATCTGCCTGCCGTCCATATCAACGACGGTAATCTGATCCGGCGATAGAAATCCCTTGGAAACGCCGGTGGGCGTGCACAGCACGCGATCGTCGGAAATGCGGACACTGTGGTTGCCCTCATTGCCGGCGCAATAGCCGCGATGCCAGATGCGATAACCCACATCGCACATTTCCTTGCGTACCTGAAATTGATTCTGCATGACGCACCTCTTCTAAATTCCCGTTATGTCCGCCGCTGAAACCGGGGGAACCGGGTTATGCACCGCATTCCTGCAATTGCCGCGGCCACGACGCCGGCGGCTTGCCGCTGCCGGATAAAAACACCGTCACCATCTCATCCATCGCCGCATACGTGTGATGGGCATATTCCACCACCAGCAAATTCGCGCCCACCCCCGCGGCTCCGGCGGCGACGGCCTTGGCGGAATTGCCCGCGATCGCGCGGAGTGATCCGGTTTTGTTGGCCAGGCACAACGCCATTGCGCCTTGGGGCACAAACAACACACCATGGGTCAGCCGGCCGCTTTCAACGATCCGGCAAATTCTGCCGACGGCCGGGGCAAGCTGGTCCACGGTACTTCCCTGCACCCCGTCCACAGGCGGGACGGCGCGGCGCTGCACCAGTTGTCGCACCGAGGGGCAATCGCCCTGCATCCACCATGTCCAGCGGGCGGTCGGCGGTTGAACATCCGCCGCTTTAACGCGCACAACCGTCAGGCCGCGCTCCCGGATTTCATCCATCGCCAACGGCGAAAGCATGGCCGATTCCGCGATATAAATGACACCGCGCAAGCCCTTCAACCGGCCGGCGGTAACCACACCGGTGAGCACCGTGCCTGCCGCGGCAGCCCCCGTCGCACCAGCCGCGGAACCAGCCGCCTCCTCCTTGGAATCCGGCGCGGAAACCGGCGCGACGACTGCCGGCGGCGAAACGCGGATTTTGCCGGCAAGTTCCGGAAATTTCGAATAATCCCCGGTGCACACGCCCACCGGCGGCCGCACCGCGGTCGTGGCGGATTGCCCCAAGGCCCGCAATACCGCATCGGTTATTCTTTGCACCAGTTCCTGATCCATAATCAGCCGGATTGAACCGGCATCTCCTGTTTTGGCTCCGCCGCCGCCCAGTCGCCTTTCGCCGTCACCGGGTATTCGCACATCAGCTGATGTGCAGTGAACCGCTAACGGCCATGCGCCGGAACCGCGTAAAGGTAAGCGGGTTGGTAACGCCTTCGCCCGTCGGCGTGGCGATGGTATAGCTCGGATATCCCTGGCCGCCGATGCCCAGCGTTGCGGTACTCGGACCGTTGACGGCGAACAATGTTGTATTCATCACCCGACCCATCCGCGTGATATTCGCCAGATTATTGGAATGAATAATTGCCGTGTGGCCGAAACCATGCTCATTTTCCACGGCTTTGGCCAGCGCTTCATCGAAGTCGCGGACCTTCACAAACGGGACAAAAGGCATCATCTGTTCTTCCGCAACGAAAGGATTGGTTTCATCGGTGCAGCCGAAAAGCAGGTTGGTTCCCGCCGGACAGGAAGTTCCCGCCGCGGCGGCCAGCACCGAACAATCCTTGCCGACAAGTTCCTTGGAAACGGCCCAGTGATTGTCCTTGAAAACAAACGCCTTTCGCGTCAACTGATCTATCTGCCCGGGGCTGAGTTCCACGGCGCCGGCCCGGCGCATCGCCTGCATCATGGCATCAAATACGTTTCCCACGACAAACACTTCTTTTTCGCCGATGCAAAGCAGATTGTTGTCAAAGCCGCCGCCGGAAATGATGCCGGCAGCCGCACGATCCAGATCGGCGGTTTCATCCACCACCACCGGGGGATTGCCCGGCCCGCCGACAACCGCCCGTTTGCTCCGGGCCATGGCCGCCCGCGCCACCGCCGGTCCGCCGGTGATCACCAGCATGGCGATGTCCGGATGTTCAAAAATCGCATTGGCGGATTCCAATGTGGGCGGGTCGATCACGCAGATTAAATTGTCTATACCAAACGCGGATGCAATCTGCTGATTGTACGTTTTGACGGCCATGGCGGCGCATTTATGCCCGGAAGGATGGGCATTGCAGACCAGTGCATTGCCCGCGGCGATCATATTAATCGCGTTGGCGGTTAACGTGGGAATGCTGTGCGTCACGGGAGTTACCACGCCCAGCACGCCCCATGGAGCCATTTCATCCAGCGTGATGCCCGCATCACCGCTGTGCGCGGCCGCACGGATAAAGTCCACCGCCGGAACCTTTTCCAGCAGATGCAGCTTGGCGATTTTGTGATCCAGTCGGCCTACTTTGGTCTCTTCGAGTTCAATGCGGCCCCAAGCCTCGGCATTCTGCCGGGCGATTTTCACAAGCAATTTGCAAATGCCGTCCCGCACTTCCATGCCGGCGCGGGCCAGCTTTTTTTGCGCCACGGTTGCGGCCGCCACCGCATCGGATACCCCGGCGAATATGCCGTTCTGCGCGCCGCCTGCCGCCGCCCCGCTGCCGGCGCCCAGCCGCTGGAGCACCTCGCGCACCACTGATTCAACCAATGCGGTTTGATTCATAGCCTTCGCTTTCAACTAAATCCGCCCGGGTTTGCCGCTGCCGCGGCCTGACCGGTGCAATCGACCGATCACAGTTTTGCGGTATCTTCATGCGGCCGCGCGATCACGGTTGTGGATATAACCTGTCCGAGCTTGCCGCCCGCCGCAGAACCCGCTTCAATCGCCGCCTTCACCGCGGAAACATCGCCGGTGAACGTCATGGCGACCATGCCGTTGCCGACGCGATGCTGCCCCACATACTGAACATTGGCGGACTTCAGCGCCGCATCCGCGGCTTCCACCGCCGCTATAAGCCCCTTGGTTTCAATGACTCCGATTGCCTGCTGCGCCATGACTGGCTCCTTAAAAAATACGACCCATTGAATATCATGCCCGGCCGGCAAGCACGCCGACCGTTTGCCGGGCCACAACTAATTCTTCATTCGTAGGTAGAACCCATATCTGAGTCCGGCTCCGCGGAGCATGCAGCGAAAATTCGCCGCGATCATTTTTCGGACCGCTTTCCCCAGCGGCAATACCGGCATATTCAAACCCCTGAACCATGCGGCTGCGCAGGTCCGTTGCATGCTGGCCGATGCCGCCGGTAAAGACCAGTGCGTCCGCCCCGGACAGTACCGCCAGGTACGCGCCGATGTACTGGCGTACCGCATCCACCAACACGTCCAGCGCCAATTTTGCCCGGCTGTTACCCGCCTGGGCCGCGCGTTCAACCTCGCGGCAATCGCTGCTCACCCCGCTGACGCCCAGAAGACCGCCCTCTTTGCCCAGCCTTTTCCAGATCACATCCAGCGTCAAGCCGTTTTCCAGCAGCTTGAGCAGCGCGAATGTATCAAAATCCCCGCAGCGAGAAGCCTGGGGCAGGCCGGATTGCGCCGTCATGCCGAAGCTGTTGGCCACGCTTTTCCCATCGTGGATTGCGCACACGCTGGAGCTGCCGCCCAGATGACAGGAAATAATTTTTACCGCGCCGGGCTGAATTTCCCGCAGACGCATGGCGATATAGCGATGCGATGCGCCATGAAAGCCGTAGCGGCGAATGCCGAAATCCGCCGTCCATTCATACGGTACGGCATACGTCTGCCGGCTCTCGGGAATGGTCCGATGAAAAGCGGTTTCAAAGGCCGCCACCTGCGGCACGTTGGGCAAACGCCGGGCAAAACTGCGCATCGCCGCGATATAAGGCGGATTGTGCGCGGGCGCCACATCCGCGAACTTCTGCATCACCGCCAGCACTTTTTCATCCACTTTCACCACATCCAGCGATCCGCCGTGCACTGCCTTGAATCCGATGGCTTGAACGGAATCAATGGAAGGGATAACACCCGTGGTCACGAGCTTTTCCAGGTGAAGTTCCACGGCCGCGCCATGATCGGCCAGCACGGCGATTCCGGATACCTTGTCCCCATTGAACGGTGTGAATGTCCATGTGCTGGACGAAAGCCCAATACGGTCCGCGGCCCCTTCGGCCAGCACGGTTTCGCCGCAGGCCATGTCAAAAAGCTTGTATTTGAAGCTCGTGGAGCCTAAATTGGCCACCAGGACAATCATGCACGCATCCTGAAATTTATCACCGCAAGGCGGGTTTGCCGTACGCAATTTACGCCGGCTGCGCCGGGAATCGTTCAAAAATTTTCCATCAGGCCTTCATTGGGCCGGGCGATCACATGGGACGCCACCAGTTCACCCACGCGCTGGGCCGCGGCCGCGCCGGCGTCCACCGCGGCTTTCACCGAGCCCACATCCCCGCGGACAATGACGGTGACAAACGCCCCGCCGATTTGAACGCTTTTCACCAGTGTCACGTTGGCGGCCTTGAGCATGGCGTCGGTCGCTTCAATCACGCCGGTCTGACCTTTTGTTTCAATTAATCCAAGAGCCTGAGACATAATTTGCTTCCTTTACGTTGCCGGCATCCGCCGGATACACTGCGCCCGCCGCGATTACCCATGCGCGATTCGGGCCTGACTGCGCCGTTTGCGGCGGCGAATTATTTTTTGACTGCCGCGGCTTTGGGCTTCGGCAGCACATTCACAAGATCTTCATGCGGACGGGCGATCACGTGCACCGCCAGCACTTCGCCGATTTTCCCCGCGGCTTCCGCGGCGGCATCCACGGCGGATTTCACCGCGCCCACATCGCCGGTAAGAAACGTGGTAACCATGCCGGAGCCGACTTTGTCCCAGCCGACCATCTGCACGTTGGCGGCCTTCAAGGCGGCGTCGCTGGCTTCAATCAGCGTCACCAGCCCCTTGGTTTCGATCATTCCGAGTGCCTGAGCCATAAAAACTCCTAAAAAAATACGGACAAATCAATTCGTTCACGGCCCGTCCGCGGACTAGCGGATCAGTTCAATGCGCGTGGCGGATTCCAGATCACAGGCGTTGCCTTCATCGGTGTCAATGTGCACTTCCAGTTTCACCTTCGGATGCTCGCGGACGCGCAGGTTGTCAAACACCACGCCGCAGGGACCGTGAATTGCAAGCTTCATATCGTCACCGTTCTTCACGTTGTAATGCGCCATGTCATCCTTGTTCATATGCACATGGCGCATGGCGCGAATCACGCCGTTTTTCATGTTCAGCGCACCCTGCGGTCCCACCACCACCATCCCCGGCGTTCCGGCATGATCGCCGCTGATGCGCAACGGCAGGTCCAGGCCCATGAAAATGCCGTCGGTGTAACTAAGTTCAATCTGCGTGTAATCGCGAACCGGGCCGAGAATGCGGACATTGGGAATCATGCGGCTGCGCGGGCCGATCAGATTCACCGTCTGCTCACTGGCGAATTCGCCCTGCTGGTACAGGTCCTTGAGTTTGGTTAATTTCGCCCCCGGCCCGAACAAAGTTTCCAGCGCCTCCTGCGATACGTGCATGTGCCGGGCCGAAACATTCACCACCAGCGGATTCGGACCGCCGTTATGGTTGGATGGTTTTACAATGCGCGACTCGCCCATGAGCCGCTGACGCAGAGACTCACGCACAAGCTTTTCAATGAAACCCCGATCCATTCCTTGCACTGCAGTCATAGCCTTGATCCGCCTTTATTACCGGCCCGCCCTGGACAACCGCAACCACCTGTCAACACTTGCCGCTTGAGCCAGATAAGGCTCATCGGCCTTGCATTCGAACAGTGCCGTCAATGCATCATTCTGAACAAAGTTCGGCACAACTTGGTACTACTATACATTAATTTGATATGTTTTGCAATATTATGATCAAGATATGGCATATTTTAATTATACATATTTTATTTTTATGTTAACGTAATTATAGCTTTGTGAATGCTCCGCCGGCGATCTATTTCCACAAATGCCGCGACTCATTCCACCGTTCATGCCAGATAGTAAATAAAATTTTCCAGCCTGCGGCGGCCACACCGCGAATGGTTCCGGAGATTTTCGATTGGCCGATCCTGCAACGGTAATCAACCGGAGTTTCAACGCATCGTAGCCCGGCCTGGGCGGCGCGAATCTGCATTTGAATGGTCCAGCCGAAATCGGGATCGTCCATATGCAATCGCCCCAGCGCCGCTGCGGATATGGCCCTGAACGGCCCGAGGTCCGTATACGCAACCCCCCAGATAACCTGCATGAGCAGGCACGCCAGTGCACCGCCGAATCTCTGCTGCAAAGTCAATGCGCCCCGCTGCCGCCGGCCCGCAATCCGCGATCCGATCACCATATCCGCCCGCCCTACGGCGATTGGCCGTACCAGCCGGTCCATCTGGGCGGGATAATCGCTGAAATCCCCATCCAAAAACACAATCACATCCGGCCGGTCCGCTGCCTGTATTCCCGCCTGGCACGCGCTGCCGTAGCCGCGGCGCCCGGCGCGTATCACGCGGGCGCCGGCCGCGGCGGCAATTTCCGCCGTGCGGTCGGTTGAACCGTTATCGCAAACAATTGTTTCCGCAACCCAGGCGGGAATTTCCGCGATGACTTGGCCGATGGCGTGTTCTTCATTTAAGGCGGGAATAACCGCCGAGATACGAAAGCCGGGTGGAAGCCAGGATGGAACAGACTGCATGCGAAGCTTCAAAACAGCCGGCACTATCGGCGGAATCGCCGGCGCCGCGCCGGCCGGTTACCGACAGCCGGCAAACTAACCCGCCACACCGCCGACGGAATAGGATTTTGTGCGTGCATTGGCGATGGCGCGGTCAATTCCAGGAAGCACGTAATCCCGTGCCACCACTTCCCAGCTCATGCGGCGGGCCAGCGCATAGCCCTGCTGCAGATTGGCCTCAAAATGCACGGGCTTGCGCGGCAGCCGGCGGAATATTTCATCGGCAATGCCGCCGGCCACGGCGGATTCCACCAAATCGCGGGTCTTGCGATCCATATGCAGAAACTCGTCGATGCGCTCCGCCTTTATTTCCGCCGAAACAGTGTAATCCACCGCCATTGCGTTTTCCGTTTCCCCACCGGCCGCATGACGCACAAATCCCGCGCAACCGCACAGGGAGGTGAATACGCACAACCCGCCGAAGGAAATCGGCTCCACCTGGGCGATGCCGAACGGCTCATAAATCGACTGGCCGAATTCCACATCCGATCCGTGGCGAATGTCCATGAATTCCATATCCTGCGGCATGCGCTCGCCGCATGCGCGCCAGTCAAAACCAAATTGATTGATATATACGATCTTGCAATTGCGGCTGCGCGCATTGAATTCCTGCACGCCGGCGTAAAAAGCCGCTTCCCCCCCGGTAAGGTCCGGATATCCTTCCCGATGCGCCACCGGCCATTTGTAACCGGCTTCCATGTTGCGTATGTCATCGCCGCGGCGGGCCGAGGTTTCCGTGGAAAGCACGAAAAGAACCGCGGAGCGGTTTTCATGCCGGAAAAGCCGCTCCAGATGATCCATCACCGCGATATCCCGCCAAAGCCCCTTGGAGAGCACCATCCGCGTCACATGGGTGAAAATAAAGTCCGGCCGGTAGTCCAGCAGGTTCTCGCAGTAATGCTGCAACCGCGTCCGCGCGGCCATTTTTTCCTCAAGTGAAATCTCAAAGGACGGCACGCCGTTATAGGCCAGGTCAATTTGGCGGCCTTCAAATGCGCGGTCCAGAAACCGGAATTCATCGGCTACGTAATCCCCGACGGCAAAAATATTGTCGCAATACCGCGCGGCCACCACCAGCGGTGTTTTATAGAACGAATTTTGGGATCCGAACACATCCGTGACGTATTTCTTTTCCTTTTGGGCGAGCCGCATGGCATTGTAGAACGCCACGTCATGGCCGGGATGGGATTCCACAATCCGCCGCATCGGCGCCACTTCATGGGCATAAAAGATGGTGCGGAACTGCGCGGGGGCATTAAGGATGGCCGCCAGAACCGTGGGCATCCCCATGTACTCATGGGAGAAAATAATCGTCGGGTCCGGCCCCGATCCGCAGCCCATCGCCAGCAGCGCATCCACAGCCGGCTCGGCGATGCGGCAATACTGCTCAAAATCCCAGATATGGTCGTATCGGTTGGACTCCAGGCCGAAGCGTTCAAACAGCCGGAATTTGAAATTCGCCATGCGCGCACCATCGAAATGGGCCACATTAAACAGCAGAACTTCCGGATGGGACTTGACCCCCGTGAACTTGTCGAAAAAAACCTTCCGTCCGTACACGATGCCCACATGATACCGGCGTTCAATTTCCGCGAATGCCGCCGCCAGCGGGTGGCGGACGATGCCGTCCATGGAGCTGTACAGAACTTCACCGCCCGTGCCGAGGCGGTTTTCCGCCGGGCCGTGCGTATCAAAAAGCGGTCCAACCAGAATATCCCGGTCGACGGCCTGGGAATAATTCTTTGATGTCAGCAGTCCATGAAGGACCGCGCCGATGCCGCCGATTTTTTGGACTGCTTCATGCGTGACGTGGACTACCGTTTTCATGAACGTGTATCCTTGCTGTCGGCCGGCGACTCGCGCCGGCCGTTACCCCTCCACCTTTGCCGGAATCCAACTATCCGTGAACGTTGAACCGCTCAACTTCCAAACCCGCGGAGGTATTTTCCATAAATCGGCCGATTTCCACAACTGCCTTAAGCGAAATCTCACGGGATTCCGTTTTACCGCCGCCGATCCGAACATTTAAAAGCGGAATTTCGCCGCCAGCGAAATATAGGGGGCATTGGCAATTTGGCCCACCGGCGTTTCATTGATTGACTGGTAGCCCTGGCTGAATGCCTGATTAAATGCATAACCGCCGCCGATTCTGAACGAAAAATCCCGGCAGGTAATCAGGTTAACGCCGGCTTCCACCCGGCACATATTGAAAAACAGGCGCTGGTCAGGGCTGTAGTAATCCACATGAAACGCCCAAGACTGGCTGGCAAACAGGCCGTACAAATGCATCCAGTGAAACAAACGATAGTCAACGGTCGCGCGGCCGGTATCCGTGGGAAAGTACATAAGCTGAATGTCGAGCCGCTTTATCGGCTTATAGTCAAGATACTCATACGTGCCCACGCCCAGAGTAAAACGACGCGTCTGGTGAATATATTCGGCGCCCGGCAGCGGAATATCCGGAAGAATTGAACGATTGCCGTTGTAGTTCAGCGTCATCACCATGCTGTCATGCCGGTTAAACTGGTACTGCGCGGTAAGATCCGCCAGACCGTATACCGCCTGGCCCTGGTTATATGGACTGTTGCCGGAATACCCGGCTCCAACCACTGCGCCAAAACCCCATTTGCCCGACTGCATCAGCGGAATACCCAGGGCCATGGCCTGCTGATCCAACTGCTGCGGAAGCAGACTGCTGTGCGTGTTAAGCGCCATATACAGCGAATCCCAGGCGACGGTGGGGCTGTATTGCCCGGTATCCGCCAGCCGCACACGACCCGATGAATCCACCAGGCCGATTTGAGCCGGCGTACCGTCATTACGGATATGGCTCTTATTTTCCAGCAGCCCCCACGTGGAAGATTCCATATACGTATCTTTCCACGGCAGGAGCGCATTGACATCAGGCGATACCGCCAGCAACGGAGTGGCGGCGGACAGTGCTCCGCAAACGCCTGCCCCGGCAAAAACATATCTCAAAAAGTTCATCGTAAATCATCCAATTTCAGCAACCGGACCCATCGTAACACGACCACCGCAAGGCCGGACATACATCTGCCGTCCACGGGCGAATTTCCATCAACGGTACGTCGCATGATGCGGCGCACGCGGGTCAAACACAATGCTGCATACATCCGTCACTGTCCGCCCGCCTTTATCGCCGATCGCCTCCACCCGATTGGCGCCAAGTGTCAATTCCGTCTGCGGCCAGATGAAAACCCCATCGGCCCCGGGCTGTTTACCCAACGATCGGCCGTTGAGCTTCAATTCCACCGCGTCGCAGTTCCCGTAGACCTTGAATATCGTCTGTGCCTCCGGCCGGCAGACGAATCGCCGCGATGTAATGTAAACAAACGGATCATCGGTCCACTGCGCTTTGTAAAAATAAAAGGCATCCTTGCGGGTCCGGCGGTCACGGGTCATCAGCCCTTTGTCATTCTTACCGGGGTGGTCGCCTTCGTGGCGGCCGGAAGATGCAAAATCGAACATCACCCACAGGAATGTGCCCCACAGCCACGGCCGGTTGCGTATCGCGGCCCACGCATGTTCATGCACCACGCACTGCCATTCCTCCGGATGCCAATAGGCCCCCGGATTCGGCTGCACAACATGGCTTTCATGCTGAAAAATGCTGGCGCCGGCGCCATATTCGCTCATGCCGATGCAACGCCCCGGAGCCCGCGTCTCCACCACTTTTCGGATGGAGTCCAGAATGCCGGGAAAATCGGAAGGCTTTCCGCCGTACCAGCCCGGATAGCGGTTGAACGCCACCACATCGGTAATATATCCGACCGGGTTCGACGGCGACTGGTCATCGGCGGCCGTGGTCGGCCTGGTGGGATCAAGTTCCCGGGCCACGGCATTTAATTCCGCCACGAGGTGCGTGCCTAGCCTATGCGGACCGCTGTTGCCCAGCTCATTGAATAAACTCCAGAAACAGATGGACGGGTGATTGAAATTCTGTTTGATCAGCTCGCGCAACTGCCGCTTCTGATTTTCCGCAAAAACATCCGTATGGGAAACGCCGTTCACCAGGCCGTCTTCCGCCCACACCACAATGCCCAGCTTGTCCGCCGCATCATACGAGGCCTGTGCATGCTGATAATGCGCCATGCGAACGCAGTTGGCGCCAAGCTCATGAACCAGCGCCACATCCTGCCGCAGGTCCGCATCGGAAACCGCACGGCCCTTATGCGGACGATCCTGATGCATGCACACGCCGCGAAGCGGATAGGATTCCCCGTTTAAAAAGAATCCCCGGTCCGGATCCAATTCGAAAAACCGCAGTCCCAACGGCTGAGTCAGACTGTCCGTCCGGCGGCCCGCATCATAAATATCCACCCGCACCCGATGGATGTACGGATCCTTGCGGCCCTGCCAGAGATGCGGATTCTTCAATATCATGCGCTGCACGAATGCAACCGTTTTACCCGGCGCCACGGGCACTTCTCCGGCGCCTGTCAGCAATGCGGCGCCGTCGGCGTCCATGATCCTGTACCCGACTTCCGCCGTCCTTTTTGTTTTCGCGGCATTGTGCACCATGGCGGTGATTTCCAGTTCCGCATGCTGCCGTGTCACTTTTGACTGCTTGATGTATACGCCCGGCCCCCCGTCATCCATCGGACTGATGCACAGTGAATCCAATGCCAGCAGCCGCACATGACGATACAAGCCGCCATCCATGTTAAAGTCCCCGGACAGCGGACCTACCAAGTCCGTGGGAGAATTGTCCACGCGAATGGCCAGCACATTGCGCTCGCTGCGACGGATATGCGGCGTCAGATTAACGCAAAATCCGCCAAATGCCCCCACGTGCCCGCCGACCGGCATTCCATTGCAA
>JAKBBN010000018.1 GCA_021808485.1 Planctomycetota bacterium | reverse complement strand
TGCTTTTCCATTTCGGCAATGAGTTTATCCCGGTTGGCGTAAATGGAGACCTACGTCGAAACAAAAACATGCCAAAGGCTGTCCGTTGTGCCGTTGGGAATGTTGCCCATCAGCCCGCCGTTGGGATAATTGCCAGCCACAGAGGTCGCAGGGGCCGCAGGGGATTTGCTATACCGCCCGAATCGGTCTTTCCGGCGGCGGCGACCGCATTGCGGCCTTGTGTCGTTGCGGCAAAGTTTTTCACCCAGTGCGACCATGCAGTTTTCCCAATCACGATCGGAATGATTTAGAGTGGCATCATTCTACCACAAATGCTCGGTTTACAAACCATCGGGCATCGCCCAAACCGGAGCCGGCGCGACACCGGGCCTTGAATTGCCCCAACATGAATTAACCTGCTGTTTGCCCGGCCGGTGCTTTATAGATATCAAAAGGATGAGGTGGCTGAATTCACCGGCACATCATTTCACAAAATGAAGAGCCGCGGGAAATCGATATGATTCGCCGCAATAGGCTTTTGCCGCGCCGCGGATTGAAACAACCAAATTTAAAATCAGGATGACGGGGATGGCCGGCAGGAGGATGATTCCGAGTGGAAGAATCAGCATTAGCGGGACTGCGAGACAAAAAATCAGGATTGTAATTTCAAAATTGAGGGATTCCTTGGTCTGTTCCAGGAGCCAACCGGGAGTTTTGCGTTTCACCAGATAAAAGACAAGGCTGGGTACAAGACCCAGAAACAGGCCGGACAGCCAGATGAGCATCGCCAAATAACGTTCCTGCTTTGTGGGCGAACTGCCCGCCGATTTATCGTCCGCTGCGTGGGAGCTTTGGCTGATGTCACCCATAGATCGGATCCCTTAAGAAGGGTGCGGATAAGGGAAAGAGGATAACCGGTCCTTAACAAGCCGCACTCACAACAGTTTACCCGGCACGATTCGGTAGACGCATTGCAGGCAGCCCGTCACCTGCCGATAAACCCCGCGGGACGGCCGCACGGTTGGTTCGTCAATTCGCCGTCAGGCCGTCGGGCGCCCCGGCATTAGTGCGACCCATGGGCTACTTCGTAGACCCGTCCGCGTCTGAACATCACGGCGTAGGACAAATCGCACCAGCTAAAAGCCTTGTGATAAACATAAACCGGCCGGCCAAGTCGCTTATATTTATAGTCAGGCGGGCCAAAACGACTCACAATCTGCGCGGGAGTCAAGCCTTTAAGCCTTGCCAGATCAAACGCCGGCTCCGGGAGCAAGCCCCAGATAAAGTACGCCGCCAGAGTCAGGATGAAAATGCCGGAGACCCACCATTTAAGCCTGCGAAGCTCCCCGTTCGGATCATGCCAGTAGAACCGAAAGGATCGCGATTTGGCCATTGTCTCAGGTTCGGACATATTTCAGCCTCCGTTTCGGGCGGGCCGGCCGCCGCGACTGCAGATAGCCAACGGCATGCGGCCGGGATGGCAGCGCTCCGAGTCTGCTGGATTGATTGTTTCCGCAGCTGGTGGGTTGCGCCGCCGCGTCCTCCGCTTAACTTCGAAATTGTCCTTGAAATTGCCCTCGAAATTGTCCTTGGCTCGCTGCCAATCTAAAACCTTATTTATTGACGACTTATCATACTATCTTTGATACTGCCCCGCGGCAACCCGCAGAATCCGCCGGACCACAGGGCATTGTACAGGACATCGCACGGGCGAATAAGAAAAGCCGATCCGGTATCGGACCATGATATTTGACCCAATGCGCCCTATACCATTACGATGGGTGTTTTGGCCCCGCGAACGGACAGAACTGGATAAACCGCCTGCATGATCAGCCTCTTAAAAATGTTGCTTACCAAGTTCACTTATGTGGCCTTGGCCCTAATTCTTGTGGCGGCAGGCTGCGGCGTGCCGATTCCGGAGGATGTGCCGCTGATATTTTCCGGCTATTTGTGCAATCCGCACCAAAGCCCGCTGCGCGACATCGCCGCGGCGAATGCCGCAAAGCCCCAGGCCGCCGGTGATCCAGCCGCCGCCGGGGCATCGCAGCCGTCGCCCGCATCCGCACCGGCCGGCTCGCAGCGTTCCACGCCGGAAAATGTGCCCTCGGCCAATATCATGTTTCTGGCCGGCATGCTGGGGATCATCGGCGGTGACAGCATTCTTTATATGATCGGGCGATTCGGAATTGATTCGGAAAATATCATCGCCCGGCACATCCGCAAAGTACTCCACTCCAAGCGCCGCGACAAGGTGCAAAAGCATTTTGACCGGCATGGCAATCTCACACTTTTCATCGGCCGGTTTGTACCGGGTGTGCGCGCGATGATTTTTGCCTTGTGCGGAATTTCCAAAATGCCCTACTGGCGGTTCGTGGTGGTGGACGGACTCGCCGGCCTTATAAGCGTACCCACGCTTATCTGGCTGGGCTATTGGCAGGCCGCACACATTAACTGGCTCTTCGCCAAAGTGGCGGAGATAAAGCACATTATTTATCTGCTGGCCGCGCTGGCGCTGGTTATCGGCCTGGTTGTTTTTCTGGTCCGCCGCCGCCGGCCCGGCCGCGGTGGGCTGTAATCATGCCGCCTTCAGCGGCGGGCTTTATTTCCCGCCGAACAGCCGCCGTCCTGCCCACGGCACTTTTTCCAATCCCCTGCCTGTACCGATCCGACAGGTTTGGCTTACAATACCATACCGATTTTCCGCGGCCGCGGCCGCCTGCAGGAGTTACGAAGTGCAACCTCAAAACCCCGTCACCGGTTTGATGGATACCGGGCATCATCTAAGTTCTACCCGCCGCTGCGGCGCCGGCCGCCGGTCCATATTTAATCTTCTGGCGGCGGCCTGCATAATCCTGCCCACGGCGGCGGTTTATGCCGCACCCGCAACGGCGCCGCAGTCGCAATCGGCCGCCGGCATCACGGAAACGCCCGGCGATATGACCGACGTTTTTGCGATGACGCGTCACTTTTTTTTACGGGGATATGAATCCAATCGCCACGGGGCACTGGTTCTTGGTTCGCTGCGTGCCACCCGGGACCCGGCCCTGGCACCCTATTTTTTATCCGTAAGCCGCGCCAAAGACCCCATGCTGCAATTAACCGGCACACTGGATGCCAATTATGTTTCCAAAAATGCGGCTTTGCTGCACATCCGGCATTTTTTCACCATCCCACTGCCTTCATTGCTTACGCCGTCATTGGCTCTGCTGATCCAATACGGCCATATCACAAATTCCCAGCTTGAAACCGTGCTGAAAATCGGTCCCCAGCCGTCGCAACGGTTGCTGGCCGCCGCCGCCCTCGTCACCCGGAAGCAATTCCCGCCGGCCGTACCGGAGTTGCTGAAATTGCTGGCCAGCGTGGACCCATCCGTGCGTTATTACGCCGCCATGACGCTGCTGGAAACACCGGACAGCGCCGCGATCGCCCAGGGTCTTAAGGCGCTTCACCGTCTGGCGGTCTCGCATTCACCGGACCTGCAGCACATTAAACGGGCGCTGCTGGCGCGGGCCGCCGTCAAGCACATTCGCCCGGCGGAACCTTGGCTGGCCGCCATCGCCGCGGACGCCAAAGCCACCAGCGGAACCAGGCGCAGAGCGACAGCGGCCATGCTTTACATGAAAATGCCCGGCGCGGGCAAACAACTCGAAAAGCTCATTGCCGATGCCCACAGCACCATCGGCCGCATTGAACTCGGCCTGCTGGCGATTCAATACGGCCGGCGGATATCGCCGGATTCACTGCGGATACTTCTTAAAACCCGTTCGCCGCTGCAGCGGGATATTGCGCGGGTCGGCCTGCTGGCGGCCTATCATAAAAATCCGCTGCCGGAAATTCTGCATTTGGTGCACCAGGGGCAGCCGCTGTTTTTGAATTGGGTGTATGCCTATTGCCGCCGGTCCACGGCCCCCCATCGCCTGCGGTTGCTGGCCTCCCTTGTGCGTTACGCCACGGTTGTCGACGGCCAGCATGACGTGGATTACCTGCGTGCCGCCGCCGCGGCCAATCGCCTCGCCAATACGGATACGCCCGCGGCGCGCAAACTCCTCGCCGGATTTCTGCAATCAGTCAATCCCGGCGTTGTGGAAGCCGCGTTGGCCGGCATGATGGAAAGCCGGCATACCGGCTTCGGATCGCTGGTGGCTCCGGACTGGCCGCAGCTGCGGAAGAATCACGACCACCAGATACGGCAATTTGCCGCCGTCGTTATGGCGCGGTCCGGGATGTCCATCGCCATGCCTGAATTGCGCAATATTGTGCTTTACAATGACCGGCGTACCGGCGGCTTTCGAGCCGTCGCCGGATGGTACTATGTTAAGCTTGCCGGCAAATCCGCCGCCCTCCTTCACGCGGTAAGTGCCGCCAAAAAACCGGGAACGTGATCCGTAATCATTGTGAAGGTCCGCCGTTTTGCCGGCAATCCTCGAGCGTTCCGGCACTGTTTTTTTGTTGAATTGGACGCCGCCCATGATCATCCCGGAATTTTATAACACACTCACCCATCACATCGCGCCGTTGAAGCCCAGCCGGCCCGGCCCGGACCCCCAGGACCCGTTGAACGGTGCGGAAATCACACTCTACTCCTGCGGCCCCACCGTGTACGATTACGCCCATATCGGAAATTTCCGGTCTTTTCTGTTCGCTGATCTGTTGCGCCGTTACCTGGAAATTCGCGGGGCCGTGGTTCGCCAAGTCATGAACATGACCGATGTCGGCCATATGACCGATGACCAGATCGCCGATGGCGCCGGCCGCGACAAACTGGAACTGGCGGTTGAAAAAATGAAGGAAAACAAGAAGACCGGCCGCGCCCTGGTGGAAAATCCCAACGATCCGTTCCAGGTCGCGGATTTTTTCATTCAGGCCTTCCAGCAGGACGCGTTGACCCTGCGGCTGCAGGTGGTCATGGACCATCATGCCGCGCCGGAGGCGGAGAAAGAGAACATCATGCCGCGGCCTACCCGGCATATCGGGGAATTCATAAGCCTGATCCGCACATTAATCAGCCGCGGCCACGCCTATGTCGGTTCAGACGGTGTGGTTTACTTTGATGTCGGCAGTTTTCCCGATTATGGGGCGCTTTCCGGCAATTCGGTGGACCAGCTTGCCCACGGCGCCGGCGGCCGCACCAACGAACAGGCGGCCAAGCGCCACCCGGCGGATTTCTTTTTATGGAAACCGGATCAAAAACATATCATGCGATGGCCCAGCCCCTGGGGCGACGGTTATCCCGGCTGGCATGTGGAATGCAGTTCCATGGCCATGAGCATCCTTGGCGAATCTTTGGATATTCATACCGGCGGGGAGGACAATATATTTCCCCATCATGAGTGTGAAATCGCCCAGTCACAGTGCGCCACCGGGCGGCCGTTTGTCCATCTGTGGATGCACGCCCGCCACCTGATGGTCAATGGTGAAAAAATGTCCAAATCCAAGGGCAACTTTTTCACCATTCGTGACCTGGTCGAAAAAGGCTACGACCCGCTGGTGGTGCGCTATGCCCTGCTGGCGGCGCGTTATCGGGAAACGCTGAATTTCACCCTTAAAGGCCTGCATGAGGCGGCCGCCGCCATCACCACGCTCCGTGACCTGGCGGAAAAGCTGCTGCTTGCCGTTGCCGGTGTGGATGAAGCCGCCGGAGACGGCCTGCCATCCACACGCACCGCGCTTTCACAACTGGCCCAAACGCTGGATCCCGCGGACCTGGATATGCTGACCGAATTTGATCGTGCCCTGGCCGAGGACCTGAACATATCGGCCGCGCTGGCCGCGGTCTTTATCTGGGCGCCGCCCCTGCTGAAGCAAAAAACCATCGGCTTTCCCTGCGCACGATCCGCATTACTGGCTCTTAAGCGAGTGGATCATGTTTTGCAGGTGGCGTTTCCACCGGTGCTGCCCTTTGACCCGGCAAAACTAGCCGACATTGAATCGCTGCTGGCCGGGCGGAATGCCGCCAGGGCCGCCCGGGATTTTGCACAAAGTGATGCCGTCCGGCGGCAATTGCTGGCCCTTGGCGTGGAATTGAAAGATACCCCGGCCGGCACCACCTGGCGGCGATGCCTCGCCCCGGCGGTTCCCCCGGCCTGATTGATGCGGCGGCTAACAACGCTCACTCGTCGGCCGTCGCCGGCCCCGCCTGCCGCCAACGGCCGTCCACGCATTGCCATTGGCCGGGCGCCGCATCGCGCAATGTCGGCGGCAGGCGATTCTGAGGAACCTGGTCATAGCATTCCAGGCGTGTGAACCGGTCAATCGCGGCGGGTAAACCGACAGCGGTAAAATGCGCATGGCCGGTTGCCGGAAACGGCCCGCCATGATTCATCGCCGGCGACACCGCCACGCCCGTCGGCATTTTATTATTCAGCAGCCGCCCCACCCGTGGTCTTAGGATCGCCGTTATTTCCTCGCAGGCCCGCCCGTCGGCGGCCTCATCCAGATAAATCGTCCCGGTTAAATTTCCAACCAGGTTGCGGCAGATTTCCTTTAATTCAGCCAAATCCTGTGCCTGCACGCACATCGCGGCATTGCCGAATGCCTCTTTCTGAAATAGTTCCGGCGCGGCCAGGAATTGTTTGCCTGTCAGCGCCAGCAGGGTATTTTCAAAGGCTATCCGCGGTCCGCCGACAGTTTTGCCGCCGGTTACCAGGCGTGCCCCGCCGGAGATCAATTCCTGTACCGCGGCCGCAAGGTTATGCCGCACCGCGGCGGAAAACAGCGTACCGGCGGGCAGAGACGCCATTGCCGCGGCCGCCTCGCCGATGAATGCATCTGAATCGGGCTGTTTGACCAGCAAAACCAATCCCGGATTCGTACAAAATTGCCCGGTCCCCAGCAGCACGGAACCGATGAATTCCCGCACAATATCGGCCCGGCGCGCGGCCAGCGCGCCGGGCAATACCACGACCGGATTGATGCTGGACATTTCCAGATAAATCGGTTTTCCCGCGGCATCCGCCGCGGCTTTCAGTTGCAGGCCGGCCTTGCGGCTGCCGGTAAAGGCACTGGCGCTGATTCGCGGATCGGCCACCAGCCGCATGCCATCCGTTTCGGACACGGCATAAAGCATTTGCACCATGGCACGGGGCAAGCCGACCCGCAATACACTTGCGTGGGCCAGTTCCGCCAGTGCCCGGCTTGTCGCCGGATGCAGCGGATGCGCCTTGGCGATCACCGGATTGCCCGCGGCGATTGCCGCGGCAAAATCGCCCCCGGAAACCGCGTTAAACGCCAACGGGAAATTGTTAGGCCCGAATATGCAGACCGGGCCGACCGGCGACAGCTGCGAACGGATATTGTTCACGGTATCAATCACCACCCGCCGCCAGCTCCCTTGCCTTGCGGCCGCCGCAGCCTGCCGCAACTGCCCGACGGTGCGCGGCAGTTCCACGGCGGCCAGCCGCGGCTGAATTGGCAGCGCGGTTTCGCAATTCGCCAGTGCGCATAGCGTTTGTGCATGCAGTTCAATGGAGGCTGCATAGTCAACCAGAAAATCCGCAATCCGGCCGCCGGGGCATGCCTCCGGATCGGCGGCAATCTTCGCCGCCGCGGCCAATGCGTCATCCGCATCCGCCCACCCGCTGATCGGAAATTCCGGTTCGACAGCAGCCCCCGTCTGGGGATTAACCGCCCGGAAGGCCATTTGTCCGCCGGTCTTCCGGGCCGGCCGCCATTCGCCGCCAATCAACACTTGCGCTTCGTTTGCCATGGGTATCGTTTCTCCTGATTTTCCGCCGGTTGGGCACACCCGTGTGATTCCATCGGTTTATTATCCGGGAATTGGTGGTAATCCGCCAAGCCGCCGCATCGGCCCTGCTCTTTGGCGAATTGGATGATTTGCGGCGCGGGAACCTTTCCATGGCGCTCCGGCGCGGTACGGCGTCTGGCGTTCAATTGGCGATCCCAAAGAAAACAATCTGCCAGGTCCGGTGCAAACCCCAAAAAACGATGGGGCGCAGCCGTGGGCGCCGCTATCATTTCCGCTTAAAAAAAACGCCGCAAATACTCCCTAACACGGAACAGTGGCAATTCGTGGTAATTAATTTTAATTTCTATAGAAAATAATCCGATTTTTCTTGACAACACCATATTGTACATACTATAATTCGGTCGTAGCGTTTTTGCTGAACGCCGTGATTCGCATAGGCCGCCGTCTAAGGACCATGCGATCGCGGAGGGCTTGATAACGAGTCTGTTCTGACTGATTTCCAACCCCAACGGCCTGAACTCTACAGGGACTTTGGCGCTTTTTTCATATAGCGCATGGCACTTAGAAAAATCCGCAGGGCGAATGGACGAAATGTCGTTCATTTGATTCTTTGCCCTGCAATGTCCGGTCGACGATCCGACGACCACGCAAAAGAAATAAGACCGCTTTTTCCGCGCGCGGACAGGAGCACCATGGGCAGTTGAGTTATCTATTTCGAGGGATGAGCACCGGGTGCGTGACCCGGAGATATTTCCCTTGGATTTCAGCGAGGAGTCTTGTCATGTTTCCATCAAAACCCATCTCATCCCTTTTGGCTGCAGCCGCAATGGCTGCGTGCCTCGGCTTGGCGGCCACGACCGAACAGGCGATGGCCAGCGTTTCGGTAACCACCGCCACCGGCAATGGCGCCGATACAACACTCATCAACGATACCGGCCCGAACGCAGGTATTGCACAGGGCGGCGGCGGAGCAATGGAGTTGCGGAACTATTCGACGGTCCGCATGCGCATGCCTTTTTTACGCTTTGATTTGAGCGCTTACGCCGGCGACACAATCTCCAACGCCACGTTGAGCATCACTGCGGACGCGATCAACCGTGATCGGGTTGTGGCCCTTTACGGCTTCACCAATTACGCCTATACCAACGCCACCAGTTCCCAAAGCTACAACTGGTCGGAAGCCAAAACAATTTATCCGGGCGTGGCGGCAATGAATGGCGGCGCCAGCACCGGCAGCTATGCCCCGGGATTCACCGCGGCGGCGGCGGGAACATATTCTCCCTCGCTGACAAACGGCGGAAATCCAGTGAACGGCGTCTCCGCAGGGGCGGCGGCAAACTGGGCATTGCTGGGTGGGTTTGAAACCGGTTCCGGCGGCGCCGCGGCCGCCACGGGTACGGTCCTCACCAGCAGTTCCACCGTAACTCCAACGGTCGGCGTTCCGGGAGTGACGGCCTCCGCAAACGCCCTGTCAACCTTCCTGAACAATGCCCTGGCCAATCCGGCGGATCACGGCCTGGTCACCATCGCGCTGATGACCACCAACAGTGATTCCTCCCAGGATTTCTATTTTTACAGCAAGGAAAATACCGTCGGCGCCGCGGCGCCGACGCTGACATTTGATGCCACGTCCACCCCGGAACCGGCTACCCTGGCGCTTATAGCGATTGGTGGCGCGGGACTGCTCCTGCGGCGTCGCAAATCCCCGGCCTGAGCATGCCGACAGTATTCGTGTGCTTCTCCGTAACAGCCGAGGGGGTGCCCGCAAATGCACCCCCTCGGAACGGAGATGGCGTGCACCATGCCGTCTTGCGCATTTTCCGTTTGAACACCTGATTTGCGGACGGGCACGATGTTGATTCGCCAAGTCAAGTATGGATGCTCTGATGCCCTTGACGTCTTGGCGTCTTGATATTCCGGTATCTTGGCCTCATAGTCCAATCACCGTTCTTGCGACTGCATTTCCCGGGCCGTCAACTATCCTAAAAGGTATTCACGCGGATCGGTTCTCCGGCCCGGGCAAACCGATTCCTGCGTCGGCGGATTGCATAACCGGTGATTTGCACCCGCGCGTGGTTGCGGTACGCGCAATTCAGCAATGCCTTGATCCGTGAAAATTAGTGAAAATAATCTTGCAAATCAGGTGAACACCGCTAGAATCGATAATTGACTGTGGTATTCACACCATCCGGATCTGCGGCGGACAGGACTGACTGAGAAGCGGGAGTATTTCATGTCAATCACCAAGGTTGCAAAAAGAGCCGGCGTTTCCCCGTCAACGGTCTCGCGCATTCTCAATAAACATCCCAGGGTCGCGCCTGATACGATTAAAGCCGTGCGCCGCGCCATGAATGAAATCGGTTATGTGCCCTCGGAAAACAGACCCGGCCCCAAACCGGGATCGCGATCGGCGTTGTCGAAAAAAAATGTGGCGTTTATCACTTTCGGATCCAGCAGCCGGGGGGATACGCCGGGGTTTGAACAGCTTATTCGCGGCGTGTCCGATGCGGTCAACAACCGCGGAATGAATTTATCCATTTTTCATCATCATGACCCGGCCAATCCACCCGCTCAATTTCGGGATCAGCAGATGCACGGCCTGCTTTTGCACGGGGCGGCTCCCACGCCCAACGTTCAGGCAAAATTGTCCGGCGTCCCGGCGGTATGGCTGATGGCCAACCGCCACCGTCCCGGTTGGGGTGATCAGGTTATGCCCAGTCATTATGATGTGGGTTCAAAGGCGGCGCAGTATCTGCATTCGCGCGGCCATAGGCTCCTGGCGTTTCTTAATATGGACCGGCTGCATTGGGCGTTCCGGATGTATTATCATGCCTTTGCCGCCGCCGCGGAACAATTGGGCGCGGCCACGATAAAAGTGGAGCGCACCGCGGATGAAGGTGCGGATTACTGGTTTAAGTATGCCCCATCCCTGATTGAAACCATTGCCGATGATTTCCTCGCCTTGTCCCCGCAACCCACCGGTATCATGATTGCGGACGACATTCAAACGGCCCTTATTCAACCGGTGCTGCAGCGGAAAGGGCTTCATATTGGTCCCGGACATGCGGAAATTGTGTCCGTCAATAACGAAAAACCGTATCTGTTCGGGCTCAATCCATGGCCGGCCGTGGTGGATATACGGGCAAGCACGATCGGCGCCTGCGCCGTGTCACAACTGCTGTGGCGTATGGAAAACCCGAATGACGCCGGCCCGTTGATGGTGCTCGTGCCGCCGGAGCTTGTCCCGCCGCCTGAAAACAGTTGATCCCCCCTGCATGCCCGTGCGGCTGCCGCACGGCTTCCACCGCGACTTTATCCCGTCGGCGGCCGATTATTGCGGCCTCGGTTCGGCGGATTTCCGCATGTGCCACGCCACGTCCGGTGTCCCCTCCAGTTGATTCCCCAGGCGCGCCAGCATAAACAGCAGGTCGCTGAGCCGGTTAAGATAAACCAGCGGACCGGCGCCGATCTGTTCACGCTCCATAAGTTCCACCAGGTGCCGCTCGGCACGGCGGCAGACCGTCCGCGCCACATGCAGTTGCGCCGCCAGAACACTTCCGCCGGGCAGAACAAATGTCTTTAACGGCGGCAGCCGGGCCGCCACCGCATCTATCTGCGGCTCCAGCGCCGCCGCGTCATCCGTTGTAAATCGCCGTACCTTTGAAGCGTTCTTGGAACCCAGCGGAGTCGCCAGATCCGCCCCAAGATCAAACAACTGCTGTTGCAGTGATTCCAGCATGGCCCGCAGTTCCGCATGCGCGCACAAGGCGGCGGCAACCCCCAGCAGGCTGTTCAGTTCGTCCAGCGTACCGTACGTCTGCAAGCGAAGGTTGCACTTGGAAACGCGCGTTCCATCAAACAGCGTGGTTTGGCCGTTGTCCCCCTGCCGGGTATAAATACGCATAAATGCTCCTGTCCGCGGCATCGGCTGCGGAAAAGCACTTACCAACGCCGTCATCTACCGGTCAGTGTAAGTTTCCCTTGTCGGATGTTCAAATACCATGTGCAGCTTGCCGTCATTCCCCCGCACCACGCTGATTCTCGGCGGTTCGTTTGATCCGGTTCATTGGGGGCATCTGCATACGGCGCAAGCCGCCCTGCAGGCAACCGCCGCGGACCGTTTGTTGTTTGTGCCTGCGGCCGCGTCACCGCATAAATCCGCCGGGCCGTTCGCCGGGGCCCATCACCGGTTGAAAATGCTCCAACTGGCCGCGCACGGTCATGACACATGGGAAATCGCCGATCTGGAAATTCTGCGCCCGCCGCCCAGTTTCACCTGGGACACGCTTCGGCAGCTTCAGGCCGCAAACCCCGCGGAAAGGTTTATTCTTTTGATAGGGGCGGACCAACTGCCCAAGCTGCATACCTGGAGGAATTTTCCACTGCTGGCCGCAACCGCGGATTTTGCCGTCATGCCGCGGCCCGGCTGGCCGTTATCGCCCAGCCGTCCGGACAACATTCCGCCGGAGGCCTGGCGGCATTTTCAGCGCCTTTCCATTCCGGAATTTTCCATCGCCTCCTCGGCAATCCGCGGGAGAATCGCCGCCGGCGAATCCATTGACGACCTCGTGCCGCCGGCCGTTGCTGGCTACATCCGGCAGCACCGCCTGTATCTGCCCGCACCGTAGGCCGGCGCAAAAATGTACCCGGCAATGCAGCATAAAGCCGCATTGCCGGGACGAGTCTCTCCCCCTCGAAACAATATTCCGATTCGCGCCCGCTGCCGGATCACCGGCCTTGCCTGCCGCGGATCGGACTCCTCTCTCTTCCTTCACGAACCTGCCCGCACCTCTCCACCCGGTCCGGCGGGGCGACAACGCGAGCCCCCGCCCATTGCACCTCTCGCTCCCTCGCCGGACATCTATCTAAAACTGCCCGCGAAATCGCGGTACAGAACTGCATTCCCCCGCCGCCAAACCGGCGGCGCTTGCTTCCAACTCCCCCGCACGACAATCTATTCTCAACCGTCCGCCGAATGGCGAAGCAGAATTGATTTCAATCACCGCCGACCGGCGGCGAAAAACCTCTCACTCCCTCCGCGAAGGAGGTCCACCGGCTTTGCCGTATGGATGAAACAATTCTGTCTTCCTGCGACCGAACAACTTTCAGATTTCCGCTTCGTGCGGGCCGATCCAGACTGGATCGGCATTCGGTCCCTTTAAGATGCTCTTTACTCTTGTGCCGAATCACTGGTTGATATGCTCAGGACAACTGTCTGATCAGCACAACTATTCTATCGGCATGCCTTTGAATAATCTTCGGCAAATTCCCCGCCGCCCGTGCCCCGCCCCGTCCGCCGCCAATCCTATAATCTTCCGCCCGCCGATCGCCGAATAATATGGTTTGCGTTCGGCGGGATGGGCCGGAATTATCGACTTATGGAGTTACCAGACCGTGCAGGTCCGCAGAAAAAAAAAGTTGAAATTTTGCGACGCGGGCCCTCCATTTTCGGATATTCCGCCGTGGAAAGGGATACGGCCGGCCGGATTTTGATCTGCCCGTGCGGCGTCCGGCCCCCGCTGTACAGACCGTACAGGCGGCAACGCACGACCGCGGCACAGTTGCTTTCGCCGGAAGTTTGATGTATCACACAATGAAGAGAATCCTGATCGCTCGTGGCCCTGGCGGTAAAGGCGGCAAGTCTTCAATTCTAATGTAAGGGTCGGGGTGGAGGTCTTATTTATGGAACACGCCGTCATGCTGTGTCCGGCCTGCGCCGGTCCACTTGAAAAGCCCCAGTCCGGCTTTAGTTTTCTGCCATTTCGCAAAGCCCGGCAGATCCGGTGCGGACACTGCGGAAAGGTTACCGCGGCAATCCAGGCCAAAGTCATGGCGGAATCATTTGCGTACTGGTGCGATCAATTCTCGCGGCAGGTGGAATCGTCCATCGGATATCTGCCGGAACTGACGCGGGAAGAATGCTTCGCCGTGCTTAATCCGCGGCATTTTGACGATGAAGTTCACTCCCATATCAAATTCAAGGTACTGTTGAATTATCTGTGTCAGGTGTTCCGTCCGGTCCTGCGGGACAAAGCCCTGGGATTTGAGGACGCGACCCTCAGCATGGGGCCGATTAAACACAACGGTATCCCCAAATCGCTGGGTATTTTCGGCCATTGCGGCCACCACCCGCAATCCCATGATTCTGAGGCCTGGACCCTGCTGATCACACGCCTGGGAAACAAAGGGTTTTTGACCTATCTGATGTCAGCCAGCCCGCATCACAACAACATTACCATTGAAGGTTTCCTGCCGTTGATGGGAAACCGTCCGGCCTCCCCGCTGGACAAATCCGCCAAACCGGGGGTCTGAATTATTCTGCTTGTGTCTAAATTGGGGAAGGGCGCGTCAAACCGGTGCACCCGGCCGATGGGTGGATCGATGTGGTCGGCGGCCGGTATTTTTGCGGCTACTTCCGGGGTCGCGGCAACCTGCCCGCCGGGCGACGATTCGTTCCACGAATTACCTTTTGGCCAAGACCTTGAACCCCGCCGCATTCCGGCGTTGCGTTTGGCAATCTGCGGCCGCCGGAGGCAGCGCCAATCCACAGCCGAGTTCATATCGCCGAGCGGCGCGGCCGCCGCAGGCTCCAATCAACCGCGATCGGCATTACCCTTAGCGCAGCCGTTACTTAGCCGCGAATGCTTCCGGCCCTGCCCCTGATGCACCCGATGCATCAGGGCTATTCGGTTTTGCGCACGTTTGCCAATGAATCGGCACAACGCTACAATCCGGTTTCCTTGACGGCGTTACGCCAGCTCTTGCCGGCGGCGAAGGCCTGGGTCTTTCCGGAGGACACTCAAATGTCCAAGACTCTGGCTTAAACAAGAGCTGAATCAGTGTGTCCGTGCGGAATTGACGACACACCGGCGGACGCACTAAAAAGTAAATGTGCTGAACACCAGGCATTCAATTTGACTGCCTGATAATATTTTCATTCAGGAGCAATACCTATGCGAATGTGTCCAAAATTGACATTGTTGGCGGCGACACTGGGATTGACCATCGGTCTTGCCGGCTGCAGCAAAGGAGGCAACAGCGGCGGACAAACCGGAACATCAACTTCCGGTTCCGCGGCGGCGAAGCCCGTTCATGTTTTTCCCCAGAGTTCCCCGATCAAGCTGGCCTTTGTGAGCAATAACGTCGCCAATTACTGGAACTTCGCCCATGCCGGCGTACGGGCCTTCGCCAAAAAGACCGGAATTCGGGTAACGTTCCGCGAGCCGGCGAAAGGGACTGTCGCCGAGCAGAATCAAATTATTGAAGACCTGGTAACGGAAGGATACAACGGCATCGCGATCAGCGTCATCGCCCCCAATGACCAGATTCGCACCCTGGACTCCGCGGCGCGATCCTTGAATTTGGTCTGCGTTGATTCCGACGCGCCAAAATCCGACCGGCTGATGTACATCGGCACGATGAATTACAACGCCGGCCTGCTGATGGGCAAGGAAATTGTAAAACTGCTGCCCAAGGGCGGCCAAATCGCGATTTTCGTCGGTAATCTGGCGGCACGCAATGCGTATCGCCGGCTTGACGGCATTGAACATGTCATCAAAGGACACAATATTAAGATCGTCGCAAAAAAGGAAGACAATCAGGACTATGCCCTGGCCAGATCGAATGCGGAAAATGTCATCAGCGCTTTTCCGCACTTGAAGCTGGTGTGCGGCCTGTATTCCTACAACGGCGCCTTGGCCGCCGCCGCCGTCAAGGCCGCGGGCGATGAAGGAAAGATTAAAGTCATCGCCTTCGATCAGGATCCGGATACCCTGCAGGATATTAAAACCGGCCTGATTAATGCGACGATCGTGCAGAATCCGTTCATGGAAGGCTATCTGTCCTGCAAATATCTGCGGAATATCTGTGCGAACGGGATGAAAGCCGTGCCGGCGTCGGCAAATGTCGACACCGGCGTGCAAATTGTGGATGTCGGAAATCTGGCCGCCTATCAGACGAAGCTGGCCAAGATGATGGCCAGTAAATGATCCGAGCGGTCATCCGAGCATTCAGGACCACCCCATGGCCCACGATTACATTCTGCAAATGCACGGCGTAACCAAACGGTTTCCCGGTGTTACGGCGCTGGAAAAAGTCGATTTGGAACTGCGCTCCGGCGAGGTGCTGGCCCTGATGGGCGAAAATGGCGCCGGCAAAAGCACGCTGATGAAAATCCTCGGTGGCGCGCAGCCGCCGGATGAAGGCACGCTCCGTATCGACGGCAACCCCGTGGAATTCCGCCACGTGTCGGATTCCCGGCGGCACGGCATCGTGCTGGTGCATCAGGAATTGATGATGGCGACCAACCTGGATGTGGCCGGCAATATTTTTCTGGGCAGTGAAACCTGCCGCTGGGGAATGCTCCAGCGGCGGGCCATGCATACCGCGTCGGAGTCGCTGCTTCGGCGCGTGGGCCTGGCCTGCTCGCCGGCAACGCTGGTGGGATCGCTTACGCCCGGCCAGATGCAGATGGTGGAAATCGCCAAAGCGCTTTCCCATAAAGCCCGCATTCTGATTCTTGATGAACCCACAAGCTCGCTGACGCTCACCGAATCCGAACAGCTCTTCAAGATCATCGGCGACCTCCGGCGGCAGGGCATCGCCATTATCTACATTTCACACCGCATGGAGGAAGTTCAACGGCTGGCGGACCGCGTCATTGTTCTTCGCGACGGAAAGCGCGTCGGCGAATTGCAGCGTGAACAGATCACGCAGCAGAAGATCGTCTCCATGATGGTGGGAAGGGAATTGACCAACTGGTACCCGCCTCTGCGCCCCGCCGCCCAATACCCCGCGATTCTTGAGGTGGATAATTTAATTGTTCCAGGCGCGCCGTGCCCGGTCAGCTTTGTCGCCGGAGCAGGGGAAATCCTTGGATTCGCCGGGCTTGTGGGCGCCGGCCGGACCGAGTTGATGCAGGCGATTTTCGGGGTCACGCCCCCGATCGGCGGCGTCGTTACCCTGAATGGAAAACATTTCCGACCGCGATCCCCCCGCGACGCGATTAACCGCGGCATATACCTGGCGCCGGAGGACCGCAAACATCACGGCCTGGTGCTGCCGATGAGCATCGCCCAGAATATTTCCATGCCGGACGTTTGCAACTACAAACCGTTCGGATGGTTGCATCGCCGGCAGGAGGCGACCGTGGCCAAAAAGCAGCTGAACGCTTTACGAATCAAGGCGCCGGGCGTTAAATACCGCGTGGGCAGCCTTTCCGGCGGCAATCAACAAAAAGTGGTTCTGGGCAAATGGCTGGCCATGCAACCGAAAATATTGATTCTTGACGAGCCTACGCGCGGGGTGGATGTGGGCGCAAAGGCGGAAATTTACCGGGAAATGATGGAGCTGGCGCAGCAGGGAGTCACCATTCTGATGGTCAGCTCGGAAATGGAAGAAATTCTGGGTATGAGCGACCGGATTGTGGTGATGCGGGAAAGACGATTGGAAGGAATCCTGCCGCGCCAACAGGCCACGCAGGAAAACATTGCGGCATTGATGACCGGCGCGGGAAAAACTTGATAAAAGGATCGGCCCCTGATGCGACGTGAACTGGGAATTTTTTGTGCCGTGGTCGTTATGTGCGGCTTTTTATTCTGGAGCAACCATGACTTCGGGAACGCCGGGAACATTCTCAACCTGTCGCGCCAGGCCGCCATGCTGGGCATATTCGCCATCGGCAGCAGTTTTGTAATTATTACCGGCGGCATTGATCTTTCCGTCGGCGGCATCATCGGCCTGACCGGCGTTTTGATTGCAAAAATATCGTCTCCTTCCATTCATTGTCTCCATTATCCGCTTTGGATGGGCATCGGCATCGCGATGGCCGTGGCGCTGTTGATCGGATTGTGCCAGGGACTGCTGATCTCCAAATTAAAGCTCCCCCCTTTCATCGTTACACTGGCCGGAATGCTGCTGTGGCGTGGACTGGCGCAGATTATCACACACGGCGGCACGCTGGGGCTCGGCACCTCGCCGCTGATCAACTTATCCACCGAGGGACTTTTCCGTTACGGCTACCACTCCGTGCTGGCCTATCCGGTCCTGATGTTCATCGGCGTGATTATCCTTGCCGGCTACCTGCTGCATGCAACCGTGTTCGGCCGGTATGTATTCGCCATCGGTGGAAATCGGGATGCGGCACGGTATTCCGGCATCCCGGTGGATCGCGTGGAAACGCTTACGTATGTCATTTCGGCCGGCCTGGCCGGCGTCGCGGGCATCTGCTACGCATCCTACATAGGGCAAATGACCTATCTTGTGGGCAACGGTTATGAACTCAACGCCATTGCCGCGGCGGTGATCGGCGGCGTATCCCTCCGCGGCGGTGAAGGCAGCGTGCTGGGCGCCATTATCGGTTCGATCATGCTGGAATTGATTCAAAACGGAATTATCCTGTTCAAATGGGTATACCATGTGGCCGGCCAGCGAAAAGTATTCACCATAAGTTCGAACTGGACATACTTTATCACCGGGGCGGTGATACTCCTGGCGGTTTTGATTGATCAACTCGCCAGCAATTTCAATGAACGCAAACGATTGAGACGCCAGGCGCAGGTTATCGCCGCCAAACAGGAAGGCGGCAAAACAGCCGCCGGCGCAGGATAGCGGCCCGCCGGATGCAACCGCCCGCTTTGCGGTCGCGCGTAACGGCACGGATCAATTCGCCGTGCCGCGGCGCAAATTAGCTGGCGAACGCACGGGGAACAGGCGGGCCGGGACCGCGCCGTTTACTCTGATTTCAACAAAAGCTGTTCGTGAAGCAGGCGATATTGCACACGCTTTTTTTTGCGCCCGGCCAGTTGCGGCAATGCCCGGCGATACCAATGGGCCGCCCGCATTTCCATGTTCATTTTCTGGAGTCCACTCGCATTTTTCGCCAGCCGCCACCAGGCATCGCCTGCGGCGAGTTCCGCCTCCGGTTGCACCGGCAAACTTGCATCCCGCCTCGCGGCGGCCCGAATCGCGGTGGTTCTGGCATGAGACAGATAGACCAGCCCGTCTTTCCACCTTCCCTCTCCAAAACAGAGGTAAGTGCCGATCGATTCATTGAGGTCCGGCGTCGCGTTCCCCGCACTTACGGCGACCATGGCGGAGGAAAATTTTGCGCGAAGTTTTTTAATATCCGCCAGCATAAATTTCCAGACAGCCTCATCCGCGTGCCCTTTTATCTTCCTGTTTTTACGGTGCGACACAAAGACCTCGGCGGCGTTGAGCATCTCCACGGCGATATGGTAATGCCCTTCGGAAAGCAGTTGTATGAATCCGCGATTGATCAGCGGCCGGGCGCATTGAAAACACCACCGCGCCATGCGGCGAAATTCCATCGCGTAAAATGAATTGTGCCGCTCGCGATCCGCCGCCGACCACCAGAGCGAAGCCTCCTTAAGCTGCGAAATGGGCGGACAGGGCGTTTTAGCGGTAAACGCGATCTGACCCAGTTTGCCTATCTGCCGCCAGGCCGGGTCCGCGGATAATGCCAGATTTTTCGCGCCGGCGGCGACGTAGTCCTTCGTCACAATCAGAAAAAGTCCCACCGTCTGGTTGGCCCGCGGATCATCCGGATTGGTCCGCAGCAGCTTTTCCGCGGCCAGGAATTTTTTGATCATCGGCTTCTGCTGGTGAATCCGCGTAAGCAACAGCCGAAAACCTATTGCGGCCTGCCGCTGTGAAAAGCGCACCGCCAGTCGCAGTCCGTCCGCGGCGATACTCCGGGCGGAATGCAACTCTCCCGCCGGGATCGCCTTGCCGACCCAATACTTGGGCGCCCACAGGTATTCGGCCACCGTCGGATACGTCAAAAATCGGGAATTTGCCCACAGATGCACCAATTTCGCCTGCATACGCGCCGCCCGCACATCATAATGCGCGGTCATTTGCTCGATGGCATTCTGCCCCTGCTGAAAATAATTAAATGTGCCGCTCAGCTCAATCATCATATGAAGCGCAACATAACAGTGCACCGGATGATGTTGCGGATTGCGCGTGGCCGCAGCGAGTTTTTGCAGAAACTGCCCCACCGTAAAGTGGTTCACATGACCGCGGTATAAACGATTGAATTCCACCTCAAGTTGCCGACGGGCGGCGTTCTGATCCGCCGATGGCGGCACCGGAAGGAGGCTCTTTTGCGTCGGATTGTTTGCGGCGCCCTTTTGCGCGTTCGCTTTTGCATTGCCCTGCCCATTATTCTGACCGGGTTGAATCGCCGAATGATTTCCACTTCCGGCGTTTGCCGCGGCAAATGCCCGGCCGGGATACGTCGATGCGGTCAATACGGGCAATGCGACCAAGACAAGGCCGCAAAACAATTTCCGCGGCATGATCTGCGGTATACCGGTGAGCCTGCCGGGCCAAACGTTTTGAGTCGAAAACATCCTGCACCCTTCGAAAATTCCAACGTTGGTAGTGCCTTGCATATTGCCAAACGCGCGTCGTGAAACACCGGCCGAATTTTCGCGAAAGTTTCAACACTCCTGTTATTATCGGCCGCCGGGATTAATTTCCCGCGATTTTATCGTAAAGTGCCGCCGCGGTGCGAATTCCACCATAGAGGCAGTCCAAATCCAGTTTTTCATTGGGCGCATGAAGGTTGTCATCCGGCAGGCCAAAACCGACCAGCACGCTGTCAATACCCAGTATCTCCTTAAACCAGTTGACCACCGGAATGGAGCCTCCCTCACGCATCAGCACCGGCGATTTACCAAATCCGATTTCCAGTGCCGCCATGGCCGCGCGAACGGCCGGGGAATCCGACGGGGTCAATGCGGCAGGCGATGCGCTGAGACATTCCAATGAAAGTTTTACCCCCGGCGGGCAGGCCGCCCGAAAAAAAGCTTCAAAATTTGCGCAAATTTCCGCAGGGTTTTGGCCGGGTACCAAACGCATGGAAACCTTTGCGGACGCAACCGCCGGAAGCACCGTTTTGGCTCCCGCGCCCTGATAACCGCTGGTTAATCCATTGATATCCACCGTGGGCCGGCACCATCGCCGTTCGAGCGTCGAGTAACCCGGCTCGCCGCGTAACGCTTCCAATCCCAGGCCGCGGGCAAAATCACTCTCCGAAAACGGCAATTTTTCCCATTGCTCCCGCACGGCTTCTTCAACCGCAATTATATTATCGTAAAAATGGGGAATGGTGACTCGGCCGGAGGCATCATGCAAACGCCCCAGCAATTGGCATAGTTCGTTGGCCGGATTGGCCACGGCCCCCCCATATACACCGCTGTGTAAGTCCTGATTCGCTCCGGTTAACGTTATCTGGTAGTAAACCAGCCCGCGCAGTCCGGTGGTAATGGCCGGTATGCCGGGTGCAAACTGGCTGGAATCGCTGATGATAACGGTGGATGCCGAAGCGAGGGCCTCGCGCTCGGCTTCCAGCACGGATCGTAAATGAATGGACCCGATCTCTTCCTCACCCTCCAAGAGCACCGTCAGCCGTACGGGAATTTGCATTGCGATTTGCTTCCACGCCACAAGAGCCGCCATATGACAGAACACTTGTCCCTTATCATCACTGGCGCCGCGTGCGAACAGTCGGCCGTCTCGCTGGGCAGGGCTGAAGGGTGGCGACAACCACTTATCCAATGGTTCGGGCGGTTGTACGTCATAATGGCCGTAAAACAGCACATGCGGCGCACCCGGCGGGTACAATCCCTCGGGCGTAACGGCCAGAACAGACGGATGCCCCGGCGTAGCCAGCAGTTTTGTCTGCATACCGGCCCCCCGCAGGTAATACATCGCCCATTCCGCGGCCGCGGCGGTATCCGCGGCATGCTGCGGATCCGCGGACACGCTGGCTATGCTCAACCATTGCTTCAGGTCATCAAGCCAGGCACGTCGATTTTTGTCAATCCATACCAAAACACTGTCCAGCATAATGTTGCTCCATCCATGATTGGCGTACCCCACATGCCGGCAGCTATGTTTCCAGGCAACGGAGAGCCAAAACGGCACAATAGCGTAGTCGCGTGGCGGACGGTGAAATTGTAGCGTTAACCCATTGGGCGGCCAACGCATCGACCAGAATGAAAAAAACGACGGCAAAAAGACGGCGCGTAAAAAAGTAGGCAGGTGGCAAAGCCAACCCGCCTACCGGAGGGGAGAGAAGGACAAAGTAAGAATTGGTTGTGAAAAGATTAGTTTTGGTTAACAATCTCCCATATATACTCAGCGCTGGACTATAGTCCAAGAACTGAGGAGATGCAAATTTTGGCCTTAATTTTGTTTTTCGGCCAAACTTTATCGCATTTACGTTATTAATTTTGGACTGGATCAACCAGAATGGCACAGAATATTTCTCCATCACGCCACCCTGCGCATCAACCGGTGGTAATCACATTGGATGGCCCGGCCGGTTCCGGTAAGTCCGCCGTGGCCCATCAGTTGGCCCGATATCTGGGATTTCAACATTTGGATACCGGGGCGATGTATCGTGCCGTCACCCTGGACGCCATTGAGCGGGGAATTACACAAAATCCGCAAGCCATGGCAAGCCGAGTTGGAGAGTTGAACCTTGATTTTGACTGGAACCGCCAACCGGCCCATATTCTGCTCAACGGGCGAGATGTTTCCGAAGCGATTCGCACGCCGGAAGTTACCCGGTTAACTTATGTTTCAGCGGATAATACCGCGGTTCGTACCGTGCTGGTGGACTGCCAGCGCCGGATCGCCGAAAAGACCGGCCGCATCGTGACGGAGGGAAGGGATCAGGGCACGATTGTGTTTCCTGATGCAATATGCAAATTCTACCTGGATGCCGACATTGACGTACGTGCCGACAGACGAATAAACGAATTGGCGAAAAAAGGAGTCCTGGTCACGAAAATTAAAATGGTGGAGGAACTAAAGAATCGCGACGCCCAGGATAAAAGTCGGGCAATCGGGGGATTGGCGGTCGCATCCGGAGCGATTATCGTGGACACAACGCTGCTGACGCCTAAGCAGGTAGTGGAGGAGCTCGCCAGGCACGCGGCCGAAAAAATCGCCGAAGCGGCCGGGGCAGCCGACGCGGTGAAACCATGAACACGCCTGACGAACGATCTTCCCGCCCCTATGTTTTTCGCGGAGAAGGAACCGACCGATGGCAGGCCCTGCTGTGGAATTTCGGCCGCGTATTTTTTCAATTCATCGCCATTCTCCTTTTTCATGTGCGCATCAGCGGACGGGAAAATGTGCCGACAAAGGGTGCGGCACTTTTGGTCACGAATCACCAAAGCATGCTGGACCCGTGGCTGATCGGCATTGCGCTAAAACGCCAGATTCATTATATGGCGCGGGAATCATTGTTCCGCGGCGGGATTATCCAGTACCTATTCGAGCGAACCAACGCCTTTCCCATTCGCCGCGGGCGGGCGGATACCACGGCGATCCGTGAGTCACTCAACCGCCTGGAAAAAGGGTACCTGGTCAACATATTCCCAGAAGCGACGCGAACCGCGGATGGGTCCATCGGCCCGGTGGCGGCCGGGGTGGCGGTTATTGTGCGCCGGGCCAGGGTTCCGGTAATACCCGTGGCCGTGGAGGGAGCGTTTGAAGCCTGGCCACGGGGCCGACGACTGCCGCGTCCGCGGCCCATCCGCATCCGTTACGGCAAACCGATTGATATCACAGAGCTTGAATCACTGTCCGCGGACGATATCGCGATCCGCATCCGGCGGGAACTCGTGGCCCTGCAGCGGCAATTGGGATCATCGCACGCCGCCAAGTCGGAAATGCGCATAGAAAGTGATATTCAGGCGGGCCGCAAGCGCCTGGTGGTGGCACGGGAATTAAGCGAATAGGCCTCATGGCGACGGGCTTGCCGGCGACGGAATAATCGCGTGGTCTGGCCGGCGGTGAGCGCCTTGTAAATCCGCATAAAACCACGATTTGAAGCGGATTTTCCGGGGAACATGCGTTGTGAGAAACGGCATTTTCGGGTATAGTTAAGGTCCACCCGCTACACGTTGAAGCGGGCGTATAAATCGGCGGAATTTGTACTGTCACGGATGGCATAAACGGCCCTTTACAAGTGACTTTTCCCGCCCCTGTTACAGGAGCACCCATGGCTAAGGATCAGCCCGGTTCCGTAGTTGCCGCCACATATGATGAATCCGCCATTGAAGCGCTCAAGGGGCTTGATCCGGTACGGAAGCGGCCGGGCATGTACATTGGTGACACCACCACGCGCGGGCTGCATCATCTCGTTTGGGAAATTGTCAATAATTCCGTTGACGAAGCGATGGCCGGCCATTGCGAAAATATCTGGGTGACTTTGCATCCGGATGGGTCGGTCAGCGTGACCGATGACGGCCGCGGCATACCGGTGGGCATGCACCCGACGGAAAAAAAATCGACGCTTGAAGTGGTCATGTGCGATCTGCACGCCGGCGGCAAGTTCGGCGGCGGGGGCTACAAAGTTTCCGGCGGACTTCACGGCGTAGGCGCATCCGTTGTTAACGCCCTTTCGGAATGGATGGAAGCCGAAGTCAGCCGTGACGGCAAAGTGTACACCATGGCCTTTGAGCGGGGCGTGAAAAAATCCGACCTCAAAACAGTCGGCAAACGGGTGAAATCCGGTACAAAAGTCACGTTCAAGCCGGATCCGACGATCTTTCCGGAAACCTCCTTTGATTACGAACGCATTGTGGCCCGATGCAGGGAACTGGCCTATCTTAATGAAGGGCTGGCGTTCTACCTGGAGGATGAGCGGACGGGAAAAAAGGACGAGTTCAAATATTCCAAGGGCATCATTCAATTCGTCAAGCAACTGAATGAAGGCAAGGATGTCGTCCACAATCAAGTGGTATACCTGGAAAAGGAAGAAACCGGTAAGGACAATCCGCTCTCGGTGCAGGTGGCAATGCAATACAATGGAGGTTATGCGGAAAGCCTGCACAGTTTTGCCAACAACATCAACACGCCGGGCGGGGGCACCCACCTTTCCGGGTTTAAAACCGCGCTCACCCGCACGCTGAACTTTTACGCAAAATCCAACAATTTGATCAAGGACGAAAAGGAACTGCCCAACGGTGATGACCTGCGTGAAGGGCTTTCCGCCATTATTTCCGTCAAGGTCCCGAATCCGCAATTTGAAGGACAAACCAAGGACAAGCTGGGCAACGGCGAAGTGGAAGGGTTTGTATCCAGCGCGGTCAATGAAGCACTCGGCCAATGGCTGGAAGAACATCCCGGCGACGCAAAAAGGATTATTCAAAAAGGCGTGCTGGCCCGGCAGGCGCGTGAAGCCGCCCGAAAGGCCAGGGAACTTACCCGGAAAGGGGCACTGAACAGCGGCGGCCTGCCCGGCAAACTATCCGACTGTTCCAGCCGTGACATGGAATCCACGGAACTTTATATCGTGGAAGGACAGTCAGCCGGTGGAACGGCAAAAGCCGGTCGGGATCGGGTATTTCAGGCGATATTGCCGATCAAAGGAAAAATTCTGAACGTGGAAAAGGCCCGCGTGGATAAAATCCTGGGGCATGAGGAAATTCGCACAATTGTTCAGGCGCTGTCCTGCGGCATCGGCGCCAACGACATGGACATGTCCAAGCTCCGCTACGGCAAACTGGTTATCATGACCGACGCGGACGTTGACGGATCCCACATCCGCACACTGTTGCTTACATTCCTTTTCCGGCAGCTTAACCCCCTGATTCGGGACGGCCGCGTATATATCGCCCAACCGCCGCTGTACCAGGTCACGCGGAAAAAGCAGGTGGAATATGTACGCAATGAGGCCGCCATGCGGAAAATCCGTCTGGACCTGGGCGTGGACGGAACCACATTGATCATACGGGACAAAAAAGGCGATGAAAGTGTCCGCTACAAGGGGGCGGAACTCAAGAAAATCGTGCAACTTCTTGAGCAAGTGCAGGATTTGGGGCTGGTATCCGAACGCCGCGGCCTGCCTTTTGCCAAGCTGCTGTCACTGCGGGGCCAGAACGGAGCCTTGCCGCTGTTTCACGTTATTCTGGATGACCAGGAACATTTCTTCTACAACGTGGAAGACTATGAAGCGTTCGTTGAAACCAACAAAGTTGACGAAATTCAGGCTGTCGCCCGGGCCGTTGAATCCGCTGATGCCGCCACCAACGGGGATACATTAAGCAAGGCGGAGCGGGCTAAAAAAGCCGAAGAAAAACGCAAGGCGCAGCTGCGGCTGGAAAAAAATGAAGAACTTCACGAAAACCGGGAACTCGAACGGATATTCGAAAAGCTTAAAAGCCTGGATCTTCCCATTGAAGATTACCTGCTGAAAGTGGAGGAAACCGACAGCGGCGACCGCAAAATGACCCGCTACCTGATCATCAACGGCGAAGATTACCGCCGCGATGTCGCGGGGTTGGCCGATATTGTTCCCGTAATTCATGAGATTGCCCAGCAAGGCATTGAAGTCAAACGGTTCAAGGGCCTTGGCGAAATGAACGCGGACGAATTGTGGGCCACCACCATGGATCCGGCGCGGCGCACGTTGCTGCGCGTCACACTGGAAGGCGCAAGCAACGCCGAAGCCATGTTCAGCACGCTGATGGGTGAAGATGTGGAACGCCGCCGCCTGTTCATTGAAACCCATGCCCTGGAAGTGAAGAATCTGGACGTATAATACCGCGGAGATCAAACAGTGGTTTATACCGGCGCACACCTGCTGTTCAAATTCTTCTACGGCATTATCTGCGTGGCGGCGTTCCTGTTCTGGATCTGGATGCTTGTGGACATGCTGTTGTCCGCCAAGCCGGCGCTGCACAAAATTCTGTGGGGCTTGGTGATGGTCTTCGTGCTGCCGCCGGTCGGCTCAATTATCTATTTTTTGGCGGGCCGCGGCCGCCGTTAGCCGATACACCACAATGACGGTGCGCCGGCGCTTTGGCCGCATGTCGGCCGCAGACCCGCATGTAATCGAAAGGTGCATGATTCATGTCGCAACCCGAGTTGATCATCAGCGTTTCCGGAATCCGCGGCGTTGTCGGTCAGACACTGCTGCCGGATTCCATCCTGCGCTTTGGACAGGCCCTGGGAAAAATGCTGCTGGACAACCAGGCCATTGCCGGTGAAACAAAACCCTTGCAGGTTGTGCTGGGGCGTGACAGCCGGGCTTCCGGCCCCATGGTCGCCTGTTCACTGGCGGCGGGCCTGCTTTCCGTGGGTGTGCATGTGACGGACCTTGGCGTGGTCACCACGCCCAGTGTCGGCCTGATGACCCGGTTTCTTGCCGCGGATGCCGGCATTGTGATTACCGCTTCGCATAATCCGCCGGAATACAACGGCATCAAATTCCTGCGGTCGGACGGCATCGGATTTCCGCCCGCGATAATGGAACGTGTGAAGTCGATCTACGCCTCCGGTGGTTGGAAACTTGCGGACGTTAACCGCATCGGCATGTTAAGCACCGACAGCCGTACCCATGCCCATCATGTGCAAACGGTGCTGCAACATGTGGACGCCAAGCCGATTGCCGACCACCGGTATCGCGTGGTGCTTGACAGCATTAACGGCGCCGGCTGCATTCCCTCGCCGATGCTGCTGGGAAAGCTGGGCGCCGAATTGATTCATATCAACGGGCAGGCCAACGGCCGCTTTGCCCATACGCCGGAACCCGTCCGTGAAAACCTGCTGGAATTGGGCCGGGTTGTGCAGGAAAAAAGAGCCGCGGTCGGTTTTGCACAGGACCCGGACGCGGATCGGCTGGTGGTGGTGGACGAGACCGGGCGGTTTGTCGGTGAAGAATACACCCTGGCCCTGGCGGTTCTCAACCGCCTGATGTCCCGTGCAGGAACCGTGGTGTGCAATCTGTCCACCAGCCGCATGATCGACGACATTGCCGCCCGTTTCCAGTCGCCGGTCATACGCACTCCGGTCGGCGAGGCCAATGTCGCCGGCCGCATGATCCAGGAAAAGGCCGTCATCGGCGGGGAAGGCAACGGCGGCATCATTGACCTGCGCATCGGTCCCGTGCGGGATTCGCTGATGGGAATGGCCTGCATTCTGGAGTTGATGACCCGCACCGGGAAAAAAATAAGCGAACTGATTGCCGGACTGCCCGGTTACGCCATGATAAAGACCAAATTCGCCTGCACGCGCCAACAGGCGGATGAACTCGTGGAAAAAGTTAAAACCGCCTATGCCGGTGAACGGCTTGATACGCAGGATGGCGTGCGCATTGACTGGCCGGAAGGCTGGGTGCAGGTGCGGCCCAGCAATACCGAGCCAATCGCCCGCGTCATTGCGGAAGCCGCGGACGAAACCGCCGCCCGCGAGCTGATTTTCCGGATTGAACGGCTGCGGCTGCCGACCGCGTGACGTTCTACCTCAGGAGCAACCGTGCCGCCAGTTTTTCGTTTCATCGCCTTCAAAATCCGTCCCGCCTGCCGCGACCCCCGTCGCTTTCCGCAGCCGGTTAAACGGGCACTGCACCGATACCGGGTGTTTATCGCCGAAGGCCTGACGTTGTTGGTATGGGCATCGGCGGCCATTCGTGTCACTGCGGCGGCGCCCACTGCGTTGTCGGCAATAAGACAGACCGACCAGCGGGTCCTTGCCGTTTTGCGACAGCCGCCGGCCACCGGACTGGCCGTTGTTTCGCTGGAACTGGCCCCGGCGCTGATCCGCGGCGGTCTTCGCAGCGGCGATATCATTGTAATGGCTGACGGCCGCCGGACGCACAACGTAAAGAGCCTGAAATCCGCCATTCAATCGGCACAAACCATCGGCGAGAAACGGCTTGCCGCGCAGGTCGCCAGGGGAAACAAAATTGTGTCCGTCGCGCTGCCCATCGGACCGCTGCATGCAGACCTGGTTCCCGTGATCGCCGGCACGCCGGTTCCACCTTCCCCGCCGGCGACGCCGTTGACGAAATTCCACTGGCATCTGCGTCAGGTTCCCACCCTTGAACCACCGCCCGGCCAGATCGCCGGACATAATTCGTGGTATCTTGTTTTTCAATCCGGCGTGGTGGTCGGCGAACTTAATTTTCATATACACCGGCACGGAAACCGCTGGCTCACCGATTGGAATCAGTCGGCGATTCGCCGTGGACCGTTGCCGCCGATCCGGCAGCAAATCGCACTGCAATCCGACCCGACCAATTCATTGCAACCATGGCGTTTTTTACGGCTTGCCAGCCGCGAACCGAAGCGATTTCTGCGGGTTATCCGCCGGAGCCATGAACTGTTCCTCCGCGGCCCGAAGCCCGACGGAACGCAACCGACTGTTTTGCAGACCACGCGAGCGTTGCTGGTTCCAACAACAGCCATGGCGTTGCCCGCCGCTGCGCTCCCCCGGCGCCCGGGCGTGGTCATACGCGTTGCGGAACTGGCATCGGCCAATTTGGCCACCCGGCTGAACTGCTCGCTTAAAACCATCGGCTCGGTGCAACTGAATATCAACGGCCTGAAGGTAAAGCAATGCTGGGAAGTGGAACTGCTGCAGTTTTCAATGGTAAGGGCGGCATACTTCTTTTTGCAGGACGGCACCCTGGTGGCGATGCACCTGCCCCATCACATCTGGGCGTTACGCGCGGCATCCCACGCTGCCGTTGCCGATATTATTCCCGCCCGGCGGCTGGTGGGCGTTTCCATGCCGCGGTCCCCGGGCGCACACTGACGTTACGACGTTAAATGGTCGGCCGGCGGTCCATAAGTTTATTTGCGCCGATCCTGCATGGTGCGAAGTATCTGCCGATGCACACGCTGTGGATGGGCAACCCAGTGCCACAAACTGTCCGGATTGATTTGTGATTCGGTTGAAAAGCCTATTGTCCCAACGCCAAGAATCCGCTCGATGGGCGAACGCATCAGGTGTACGTCACAGATTTTGCTCAGTGAGACTTGATAAAATACCGGCCGCCGCACACCTTTAATGGTGATGATCCGGCAATTGGTAAGCATATACCAATGGGACAGCCAATCCATAACCGCATAGCCCAGCCGCACCATGATTAATATGGCCACCAGGCTTAGAACCGTTTGCATGGTAAGCCAATGCGCGGCGGTCAACCGGGGCCCCAGCCAAACGGCGAGCAGCGCCACCACGGCGGAAAATCGCAGGCTTCCACCCAGCAGATACCATACCGCCGGCCGCACCAGCATAATGACCACCTCGTTGCCGTGCAGCAGCCCTTCCGGCCCGCGCCCCGTAAGCACCGCCGCCGGTGCCGCTTCTCCGGCTACCGGTTGAGCGGGCCTTACGCCGGTCGCCGGTTCGGCACCCGCCGTCAGACTCGCCGCATTCTGACCACCGATCTGGACGGTTTTAAACCTCATGCTGTATATGTTAACCGCCCTGCACTCACACAACCAAATCCCTTTATGCCGCCCATTTAGCCAGCACAAAATCATGCCGCGTTATCCGGTGGCGCAGGAGCCGGGGCTGAAATACGGCCGCAGCGCCGTGCTGGCGAACAATAACCGCCCATGCCCCGGGCGCGGCATACACTGGCCAACGTGTGGATAATGGCCTAAAATTTGCCCTTGGCGGTCAAGGGAAGTTCAGGAATCTTTCCACAATGACCGATAGTTCAACGTCCGTATTGTGTTGCCGACCCGGCAATAATACGGGGATTAAGTGCAATAACGGGTGACTTTTTGCCAAAAATCACTCAATGGTACCGATAATACTGCTTTTTTTGGGGAATTTAATGAACATTGCCGTGATTGGATGTGGTTATGTGGGTCTGGTAAGTGGTACCTGCCTGGCCTCACTGGGGCATAACGTTATCGGAGTGGATGTGGACAAGCGACGGGTGGATTCGCTTGGCCGCGGTGAAGTGCCGATTTACGAACCCGGCCTGTCCGAGCTTATTACAACACAGGCGGCTCAAGGTCGACTGAAATTCACTACGGACACCGCCATGGCCGTACAAAAAAGTTCAACCATTTTTGTGGCCGTGGGAACACCACCGTCACCGGCGGGCGGCGCGGATTTGAGCATGCTGTTTGCGAGCGTGGATGAAATTGCCCGTCACGCCAACAGCGCCAAAACGCTGGTGATAAAAAGCACGGTACCACCGGGAACCGGTGAGGAAGTGGCGCGCCGGGTGAAGGACGCCAAACACAAAATTGAAGTGGTCAATAATCCGGAGTTTTTGCGGGAAGGCACGGCCATACAGGACTTCATGCAGCCGGACCGCATTGTGTTCGGCGCCAACACAACCGAGGGGCTTGCCGTTCTGCGGGAAATTTTCCAGCCGCTTATTGACCGTGGATTCGCCATTTTTTCCATGAGCCGCGCCAGCGCGGAAATGTCCAAATTCGCCGCCAACGCCATGCTGGCGATGCGGATCAGCTTCGTGAATGAGCTTTCCATGCTCGCGGCGAATATCGGGGCGGATATTGAAAGCGTACGGGTAGGCATAGGCACGGACAAACGGATTGGTCCTGGATTTCTTAAGGCCGGGGTGGGTTACGGCGGTTCCTGCTTCCCCAAAGATGTTGCCGCACTGGTTTACCAGATGCAACAATTCGGCATAGAACCGTACCTGCTGGGAGGCGTGGAGAAAGTGAACCAGCGGCAGAAACTGGTTTTTGCCCGCCGGATTCTTCAGTCCGTAAAAGACTGTCCGAAGCCGCAGATTGCCATTTGGGGACTGGCTTTTAAATCCGACACGGATGACATGCGTGAAGCTCCCAGTGTGGACATTATCCGGTCGCTGGTTTCCGCCGGGGCGATTGTGAAGGCGTATGATCCGCAAGGCATGGCCAACGCCAGGAAAATATTGGGGGATGCCATTGTCTGGACAGGCGGACTGGACGAATGCACCCGCGATACCGATGCGGTGGCGCTGGTGACGGACTGGCCGGAATTTATCACCCAGGACTGGAAACATATCGCAAGCCTGATGCGCGGCAAACACATTTTTGACGGGCGCAATTGCCTGGCCAGCGGAAAGGTGACGGAAGCCGGCCTTTATTACCACGCCGTCGGCCGACCGGAACTGGAACCAGGGTCGGGCCGGCCCGGCAGCATGGGAGTGGTAGCCGCGGGCTGAATGCCTTAAAATCCCGGCCTATGAATAATCTCGATTCGGCCGAAGTTGTGGATTCCGGTCATCTTTTACATGCCGGTTTTCCTGATTACCGTCGTCAAACCGTGCTGGTAACGGGCGGAGCCGGCTTCATCGGTTCTCACCTCGTTCGCGGATTGCTGGAGAAGGGCGCAAGTGTTCGCGTCATGGATAACCTTTCTTCCGGAACGCCGGGAAATTTGGCGGAGGTGCGCGATCGCATTGAATTCCATCAGGCGGATATCACCGATCCGCAGGCATGTAAAAAAGCCGCCGAGGGATGCCGGATTGTGTTTCATCTGGCCGCACGGGGCAGTGTGCCGGGGTCCGTGGCGGACCCGGTTGGTTACAACGCGGTCAACGTGAACGGCACATTGAACGTGCTGGAAGCCTGCCGACAGACCGGCGTGCATCGCCTGGTCTATTCCGCCAGCAGCAGCGCCTATGGAGACAGCGCCACGCTGCCCAAACGCGAGGACATGCCCGCCGCCCCTAAAAGTCCATACGCCGTAGGCAAACTGACCGGTGAACTCTACGCACGTGTTTATGCGCAGGTATTTAACCTGTCAGCGGTCAGCCTGCGGTATTTTAATGTGTTCGGTTCCCGGCAAAATCCCAACAGTCAGTATGCCGCCGTTATTCCGGCGTTTATCGCCTCCGTGCTGCGCGGTGAATCGCCGCGAATTTTCGGCGATGGCGGCCAGACACGGGATTTCTGCCATGTATCCAACGTGGTATCCGCGAATATGCTGGCCGGCATCGCCACCCGCCCGTTGGCGGGGGAAGTGGTGAATATCGCCTGCGGACAAAATATCAGCCTCAATGCCTTGCTGGAAAAGATTATCGGCCTGCTCGGACGCCGGGTTCAGCCGCAATATTTGCCGCCACGGCAGGGTGATGTACGGGATTCGCTGGCCGATATTGCCGCCGCCGACAGTCTACTGGGGTATCGCCCCGTGACTTATTTTGATGAAGGCCTGGCACAAACCGCGGCGTGGTACGCCAGACAATTCAAAAATTCCGCGGACAGCCCGGGACAGCAATGATCTACCGGCCGCGGCCAAGCGTAATAAATCTGCACCTTTTTGCAAATTCCATGGGAGTGATATGACTATGGTGAAACCCCCGCAGCAAGACCGCTTTCGATCAGGCCCCGCCGGCGGCCGGCGAGCCGCGGTGTACATGGTGATCCTGGGTATGTTGACGCTTTTGTGCGGCGGTTGCGTGGATCTCACCGGCCTGCCGGAGGATCCCGTAGCCGGAACCATCGCGGCAAAAAAAGCGGCGGAATTCAAATACCCCGGTCATGTGTATGCCATGCGCGGATTTCTGGGCATATTCAGCACAGGCATGGACACGCTGGCATTCACTCTTTCCAAGGAACACCTGGTGGAAACCGCAGCCGTCGCCGACGAAGCTCGCGATCAATTAAAGGACTTTCTGTTAAAGGCTGCCGCCGAACATCGATTGGATGACGGCGCGCTGATTCTGGTGGGCCATTCATGGGGAGCGGATGATCAAATTCGTATTGCCAGGTCCCTGGGAAAGCGCGGCGTCCGTGTGGACCTGCTGCTGCTGATAGACCCCGTGACTCCACCGCGCATCCCCACCAATGTTGAACGATGCATCGACATTTACAAAAGCCACCCCCTGACCGACTGGTTTCCGGCCTGGCGCGGCGTACCGGTTACGGCGGTGAATCCGGCGTGGACTCATCTGACGGATATTAATCTCCGCACCACTCCCGAACCTTTTAATACCGGCCCGATCAATCACGTGAATATTTCGGCGGATTCCGGCGTTCAGCGCATGATGCGTCATGCGATATTCAACGCCTGCAAGCGGTGGGTGGCGAGCCATTCGGCGGCCACAATGCCCGCGGCAAGCAGATCCAAATAGGGTATGATGCAATGCAGAATGAAAATGGGTTACGCTCGAACGTTCACGCAGTTGACATCCACTTATTTTAGTATACAATTAAACCAATGAACGCCTCGCATTCCAACCCGCTGCCGCACCAGTCGCGACTGAACGTCATATACCCGCCGGATGAATTGCAGCGCCAAAATTGGCTGCAGATCGCCCGTGTTTACTGGCGGATGGCGCGAATGATGAGCATCGCGCTGCGGCCGCAGAATATCACCGTGGCGCAGTTTGAAATTCTCGCCATCCTTGATGCGCAGCAGGGCATTTCCCAGCAGGAACTTGCGGAACACCTGCTGGTAACCAAGGGCAATGTATGCACCGTCATCGGACGAATGGAGGAAGCCGGTTACATTAAGCGGGTTGCCGACCCTTCGGACGGGCGAGCCAAACAGCTTTTTTTGACGTCGGCCGGGCAGTCGCTATTCGCGGCCATTGCACCGCTCATCCATGGATCCATTCAGGATGTTTTTGGCGGGTTATCCATCCGCCAACAGCAGGACCTGCAGCAATTACTGGATCAACTGGAGCGAAGCCTCATGGAAAAAGGTCTTTCCGCGTCCAATGTGAATGCGGATTCAGAGTCATAATGCTTAAGGAGTTCGGATATGTCGGTTAAAATTCACGTCGTTTTTTATAGCATGTACGGCCACGTTTACACCATGGCTGAAGCGATCGCCGCCGGCGCCCGCCAGGTAGCCGGCGCGGATGTTCAGCTGTTTCAGGTGCCGGAACTCGTGCCGCCTGAAGCACTTGAGAAAGCCGGTGCGGCGGCGGCACGCAAGGCCTTTGCACACATCCCGCTGATCAAGCCGGAGCAGCTTGTGGAAGCGGACGGGATTATCTTTGGAACTCCTACACGATTTGGGAATATGGCCGCCCAAATGCGCAATTTTTTGGACCAGACCGGGCAACTCTGGTTTCATGGCAAATTGATCGGGAAAGTGGGCAGCGTATTTACCAGCACCGCGACCCAGCACGGCGGACAGGAAACCACAATCACCAGTTTCCACACCACGCTGCTGCACCATGGAATGGTGGTGGTGGGCGTCCCCTATTCGGAGCAAGGCCTGCTGAACATGACGGAAATCACCGGCGGAAGCCCCTACGGCGCAAGCACACTCACCGGCGGTGACGGCAAGCGCATGCCCAGCGAAAACGAGCTGGCTATCGCCCGCTTCCAAGGCAAACATGTGGCCGAAATTGCGGCAAAACTGGCGGCAAAATAACCGGAGGCCCAAACGACGGGGCTTTTAATACGGCCCGCGGATATGCGCTGCAACCCGGCTGTGATAAAACGACCGGATCGCTTCGTGAACGGCCAGGGAAAGCCGCGGCGCCTCTGAAGCCGCAACGTTTGCGGCAACCTGCGCGGGCCGTGTGGCTCCGGGAATGATCGTCGTCACCGCCGGGAAATCCAGAATCCAACGCAGCGCCGTCACCGCAAGGTTCGGCGGCCTGCCGACAATTTCCTTTAATTCCCCGGTGAGGGCGACGCCCTTTTCAAAAGGCAGTCCGGCGAAGGTTTCGCCGACGTTGAACTGTTCTCCATTGCGGTTAAACGTGCGATGATCATTGGCCGCAAAATGACTTTGCGCGGTCATTGTACCCGCCAGCAATCCGCTGGCCAGCGGAAGGCGCACGATTACGGCCACTCCCTGCCGCTGCGCCTGTTCTAAAACCTTTTCCAGCGGCTTTTGGCGGTAAATGTTGAAAATAATCTGCAGGGAATCGCAGGCTTCATGCCGCAGACACAGAATCGCCTCATCCATTGTTTCCACGCTGGCGCCGGCGTGGGCAATAAGCCCCTGTTTTTTCAATTGGGCCAGCCAGTCAAACGCCTGGCCGGATTCCAGATACGCCCGCGGTACACAGTGGAGTTGCACAAGATCAAGTTTCGGGCGTCGCAGCCGGTCGATTGAATCCGTCACACACCGGTGAAAAAGTTCCGATGAATACCCGTCCGGATAGCCATGAAGCCGGCCCAGCTTGGTGGCCACAAACACTTTATGACCATCGGCCCGCTGCGATAAAAATTGCCCGATAAGCGACTCGCTGCGGCCGGCGCCGTACACATCCGCGGTGTCAAAAAAATTGACCCCCGCATCCACCGCTGTGCCCAAAATATCCTGGGCCGTACCCTCGGACACATCTCCCCACTGACTGCCCCCGAGTTGCCAGCACCCAAGGCCGATTTCCGAAACAGCGACACCCAGCCGCGATGCTGCACGGTATTTCATGGCATGACGTCCTTAATAAAAACCTTATGGTGATTTACGCCGGCCGATAATAACGAACCGGTGCGATACATTTGAATATCCAAGCCGATCGGCCAGCCTGCCGCACAAATCGCTCACCTCCGGACTTTCAAACGGCACAATGAGGCCGCTTTCAATATCTACCAGGTGATCATGCCCCCGACTGGAGCCGGCAAAATCGTAGTACGACTGTTTTCCCGCGCCAAAAAACATCTGGTTAAGCAATCCGGACTCAACCAGGTGCTTCAGCGTGCGATACACCGTCGCCTTGCTGGCACGATGATCGCTCTGGCGAAGCTGCAGCAAAAGCTCTTCCGCCTCAAACGGGCGGCGGAACTGCTGGATGTTTTCAAGAATGGCGCGGCGTTCCGGCGTGTACTTCAGCCGCTTTGTACGCAGAAACGATTGAAAAATTTCCTGTGCCGATTCCATGCGACATGATTATGCCCGGCCCGGCGCATGCTAGCAAATGCACACCTGTCCGGCAGGTCCGGCATCATCAGGCAGAATGGCGGTCATTACCGGCGATTGCCGCGTGCGGTATTGCCAAATCCGCCGGGACGCCAGCGGCGGATCCGGAGCGTTAACGCCGCAATTTCAAATGCGCCATATAAAAAAATAAAAAAAAGAGGCGGCGGCGGTAAAAACCGCCGCCGCCCCGGCAATATTATCCGGTGTGAATCCCCCGTATCATGGGAGGCTTACAGGTGCAGTTTAGACAGTTCCTGATGCGCGGCCGCGACACCGGCGCCAAACGTGAACTTATGCCCCTGTTGCTGGAGCACAATTTCCAGAGCACTTATCACGCCCAGCGTGTCAAAGGCATCCACATAGCCCATATGACTGAGGCGAAAAATCTGCCCCTGCATGGATCCCTGTCCGGCGGCAATGTGAATATTAAACTGCTTGCGCAAAGCCCCACGGAAGGTTTTATCATCAACACCCGCAGGATAGTGAATACCGGTCACGGAGTCCGCCGGATTGCTGGAAAATACCTTCAGCCCCATGGCCACGGCCGCAGCGCGCGTCGCGCGGGCGAAAGCCGCCGTCCGCTTCCACACATTTTCCATGCCTTCCTGCGTAATCATGGTCAACGATGTGTGCAGGCCGCGAACCAATGTCACGGCAGGAGTCCATGGCACATCGTTTTCGGCAAGGCTTTTCAGATAATGCGACAGGCTCAAGTACAGATTCGGTTGCGAGACTGTTTCCGATTTTTTGCGGGCCTTTTCCGACACGCTCAGGAAACCCAGGCCCGGCGGCAGCATCAAGGCTTTTTGCGACCCGGTGACCAGAATATCCACACCCCATTCGTCCGGCTTCACCGGCAAGGCGCCCACGCTGGTAATGCCGTCGACAATCAGAATGGCGTCCGTTTTGCGCACCAGGGCCGCGATCGCCTGCAGGTCATTGACCGTGCAGGTGCTGGTTTCGCTGTGGCACAACGTAACGGCGTCAAACTTGTGTGCGGCCAGCGCCTCGGCTACTTTTCCCACGGGAACCGCATGGCCATATTCCGCCTTAAGCTCCACCACCTCACATTTGTTGCGTTTGGCAACGGTAACCCAGCGTTCCGCGAATTTTCCGTTGGAAAGGCAAAGCACCTTGCCGCCCTGCGGGATTGTATTGATCATGGCACATTCATAGGCCGCCGTGCCGCTGCCGGCGATGGTCACCACCGGATTGGCGGTTATGAACACCTGCGCCAGCAGTTTATTTACCGCGGCATAAAGATTTTTATAATCCTGTGTCCGGTGATGGAATACAGGTTTGGCCATCTCCAGAAGCACATCTTCCGGCACACTCGTGGGGCCGGGCGTAAACAAACGCATCCGATTCATCAGGTAAACTCCATGCAAAATATCGCCCGCGGCGACTGGCTCATTCACACGGCCAATTCATCCGCCATCAGGCAGTTTGACACTATAAGCGATTGACCATCCGCCACAAGGCCCGCAGAACTGGATGATTGCCGCGGCGGAACGCCCACTGCGGAAAACGCCCGTTCCGCGCTTTTCAGGTATCCTCCACCGGAATAACCTGCGTTATTTCCGGCACTTTTTCGCGGAGGCTTTTTTCAATCCCCAGTCGCAGCGTCATATCAGAACTCGGACAGCCGACACAAGCACCACGAAAGCGGATTTTCACTACGCCTTTATCATCAACATCCACTAATTCAACGTCGCCGCCGTCCCATTGAATCAGGGGTCGCAATGTATCCAGTACCGCCTGCACACGCTGCGGCAACGCCTGTTCCGCAGGGGATTGAGCAAGGGGTAATGTGCGACTTTCAGTCATAATTCCTCTCAATTCAGTATAGATTCCGCACGAATCGCGGGCAAGGCCAGAGGCGGGTTTCACGCAATAAAATGGCAGTCGCCGGGCGGATTTACGCTATCCTGAAGTATGGCCCAGCCATCGCCGCGGCGTTTACCGCTCACGACGCAGCGCCCATGTCGGTTTATGCAATAGCATATCCATTGCCGGGCTGAGCGGTTGCATCAGCAGCAATACCGTCGTCGCCGGCGGGACCGGCACATCCAGGCGATGGATTAGCGCCGCGGCCAACCCGGCAATTATCAGAAACACCCATCGCGCCAGCGGCTCTACCGGCAGTGTGCCGGGCATTGCGAGCACAAAAACCGATGCAAAGATAAAATCACTGCTTCCGATTTCATAAAACAGCAGCGCAATCGCCCGTTCCGGGGGCAAGTACCATACGCCGCCGAGGCTTTGCCAGAAATCATGATGAAACACATAGGGCGACAACGGGCCGAATACCAGACCGATGAGCACGGCCCCCAGAAATATTGCCCAGGAATCAGGCCGTAGAATATGGCGGTAGGACAAATAGAGTCCGGAAATGAAAATTGCCAACAGCCCCACCGTCCCTATCCAGCCGGAAACCCCTCCCAGAATGAGTGCCGTCGGCGCGGGTAGACTCATGGCAAATACCGCGCGCATCGCCCGAACGGATCCAGGGCTTATGGGGTGCAACGCGATCTGTTTATACAGGCGGCTGATCTGGGCAGCCGGCGTACGAACGCGGATTCCATCCGTATGAGAAAGAATCCGTGCCCTGGGCCATTGATATACATGCACCGGCCGGGTAAGCAGGGCATCGCCGATAAACAACCGGTTTCGCATAAGCAGCGGCCAGCGCACCGGTAATGGAAAAAGGACCATTACCAGCAGCGGAATGAGCAGCGCCGGATGAATACCTTCCCGCCGCACGGAACCGGTCCACCAAAGAAACAACGTCAGACAGCCCCCCGCTGCAAGCCCCGCGAACCATGGCAGCAGGGGACATGACAGCGCACCGGCCAGCAGAGCACCGGCGAGGGTTTGATGGAACGTGAGCCGAAGACCGGTACGGAAAATCACCTTTAACAGCAGATATACGCCGACCGAACCGGCGACATAGGCGGCCAGCACGTCAGCGGCACGAAACCCATACACTGCCACGCCCCATATCAAGGGCAAAACGGCCGAATATGCCAGCGACTGGTAAAATTCGCGTTTGGCCACAGGCCAGAATAGAAACGGTGCACCGGAGCGAATATTGACATTTTTCATATCGCCAGCCGTGTCGGTTTGGCTCATAGCGTCTCCTCCACGCACCCGCGCGTCGGCCGCATAAGGGAAGTGTGATAGACGCCGGTCATGGCCGGGCCTCCGATTTTACCGGGGGCGATACGGCCGCTGGCTGTGTCAACTGCGCAATTCCCGCGGCCAATGGAATGCGCGATGGACAAACATAGCTGCACAACCCGCACTGTATGCAGGCGTCCGCTTCCTGCAATCCAACCGGCGGATAATCCGGCTTGATCCGGCTGTACAATGCCAACGGATTAAGTGATGTCGGACAAACACTCACGCACCAGCCGCAGCGGATGCAATCATGCTCCGGTTCGGCCGCGGGAATATCCCGCACGCTGATGCAACTTGTATCCCAATGGGCTGTCGCCGTTGCCGGATCCACCTGCATGCCCGTGAGCATACCGTTGACAACGCATTGCCTCCCCTGCCACGGAATTCCGGCACGATCCAGAATGTCGCCAATGAACTCCGAAGGGCGGATATACGCCACACCGGGTTCCGCTCCGTCGGAAAACAGCTCCAGCGGGCGGGCCGCGGGCCCAATGCGGTGAATGTACCAGTATCCCAGGACCCAGCAAGTTACGGCGTCAAGGCACACCACACCGCTGTCCATCGGGCAATCGCCGGCGCGCAGCCGGGGCAAACAGACCGCCCGCAGCAGCAGCAATGGATGCGACTGCGGATACCGATCCACCACTGCGGCCAGTTGGTAGTTCTTTTCCGCCGATTCTTTCCGCCATGCATTGACCATGAACGAATCATGCTTGTTCACCGCGACGACGACCTGCCGCGGCTTGAGGCAATCGGCCGCCAACGCCAGGCCGGCCGTCATTTCCGGCATCGCAAAATGCGTAAGCCCGACATGCAACTGTGATTCCGGCTGCTCTGGAATCAGATTGAGCACCAGCCGGGAACAACTTTGGTCATTAAGCTGCGACAGGGACTGCTGAAGCGCGGGCGTCCAGTGGGCGGTGGCATGAGGACAAATGACCGCCAGAAGATCCCGCAGACTTTGGCGATCCACCGGCGTTTCGTGCGGTACCGCCGGCGGCGGCTGAATTTCCGGCAAATGCGGCCATACGTGCACGCGCCACGCCGGCGGGCCGAAATACAGCCCTCCCGCCATGGCCGTTGATTTAAACCCGAATATTCCCATGGCATCTCACCGCTTCATCATGTCTGCATTTATACCGCCCCCACCGCCGCCTGTAAAAACCGCGATGCAAATGCAGGAGCAATGGGCACGGGATATTCGGCCCCGCACACGGAAGCAAATGGGTTGCGTGCGCCGGCCCGCTCCCCCGCTCCACGATCCTGATCAGGTGCGCAACTTGGCCCCGAATTTTTCAGCCAGCACATTCAGCGCCGCATTCACATGACTGTCAACCATCTCGGACCGAAGCGTACCGGCGGCATCACGAAAACGCAGGCTGAGCGTGACGCTTTTGGTGCCGGCGGGAACCTGCTTCCCGCGGTACGACCCGGTGAAACTGATCTCTTCCAGATGCGGCAATTGTGCGGTTTCCAGGGCCGCACGCAAAGCCGCCCACTGCGCCGCCAGCGGCACCAACAGTGATAAATCCCGTCGTACCGCCGGAAAACGCGGCACGCCCACCGCCGCACGCACCGGCACAAACAACGTCAGCAGCTTGTCCATATTCATCTCCGCAGCGGCCGCGGCATGGCGAAGGTCGTAATACCGCAGCACGTCGGATGAAAGCTCACCCACGGTGCCGATGGTCATTTTTGGGGCTGAGCCGGCTTCCGCGGAGCTTTGGACTCCGGCTGAAATATCAACCAGAAGTTCCGCGGAAATTCCCGCCGCCATTCCGGGAACCCCCGTGGGTTTTTGCCGTAATAGCGCCGCCGGATTCATGGATTTTACGACCAATTCGACCGCACCCAGCACTTCACCGACACTGTTACCCACGATGGCCAGCCGCGTTTCTTCCTGCGGCGGGGCCGCCGGAGCATCGGCCACCTGCCAATAGGCACGGGCAATCTCAAATAATCGTGCATCCGGAACGCCGGCATTTTGATTCACACGCCGGGCCGCGAGCAACCCGGGCAACAGGCTCGGCCGCAGCAGATTGGCGGTCTTGCGGACCGCGTCGCTTACCTGCACGGGCGAGCAATTGGCGGGTATAAAAAGCGCCGTATCCTGCTGATCCACAAAACTGTAGGTCAGGGTTTCGTGCCAGCCGGCGCCGCAAAGGCTGCGGCGAATTTCGTTGCGGGCACGCTGGTCATTTGTCTGCGGCGCCACCGGGTGGCTGATGGCGGCGCCCAACGGCACCCGGCCATAACCCCATACGCGGACAATTTCCTCTATCAAATCAATTTCCCGCGTAATGTCGGACCGGTACGATGGAATACGACAGATAATCCCGCCGTGCGCCGCATCCGCCTGCGGATGCAGATGCAGGCGGCTCAAAATGCCCACCACATCCTCCAGCGGAACTTCCACGCCAAGTACGTCGTGAATCCGGGTGAGGCGCAACTGCACCTCCGGTCGGCGAATTTCCAGCTTGCCTGCCGTAAGCACATCGGCTGCGGGTTGTCCCCCGGCCAAATCCGCGATCAACTGCGCCGCCCGGCGCGAGGCGAACTCCACCATCGCCGGATCAATGCCGCGCTCAAAACGGAAGGACGAATCCGAGGAAAGATTCAGTCGCCGCGATGTCGTGCGAATGCAGACGGGATCAAACGCCGCGGATTCCAGCAGGATATCCCGCGTGCGCAACGTCACTTCACTTTCCTTGCCCCCCATAATCCCGGCAATGGCCAACGGCGAAACCGCATCCGCAATGACCAGCGTACTGGGCAGCAGCGGATAGATGCGGCCGTCGATCGCCGTAATGGATTCACTTTCACCGGCGGTATCCACCGTCAGTCGGCCGCCGCGAATCTGCGCATAGTCAAAGGCATGCAGCGGCTGGCCGGTTTCCATCAGCACGTAATTGGTGATATCCACGACATTATTGACGCTGCGCAGGCCCATGCATTCCAGCGCCTCTACCAGCCACGATGGTGACGGCCCGACGTGAACATTGCGGATCAGCCGGGCTGAATAAAAGCCGCAATATTCCGGTGACAGAATTTGCACCTGCAATTCCTTGTCCATCGGCGGACCATTGTCGTTCAGCGTAACGGCCGGCGGAACGAAACGCCGGTGCAGCAGTGCGGCAAGTTCCCGTGCGAGTCCCAGATGACTGAGGCAATCCGTACGATTGCTGGTAACTTCCACGTCCAGCACCTGCGTGGAGCCGATCGAATCAATGTATTCCACCACCAGGCCGCCGTTAACCAATGCCTCCTGGGCGGCCGGGGCGTCCACGGGACGATCAAGATATTGGTTGATCCAGTTCAGGGCGATTTTCATGATGGTTTCCCCATTACCACAGCCACATGCACCCGCCTGGGCGCATGTGCGGACGGGATATTCCGGACTTTTTATTTACCGTGAAGTCACAAACCCAACCCGCGCCGCAACCTCTTTGTAGCGCAGCCAGCCGGACAGATACAGCTCACGCATCTGAAAATTCAGAACGCCCGCATTTTCCGCCCGCAAATCCGCCAGATCAAGGATATTCGCCGGCAGCGGCCGGGCCTGAACCAGTTGCACCACAAACACCTCCAGCCGCGGGTCCACCGCGACACTTTCAGCGGGTTTACCGGCCAGTTCCTTGATCAACTGCGATTCTTTATGCTGCTTCAAAAACTGGGTGATGGTCGCCTGTTTTTTCGCCCCCTTCAACTTTCCCGACTCCGCCGCGACCTGCCATTCGCGGGCAAGTTTAATGGCCGCACGCGTCAGCCGGCCCAGGCGGCCATGCACACCCGGTACATAGGAGGGAACCAAAAAATAGAGCGATTCGCCGGTCGGCCCGGTGCCCACGGGAACCTGCGTAAGGGCGGTAAATGCCCGGGGGAATTTCACCGGCAAATCAGCTTTCTTCGCCGCCGCCGCCAGGCCCATCCGGCGTGCCCAGCCAGCCAGTGTTTTGCCCCGCTTCTCGTCCGCCTTGTAAGCCTCCAGCAATCGCGCATCGCGCACGACCTGGGATTGCACCTGCGAGAGCGTTTTGGGATTATGCCCCGGGCTGACCGCGGTGATCCGGTAAAGGTAATAATTCCCATCGGCATCCGTCAGCACTGGGCCGTCACGGCCCACCTGCAAATGCAGCAGCACGCCAAGGCCCTTGCTTTTCGGATCCAGTTCACGCACCTTCATCGCCAGCAGCGGCAAATCCACGGGTTGAGAAAATCCGGACTGCACGGAACTCGCCTGGCCGATGCCCTGAAGCGATGCCAGCGCCGCAGCGCTGGCCCAGTGGTTCCATCGGCCGATTTGCGGCGTATAGCCGAACCGCCTGCCAATCTTCGCCGCCAGCGATCGATAGGACACCCATTTATTCGCAGGTTCGGGAGTGTAATAACCATCAATTTCCGGATGCGTCCAGACCTTGGATGTGATGCGCCGGGCATATTCCGTCATGCGCCGAAACAGAAGTTGAATCTGTTTATCCTGCTGCCTGCGGATAAGTTCTGTCTTTACCTGGGAAAACGGTTTGAAGGTGGTGGCTGCGGCCGAACCGGCGGCTTGCGTGGATGGAGTAACGGCAAAATCCGCGCGGTGAGCTTCGTAGTAGCGATAGGCCGCCTGGATGTCGGCAAAGGTCACTTTCATCCCCGCCCGCACCTTGGCCTCATCAAATTTCAGGAATTCCATCTTTACGCGGTCCGGATAGCGGAAACCAAAGGGGTAGCGCCGGCCGTTCACCAGCGGCGGCTGGGTTCCCGATTCCGCATCCCATTGCAACAGAGTGCGGTACTTTGTGAACAATTTCCGCAGCAGACCGGCCGAAGGCGCGGGCATGGCGTCGGCGGTTGCGGACGCACGCAATCGGATATACCCGATTTCCAGAGGTGATTGCATTTCGCTTAAGGTATGCGAAAGCTGCGGATCGCTGGGCTGGGCCGCCCCATAGGCAAATTCCGCCAAAGACTCAATCGCGCCGTAATCTCCGAGGGCCTGAACAACATTCTCCGCCACATAACTGGAGTTGGCCAAGACTTTCTGCAATCGCGTCTGCAATCTTTTATCGCTTAATTCCGCAGCCGCGGTGTTATAGTCCGGCAGGAAGCCGTTCTGCCGGGCCTCGTGCAAAAGCAGGTAAAACTGAATTGCCGCCCGCGAGGTGCTTCGCTGCGAAAGCCACGGCATTAGATTGGGGTTCAATCGGCGCAAGATCCGCACGTCAATGGTTGGGATGGTGAGGCTGCCGGTAGTGATGGGACGGCCATTGAGCTGCCCGACAACATAACTGGCCCCACCTTTGCCAAGGCCGGAGGTGTAGGAATAGCCGGCCAGAAAAACAATCATCAGAATGACGCCGAAAAAGGCCATCAGCGGCTTGCTGTATTTTCGCATCAGTGTTATAGACATCATCGCTTCCTGTTTTATCGCCGTCTGCCGGTGCCGGCCCGGGTGGCCGACCTATCCGCAAACTATTCAGCATAAACGAACCGTCGCGGAGCGTAAATATCCCCAAAATGTTGTGCCTGCTACCGGAATAGGCCGGAATAGGATTATCCACCAAACCGCGGGTGCCACGGTTCGCGGATTGCAACGGTTACTGGCGTTTTATCGCTGGGCGGCCGAGGGGAGTTGAACTTTAGCGCGGGATTACCTGCCGGTGCCGAAGGTGTTGCCGCGCAGCATTTTTTCCCAACAAGCGTACGCGCCGCCCTTCACTCTGGGTGCAAACACCCGCCGGGCAAGGCCGGCCAAACCCAGGCAAACGCCCTCGCGGGGCTTGGCTGTCCGGCGGTCCGATTCTTCATTGCGGTGGAAGCAGGCTGCCTCACAATTCGCCGGAACGGTTCGGTCCACATCAGGGTTTTGATCCCGGGGGCGCCTTTGCCTCGGTCCGCAGAGCGGCCTTAACACCTTCGAAAAAATAAAGCAGGCGATGGTTTGCCCAACCGCGTTTCAGTGTACTGGTTCAGCGTGAAAAGGAGAATCAATCCCGGTGCCTAAGGGACTGAGGCTCTCGGTCTGTTTTGTATTAAAATGCATCGCGAAGGGGTTGT